>WRFS01000034.1 GCA_009778695.1 Oscillospiraceae bacterium
ATTGGAAAGGATTATTAACGAAGGTTCTGGCGGCTTGATTTGTATAATATTATAAATTAAATAAAAAAGGTGTCTATTGGAGACTTGAACTGTCTGATTGGGGACTAATTCAAATGAAACTATATTGTCTTATTTGAGTCATCCTCAATCAGACATTTTTTATGCGATTGTTTGAATGTTACTGTTTAACACTTTTCAGCAAAGTAGCCTCTGAAGTATAGTATAGCTTTTAAAAAGGTGAACGACAGCCCTTTGAGGCCCATGGAGTCTCCGGAGGCTTGGAGGAGCCTTTTTAAAAGCTATACTATACTCCAGAGGCGGAAATTTTAGGCTAAAGTGTTAAATAGTAACGTCTGAATTTATTTTAGTTTATGTTTTCTTGCATAGGAAGATATTTTGTGATAAGATAATTTCAAAATATAAAATATAGGAGATTGTAAAATGGAAGAACTAACAATGAGCATTAATACAAAATTAGAAGTTGCTGTAGAAATATTGGCTGCTAAAATAGCCATTGTTTTTGGAGAAGGATATACAGTTAATGACGAGAAAATGAAAAGTTTATTAAAAGAAAGAGAAAAGCTATATTCTTGTGATGAAGAAATTATAGATAAAATAATAAGTGTATACGGACCAGAAGTAAAGAAAAAGTATGAAGGAGCTTAAGAAATATGGGAGAGAGTTTAGAAAAAATAATAAAAAGATATAAATTATCTGAACAAAAGCATATAAAAATAGGGGAAGAAATTAAAAAATTAATGTTATATGATAGGTTTCCAGTAGAGAAACCAAAAGCTATCATTGATATTGCACCTCCAGCATCTGGTAAAACAGGGCTAAACGCTTTCGGACAAGAACAATTTTTAAATAACAATGTTGTAATAATAAATAGTGATGATATAAAGCCATTTCATCCAAAAGTAGATGAAATAGCTAAATTATATCCACAGTATTATACAAAAATAACAGATGAAGAAAGTAATACATGGACAAGTTCTTTATTTGAAACAGCTATGAGAGAAGGATATAATATTATTTTTGAAGGGACTGGAAGAACTGCAAGAATATTAGAAACAATAAAATCGAAGATGCAAGGATACGAAGTAATTATAAGAGGGATGGCAGTGAACGAATTAAATTGTTTGATGTCCCTAATAGAAAGATATGAATGTCAGGTTACAACAAGAGGTTGGGGAAGACTAGTAACTCAAGAACATTTTTATGAAACCTATAATGAAATGCCTAATACCATAGATGTAATAGAGAGGTCAGGGATAGTAAGTGCTGTTGAAGTATACAAGAGAGGGAGGGTTCCAAGTCAACCAGTAAAGATATATGATAGTAGAGATATAGGAACTGGAAGGTTTCAAAACGCCAAATATGCAACTTTAGGCGGGAGAATAGAGGATGAGAAGAATGCGAATGGATATTTTGAAGATCAAATTAATAAAATATTATGGTTAGTGAGAGAAAAACAATTGATAGAAGAAGAAGAAGGAATTTTGTCGAAAATAAATGAACTACATGATAATTTTAAAAAAAAATTAATTTGTAAAGATGGGGAGAGAGTAATATAAATTTATTATACGGGAGTGTAAATAGTTTTGCGTAAATTTATTTTTTCGATGGAGAATACGTAAAAGGTCTAAGCCGTGCATACAGAGGCTATAGACCTTTTTTATGGACTCATTATTTTACTTCTTCATCGCATTAAATTTTTTTGTCAAAGCTGACTTCTTTCTTGAAGCAGTATTTTTCTTTATAATACCTTTTGTACAAGCTTGATCCACTTTTTTAATAGCATCAGTTAAAAGAACTTGTACATCTTTTTTACCAGCTACAACAGCTTCTTCAAATTTTTTAACAGATGTTTTGTAACTAGATTTAATCATATTATTTTGTAAAGTTTTCTTTTCGATAATATTCACTCTTTTTATTGCAGATTTAATATTTGGCATAATTGCACCTCCTCGCATTCTCACAAGTTTTGTATTACTTACATTTTTATTTTTAAAAATTACTATGGAATATTCTACCACATAAACCCTATAATTGCAAGAAAAATTGCAAGAAAAATTTTTAAAAAATCTCGTTTAATGCTTTTTTATCAAAATAGCTGGCGATGGTTAATATATATTTTTAAAAAGCGAACGACAGCCCTTTGAGGCCCAAGGAGTCTTCGGAGGCTTGGAGGAGTTTTTTAAAAATATATATTAACCATCGCCAGCGAACATTTTAGATAAAATCAGCTAAATAGTATCATATTCTAAGGACAACCAGAATATAATTTAATGACTAAAGAATTTGACATTTCATAAAATCTATGTTATACTTACGGATGTAAGGGTTTTATAAATAAAAAGACTAAACGCTTAGGGATGTACACAAAATCAGTTCATACTTGAAAGGATGAAGTATAAAAAAATGAGTAAAAATAAACCTGCTCTCTTAATGTTTGTTAGGATAGCAATTATAGTTGTAATATTGGTTTCTTGCTGTACGTATATAGTTTTAGGAAGAGATGCACAAATATCAGTAGTTAAAGTACAATTTTCAAACGATTCAGAAATAAACATTTTTACTACAAAAACAAAAATAGCGGATATATTAGAGGAAGCTAATATTGTATTAGAACCAGACGAAACGGTAATTCCAGGGTTGGAAGATAGTTTAACACCAGACAAAAAAATAACAATTTGCAAATCATCTGATGTAGTTCAAACAGTAGCCGAAGATCAACCAGAGGTAAGTACTCAAAGCTTACAACAAGCATATGCTAATATAGTAGAAAAAATTGAAACTGTACAAGAAAAAATTCCATTTGAAACGATTAGAAAAGATGCTGTAGGGACTAGTGAAAAAGCAACAAATATGATTCTACAAAAAGGTCAAGATGGCTTAAAAGAAACTACTTATAAAGTAAAATATAAAAACGATGTAGAAGTTTCAAGGGAAGAAATTTCAGAAATAATTCTTAAAAACCCAGTTAATCAAATAGTTCAAGTTATTTCTAACAAAATAACTTCGAGAGATTCAGCACCAAGAACTGGAAATATTTCTGGGAATAGCTTAGCAGCTCAAGTAATAGGGAAAACACCAAAAGTAGTTACTATGAATACTTCAGCATATACAAATTCAACATGTGGGAAATCACCAAGTTCTTCAGGGTATGGGGTGACAGCATCTGGCAAAAAAACAGCAGCATGGTGTACGATAGCAGCAGGAAAAGGGTATAAAATTGGAACGATTGTTTATATACCATATTTTGCAAACAAACCAAATGGTGGATGGTTTATAGTTGAAGATAGAGGCGGAGCCATAAGTAATAATAGAATAGACGTGTATATGTCAACATATAATGAATGTATACAGTTTGGTAGACAAAATTTAACGTGTTATGTATATGAATAAAATTGGAAAATTTTTAAAGAAGAGTTTTTGTGTAAAAACTCTTTTCTTTTTTTTAAACAAATGGTATAATGAAAATAGATTTCTATTTGGAAGGAGTGGACATTGTGAACCAACTGTTAATATCGCGAAAAATATATTTAACACCAGAGCTTAAGCGAGAAAGATTCTTGCTTAAGATATATTTGATAGTATCAGTTTTTGCTATATGTGTATTAATTTCATATTATGTTTATGGGGCATACCAAGGATTTCAAGATGAAATGTTAGCACGAGATATAGTAACATTTATGTCTGATTCAAATGGAACGACAGATAACACAACAGTTTCACAAGAAGAAGCAATGGTAGTTTTTCTAGATGCTGACGATGCTCAATCAACACAAAATGACTTAATGGCAGATAATTTACCACAGGAACCTCCACAAGCCAAAATACCAAGTACATATACAGCTAAAAATGGAAAAGTATATAATATGGTAGGAATTTTACAAATACCTAAAATAAACTTGGATTATCCAATTCTTTCAAAAACTACTGACGAAACATTGAAAATATCTGTTGCAAAGTTTTGGGGACCAAATCCAAATGAAGTAGGAAACTTTTGTATAGCGGGACATAATATGAGTAACACACGAGCTTTTAGTAATTTATATAAATTAGCAAATGGAGATATAATAAAAGTTACAGATTTAACGGGACAAACTTTAGAATATAAAGTATATAGCCATTACATAGTGAATGTATCAGATGTTGCACCAACTAGTCAATTAACAAACGGAAGAAGAGAGGTTACATTAATAACTTGTACGGATGGAACTAAGGAACGTCGCATCATTAAAGCGGCTGAAGTGCTTGATATTTAGCAAAATGCGTTGTCAAGCGTTGTAAAAAATCTTTCAACATACAACATGTATAGTTTCAAGATTTTTTACTAGTTTTTTTAGCATTTAATCTAAATCTTTTCGTACCAGATATGAGACTGTTGAAATGATTTATTGGAAGGAATATTAATTTATATGAAAAAAATAAAATTTTTGTTAGTATTATGGATTTGCAAGTTTATTAGTTTTATTGTGCCATTGATTAGAAAAAATGGTGGAAGTATGATTGCTGGAAAGATTGCAATGAAACTTGACGAAGCTTTTATTAAAAGGTTTACGAATATTCAATATGATAAAGTAGTATTTATAACTGGCAGTAATGGCAAAACAAGTGCTACAAATTTAATAGCATATTCAATAGATGTGGCTAAAAAAAGGGTTGCTACAAATATTGAAGGTGCAAATATGCTTCGGTGGCGTTGCCACTACTTTAATTAAAAATTCTAATATATTTGGGAAATTTAATAAAGAATTTTTAGTATTAGAAATAGACGAAAGAAGTATTCAAAAAGTACATGAGCAATTGCCTGCGAAAAACTTATGCATAACGAACATATCTACTGATCAGGTGCAAAGGAATGGAGATCCAGATTTTATTTATAGGAAAATAAATAGTATAATAAATAATGAGATGACAGTATTTTTAAATAATGAAGAACCACGTAGCAAAGGCTTAGAGCAAAATGCAGGAAGAGCTATTTATTATAGTGTAGGAAATAATGCACATACAAGTACTAAGGTAGAGAATTTCTTCAACACTACTATGCCGTGCCCAAAATGTGCTGCAAAGATAAGGTTTTGGAATTATAATTTAAGTAATATGGGCAAGTTTAAGTGTACGGAATGCGATTTCAAATCACAAGAATCGCCCGATGTAGTTATTAAAGATATAGATTTCGACAATAATATTATTACTTGTGATGGCATACAATATAATGTGCAGTATACTTTGCCTTATTATATATATAATTATGCACTAGATATAGCCGTTTGTAAAAAATTAGGGATAGATGAGTTGGAACTAAAAAAAGCGATTGAGTCATTCGTAAATCCGTTGCATAGAAGAGAAGAAATACATTATAATGGCAAAGAAATAAAATATTTTAGAATGAAGCAAGAAAATCCGGAGACCCTTCAAAATGCCTTAGATACAATAAGGTTAGATAAAACTGTAAAAGCAATATTTATAGGCTTATTTGTGATTAAGGATTTTCCGCCAGCATACACAAACACTTTTTATTTTTTTGATTGCGATTTGAATGAAATTGTGCAAAGTGAAGTTGAAAAATATGTAATTTTTTCAAAAACGGTATCGTATGATACTGCAAATAGGTTAGTTTATGCTGGTGTGGACAAGCATAAATTAGTAATAATGGATGTGGATGACATTTCTAAAGTGATGGAACAAATAAAAAATATAGAAACTAACAATATTTATATAATAACTGGAATGAAGCCGTACAAAGAGATTAAGAAGTATTTTCAAACAACGGTTGCAGTAAGTGAGGAGTGAAAAATTTGAATAATAATATAAGTTTATACTGGATGTATCCAGATATGTTGAATTTACATGGGGATAAAGCTAATATACTTGCATTGGGAAAGATAGCTGAGAGGTTGGGATGCACGCTTAATATTACAAAGATAACAAGTGTTAAAGAAGAAATTGATTTTGAAAATGCGGATATGTTATTATTTTCACCTGGAGAACTGAGGGTAATAAGGAAATTAATTGAAAGATTAGCAGTGGATATAAAAAAGATAGAAGATTTTATTATTAGTGGAAAATATATTTTAGCTATTGGAACTACAGGAAGCTTGTTTTCTAAAGAAATAAAAACAGTTAATAACGAAACTATAAAAGGTTTAGATTTATTAGAAATGTATTGTACGGAAAGAAAAAGAATAATTGGCGATGATATTTATTTTTCAATAGATGAAAATGGGCAAGAAATAATAGGTTCCCAAATTAGTACATTGAATTTTGAGGTTATGGAAGGTCACAGGTTAGGCGAAATAAAATATGGGTTTGGAAATAATGGAGCTGGGGCAGAAGGAGCAAGAGCTAAAAATTTAATTTTTACAAATGCATTGGGACCAGTTTTTGTGAAAAATCCTTGGTGGGCAGAAGCTATAATAACGGATATTGCTAAGAAGAAGAGGTACGAGATTAATGAAATTCCAATAGAAGAATATGAGTTAGAGGTTAGGTCATATAAAGCGATAAAGGAATTTATAGAGAAGAAATAAAAAATTTGTGTTATAAAGAAGGGTATGATATAATAAGCAAAAATATAAATAAGATTAAATAATTCATTAATGTAGATATCGAAACTTGGATGACAGTAGGTTAAATGTAAATGTCGGGACATAGAATGGAGTGCTATGGTGAAAAAGTTTTTTGATAGTAAAAGCAAGTTAGAAGGATGTAGAGAAAATTTAAGCAAAGAAAAAGATTCCAAATGGTATAAAAAAGTAGCTATAGCGATACTAACGGGAACAATAACACTTGGAAGCATTGAAAATGTTTATGCTCAAGAACACTATTCATCAGGGGCTGTTGAACAACAGGAGGTAGCTGGAGACCCAAACGAACCTGATATAATATCACAAATGTTTTTTGCAGCAACTGCAGAAGGTATGGAATGGCTAAAAACTAACCCAGGTCGTGAATGGCTAAAAACTGAAGCAGGACGTATATTTTTGGAAAAGGAATATAGTTGTGGCTGGTTAATGAGTAAAGATGGTCAAGGTTGGTTAAAAGGAACAGATGGTCAAAGTTGGTTAAAAGAAAAAGAAGAAAATAGTGTTAAAATGATAAAAGAAAAAGATGGTAGTTTGAAGTGGGTGGCTAGCTATAAAACATCAAAAGGAATTGAATCTAGCACATGGAAAGAGTGTTTAATAGTTACACCAACAAAGCCAGAAAATGGCACATATAATAACTCTAAACAATATAATGAGGAAAGGAGGGAAAGATAAATTATGGCAATTATTGAATTAACCAGTGACAATTTTGAAAAAGAGGTTTTACAATCAGATAAAACCGTACTTGTAGATTTTTGGGCTCCTTGGTGTGGCCCATGTAGAATGTTATCACCAGTAATTGAGGAAGTTGCACAAGAATTAAATAGTGTAAAAATATGTAAATTGAACATAGATAATGTTCCAAATATAGCTAGGAAGTACAACGTAATGAGCATACCAACACTTATAGTGTTTAAAAATGGTGCACCAGTACGTTCATCTTTAGGTGTAATACCAAAGGAAAAGATAATTGGATTATTAAAGTAAATAGAGTAGTGCAAGTGGTGGTAGTACATTATTTTTAAGAGGCAATGTACTACCGCTACAGGAGCGGACTTAATTTAAGGAGAAGTTTATGGAAGTGGTAACGCCACATATAAGGGCAAATAAAGAAGATTTTGCAAAAACAGTAATTATGCTAGGAGATCCATTGAGAGCAGAACATATTGCTACAAATTATTTAAAAGACTTTAAAAAAATTAGCGGAATTAGAGGAATATATGCGTATACTGGTTCATACAAAGAAAAACTTGTAACGGTAATGGCATGTAATATGGGAATGCCTTCTATGGGAATATATAGTTATGAACTTTTTAATATATTTGGGATAGAAAGAATAATTAGAATAGGAACAGCTGGGTCTATTAATGATAATGTAAAGTTAAAAGATGTAATTATTGCAATGGGAGCTTGCACGGATTCAAACTATATAAAACAATATAATTTGAATGGGAGTTATGCTCCGATTGCTTCATATGATTTATTAAGACAAGCTGTAGATACTGCACAAAAAATGGATTTAAGTGTTACAGTAGGAAATATTTTAACTACGGACGTTTTTTATAATTCAAACATAGATTCATATAAAAAATGGGCTGAAATGGGTGTGTTAGCTGTAGATATGGAAACTGCTGCATTATATATGACTGCTGCACGATTTGGGAAGCAAGCATTAATGATTGGCACAATTTCGGATGAAATATTTACAGGCAAGGCTTGTTCACCAGAAGAAAGACAAACTGGATTTAATAATATGATAGAATTGAGTTTGAATACAATTAGCGAACTGCGTTGTTAAACTTCGTAAATAGATTTTGGGGAGAGAAGTATGAATTATAAAAGAATATTTTTAATAGTGCTTGATAGTTTTGGAATAGGAGAGTTACCTGATGCGAAGGATTATGGTGATGAAGGAAGCAATACATTTAAATCGATATTTGGGTCAAAATTTTTCAATGTAAATATAATGAAAAAAATGGGCTTATTTAATATTGATGGCATTGACTTTGGAGAAAAAGAAGAAAATACAATTGCTTGTTATGGCAAAGCCAAAGAAAGGTCTAAGGGCAAAGACACAACAACAGGGCATTGGGAAATGGCAGGAATAATCAAAGATAAACCATCCCCAGTTTTTCCAAATGGATTCCCAAAAGAAGTTATAGAAGAATTTACCAAAGTAACTGGAAGAAAAGTGCTTTGTAATAAGCCGTATTCAGGAACAGAGGTAATAAAAGATTATGGTGAAGAACATATAAAGACGGGAGCACTTATAGTGTATACCTCTGCAGACAGTGTTTTTCAAATAGCTGCACATGAGGAATGTGTTAGTGTAGAAGAGTTGTATAAATATTGTGAACAGGCAAGGGAAATTTTAAAAGGAAATTATGCAGTAGGGCGTGTAATTGCTAGACCGTTTATTGGTGAATATCCAAACTTTACAAGGACTTCAAATAGACGTGATTTTTCATTATTACCTCCAAAAGATACAATGCTTAATTATTTACAAAAAGATAAGAAAAGTGTTATATCAATTGGAAAAATAGCGGAAATTTTTTCTGATTCTGGTATAACTGAAAAATATCATACCAAAGATAATGCAGATGGTATGAGGAGAATAATGAAATTAATAGAGGAAAAATCTTTTTGTGGTTTGTGTTTCATGAATCTGGAAGATTTTGATATGTTGTACGGACATAGAAATGATGTAGATGGTTATGCGAAAGCCATAAGTGAGTTTGATAAATGGTTGGGCGGTTTTATAGAAAAACTAAATGAAGAAGATTTGTTAATTATAACGGCTGACCATGGTTGCGATCCTGCAACTCCAAGTACAGACCATTCAAGGGAGTATATTCCAATATTAGCATATAATAAAAATTTAGTTTCACAAAATTTAGGTACGAGGGAAACATATGCAGATATTGGAAAGACTGTGCTTGCAAATTTTGAAATAGAAAATTCATTACCAGGGGAGATTTTATGGAATATAAAAAATTAGTGGAGCAAGCAATAATTGCAAGTAAAAATGCATATTGCGTTGTGTCTAATTACAAAGTTGGGGCAGCCTTATTAGCTAAAAATGGAAAAGTATATTTAGGATGCAATATAGAAAATTCCGCATGTTCTGTTACAAATTGTGCAGAGAGAACAGCATTTTTTAATGCGATTAGTGATGGTGAAAAAGAATTTGAGGCTATAGCAATAGTTGGTGGACTGTATGGAGACTTTTCTAAAATTTGTCCACCATGTGGAGTTTGTAGACAAGTTATGAATGAGTTTTGTGATGAGGATTTTAAGATAATTCTTGGAAAGAAAGATGGAGAATATGAAGAACACTTGTTGAAAAACTTATTTCCACTTGGATTTGTTTTGCAAGGTTGATTGTAAAATTCTATTGGAAAATGTATTGACAATAGAGTTAAAATAATGTATACTAATAAATGTGTTTAATAAGCACCTTTAGCTCAGTTGGTCAGAGCAACCGGCTCATAACCGGTGGGTCCAAGGTTCGAATCCTTGAAGGTGCACCATATTTGCGACTGGAGTCGCAATTTTTAACTTTTTATGGGTAGGTGGCCGAGTGGCTAAAGGCGGCAGACTGTAAATCTGTTCTCATACGAGTACGATGGTTCGAATCCATCCCTGCCCACCAATTAAAAAGTAATATAAATAAAATATGCAATTATTGATTAAAGTAACTGCATATTTTTTAGTCGTCATCTATATTGTTCAAATAATTAAAATTCCCTATTTTTTATCTTCTAATTGTTTAAGTTCGGTAATTTCCTTCAAATAATGTTTTTCTACTTCTGTAAGTTCATTGTCTAGCCTTTTTTTATATTTTTCATATTCTTTATGTACTTTATCCATTGCTTGTTCATGTGAAATTGTACCAGAATGAGTCTATACTTGTGGCATATATATCTAATATTTTTCTCCAAAATACTTTTTCAGATGAACGAATATCACGAATACGAGCAAGTAATTCTTCAAAATATTTTCCACCGCCGAGATTTTTTAATCTATCATCATCCATAGTAAAACCTTTTATAATGTATTCTTTTATTAAATTTAAAGCCCATATTCTAAATTGTGTACCAATATGAGATTTTACTCTGTATCCAACAGAAATTATAACATCTAGGTTGTAATGTTTAACATTTCTTGAAACCTCTCTGTTACCCTCTTTTTGAACTAGTAAGAAATCCTTACTAGTTGAGAATTCTTCTAATTCTCCTTCTTCATAGCAATTTGTAATATGCATAGTTATATTGTTTCTTGTTGTTTGAAACAATTCAGCCATTTGTGCTTGTGTCAACCAGACTGTTTCATTTTCCAATTTAACATCAATTTTAGTTTCTCCATTTGGTGTTTGATATATTATTATTTCATTTTTATTATCCATAATATCATCCTTTCATTAAAGAACATTCGTTCTCTATTATAATATAACAAATCTTATAAAATATCAATAGAAATAGAGAAATTTTTACAAAATATTTTATAATATTTTATAAAATTATCAATAGTAGGTTATCTGTTTATCTAACAAACATCTAACAAAATTTCAAAATTTTTGCAAAAATGTTTGATTTTTATAAGTATTTATATGTTTGATTTTTATAAGTATTTATATGTTTGATTTTTATAAAATAATGGCTGAAAAACTAAGTATTTGTGCCTTTTTAAATATTGTTATCTAACAACAAGTATTGCTAACTGTAAAATGCTTTTAGGCACTGTAAATCTGTTCTCATACGAGTACGATGGTTCGAATCCATATAAAATGCCGAACGCCCCCAAATAGAGAGCGAACGGCATTTCATTCTGTTAGTTTCCAATGTGTTTTTGGTAGGCTAATTAGCCATGAAATAACGCTAATTGTCAAGTAACACTTGGGGCAATTCCTCTGTGTTGTTAAGGTGCCGAAAGGCATAAAACATGTATCTGACAAACTGTTGGCGTATCTCGACCCTTTCAATTTCGGAATAGCTGTCGGGGATAAACATTTCCCCAGTTTCTTTGTTGCACAATAGCAGTAATTTAACGTTGCTAGGTTCCTTAATAAAAGCCATAGCGTTGTTGCCAGCGTTCCTAACGAATTCGGCTCCAACATAGGACAATTGATAGGAATAGCACCCGGTGATTATCGCTGATTGTACATCGATTGTTCTTTCCTCTTCGCCCCGAAGAGTTACAGGCCTGCAGTAGTAATAAGTCTTGGTTGCCATTGTTATTTCCTCCTAATTTTGTGATTTGGACTTGCCTATACCATGTATTATACTATAAACTGTACAAAAAATCAATTTTTACCACTTGCCTTTTTGACATACGTTGTTTTGTATTATTTTTTATATACTCTTTAATAATATAATATTGTTTTTCATTTAACAGAAAATAAAAAAATGACACATGGATTAACCTATGTTACAATGTAAATTGGAGAAATACATTGGAGGTTAAAAATGTGTCAAAATAATTGTAACATAAAAATATGCAAATGTCATTGATTTTATAAAGAAATAGTGATATATTACTAATTATGAATAAAATATTTTGAGTCTTAATTTTTGGCATATAGGAGAAGTTAAGACTCTAGAAAGTAGGAGTTGATAAAATGAATCTTAAAGGAAAAGTATCTATTATAACTGGAGCAGGTTCTGGTATGGGTGAAGCAACAGCCAAGTTATTTGCAAAGAGTGGTGCTAAAGTTATCGTAGCGGATATGAACGAAGAGCAAATTGCACGAGTTGTTAATGAAATTAAAGCTAATAATGGGGATGCATTTGGAATTACTTGTAATGTCAGTAATGGGGAAGAAATCATTAATCTCATAAATAAAACGATTGAACATTATGGGAAATTAGATATTTTAATGAACAATGCAGGTATTATGGATAATTTTGTGCCAGTTGCTGAATTAGAGGAGTCTTTATGGGATAAAGTTATGAATGTGAATTTAAAAGGACCGTATCTATTGTGTAAAGAAGCGATTAATTATTTTTTAAATAATAATGTTGCTGGTAATATTATTAATGTCGCATCAGTTGGTGGTCTTTTTGGAGATAGAGGTGGTGCTAGTTATGTTGCTAGTAAGCATGGCTTAATTGGTTTAACAAAAAATATTGCCAGTGTTTATAAAGATAATAATATAAGATGTAATGCGATTGCACCAGGTGGTATTAATACCAATATTGCAACAACAATTAATCACCCTAGTCAAGTAGGCATGACAACGTATAGTAAAAATGTTGCACAAGGACCAATCGGGAACCCAGAAGATATTGCTAATTTAGCACTTTATTTAGCCAGTGATGAAGCAAAATTTATTAATGGTACTGTTATTATTGCTGATGGTGGTTGGACAGCCGCATAATATTTTAATTTGTTTTCTACTATATAAACTTAGACATTAAAGTAAGTGGAAGGACTATATTAATATAAATAAAAAATAATTGATTCAAAATCTCTATAATAGAAAAAATCGATTTTGGTTGGTAGGAGCCGATTCTAGTTCTGCTTTGGCAGAAATAGGATCGGCTCTTTTTAACGTGTTACGAATAAATGTACACATTTAAAGATTGTGAGTGAATCAAAATATATTTCTTTGAGTAGCAAGGGGAAAGTATCCCACTACGAAAAATTTATAGAGACTAAAATGCCTTTCAATTCACGGGAAATCAACACGTAATTAATAGGGCACTTTTTTGTTTTAAGTAGAGAATATTACAATTTTATTACAAATTAATAAAAAATATTGACTTTAAAGGGGCTTGAAAGTTTATAATTTTAGAGAAGGAAGAAATAATTGATAGGAAATAAAAGATATGAATAAAAAAACAATGTGGCTTAAAATATTTCACATTTTAGCCAAAATAATAGGAGTAATACTAATTATTATTGCGTTAATTATAATAACAATGAATATAAGCATGTACATAGAAATGAATAAAGATAAAAGCAAACTACCAAGTTTCTTTGGATATAAGGAAATTGTTATTGCAGGTAAAAGCATGGAACCAACATTAAATGTGGGGGACATAGTTATAGCAAAGGTAGTAGACGAATATAGCGAAAGAAATGTTATTGTGTATAGAGACAAAAATAATGCAGTTATAACGCATAGGATTATAGAAATAGAAGAAAAAGATGGACAAACTATGTACATAACAAAAGGCGATGCAAATAATTCACAAGATACACCAATTACAAAGGACAAAATAGAAGGAGTTATGATTTTTCAATTAAGTGGTTGGGGAAAAGCAATTGCATTTTTAAAGTCGCCAAACGGGCTCCTATTATTAATAGGAATACCAGTAATATATATATTAATAACAAGGTATACAAGTGCACAATTTTATAAAAAGCAGATAAAAAGAAAACAAGAAAGAATAGAGCATACAAACGAACATAATGGAAAGTGAGTATAAAATGTGGAAAAACAAAAAAGTAAAAATTAACATAGGCACAACAATATTTTCGATTATTATCATTCTTATATTTATATTAATAGGAATGTTCATGATAACCAAAAGCATTTTTGGATACAGACCATTTATAGATTATAATGAAAAAAATCTAATTATTACAAAAATAATAGAACCAAGTACAATAAAGGAAAATGACATAATTGTATTTGAAACAGGAGACAAACTTTTAGGAACTAAAGTTATAAAAATAGGTTCCCAAAACAATAGATATTATTTTACAGTAAATAATTATGATAATAAAACAACTATTGTATTAAACCAAAGCCAAATAAAAGGTAAGGTTATACACGAAATACAAGGACTAGGTGCAGTTTTATTGAAAGTACAAATCGTCCTTAGTATAGTAGGAATAGTTATAATTATAAGTTTATTAAGCATATTTATGCTAATAAAATATAAAAAATTTTGTAGAAACAAAGGAGGTGAAAACAAATGAATAAAGAGAAGAAAAATAAAAAAAGAAGTTCTTCACTATTAATACTTCTTTTACTTTTAATAATCGCAGTAGTAACAGTTGTTTACTTAAATTCAGGTGCTAGATATACATCTTCTGGAACAGACAGTACTACAGAAATTCAAGTAGGTCAATGGGCAGTAAAAGTTAATACAGCAGACATTGCTGCTAATGAATCATTAAATGGTACGATAAACTTAATACCAATGAGTTCAGCAGATGTGAAAAAGGATGTAATGGTTCCTGGAAGTATAGCTTATGGCGACATAACTATTGACATGAGTGGAGCAGAAGTATCTGGGACATATACTGTATCAATTGATTCTTCTGCTACAGAGAACTTAACTGGGCTTAAGATATTAGGTTTTCAAGATATAAATGCGGGAGACCCTGCAGTAGCACCTGCTAGTACGCTTGATCCTACAGCTACAGGAACAATTGCTTATTCAGCAACACCAGACGCTATGATAAAAACAGTAAGAGTTTTTGTTGAATGGGATCCTATTGGAGATGCAGATTATGATGCAGCACAAACAGCAGAAGGAGTTGCAGCTGGAACGCAAGCACTTCCTGTTACAGTAACAGTAGACCAAGTAGTTCCAACATACAATTAATTAAATATGGAAGCACAATATAGCTTCCATTAAAGAGGGTGGAGCCTATACACCCTTTTTAATGAAAGTTATATTATTAAAGGAGGAAGCGTTGTGCAAAAGAGCAACATGGAAGAAAACTGTAAAATTAAGAGAGCAGTAATATTTACAATTATATTATTGTTCATGTTGCTTTGTATTGTACAAGCTATAAAAATGATAGATATAATAGAAAAAATAGAAACAACTGTAGGTACGGATACAGAAGGTGAGAATAGTGATGTAAATGATGTAGAAGTAAATACAAATAATAAAGAGGAACCAGATTACATTTATATAGATCAAGAAAAATCTAAAGAAAAGGACAATATAGGCTCGGGTAACACTATTGGCAATGATGAAAATAATAACACAGATACCAACAATATAAAGGAAGGTTTCTATATTGAAGATAATAATTCTGCATGGGAAGGGACTACCAAGCTGCCAATATTTAAAGATATTACATACAATTTTAGAGAATTAATTGTCCCTGGTTCATATCGGAACGTATAGTTTTGTATTAGTAAATGCTAATAATTTTAAATTAAAGGCAAGTATGACATTTATAGAGGATAACGAATATAACGTTAATATGAAATATAAATTGAAACAAAATGATAGTTATGTTGCTGGGGATTTTAATACATGGGTAAATGCAAGTGAATTAAATATACAAAATTTAGTTTTACAAGAAAATGAGCAAAAAACATATACATTAGAATGGAAATGGATAGAAAGTACAAATGATACAGAAATAGGAATTTTAGAATCAGCAATATATCAATTGAGCATACATTATTGTGCAGAAGAAATAATAAATTAAGGAAGTGTGCATATGAAAACTCGAAAGAAAGTGAGAAAGAAAAAGGAATTAAACATAACATTATGGCTAATATATATAGCTATTATTTCTCATTTGCTTGTAACGATTTATTCATCTGCACAATATAATTCACAATTAGAAGACAGTGCAATATTTGAAGTAGGAAAACCAATAATGGAATTGACAAATGTTACGCAAGATGAAATTAATCAGGTGCAAAAGGAAATACATTTTGTTGTACAAAATTTTAAAACAGAAAAACCAGATGTTTTTAGTGATGTAATATTACTTTATAATTTGCAAATTTCAGTAAATTCAAATATAGATTTGACATACGAATTATACAAAAATGAAATAGCACCAGGAAATGTGATTACAATAGCAAATAATAAAACACCAAACTATACATTAACACATAGCGTAGAACAAATAGATTCGTATATATTAGTAATTAATTTTAATAAAGTACCAGCACCAAAAGATGTTGCGAATGCAATATCAATAAAAATAAACGCAGAGCAAGAAATAAAATAAGAATCATAGAAGGAGGGGAGTTATACATGGTAACAAAACAAAGAAAAAAAAGGCATATACTTGCAATAGTAATAGTAATAATATTTCTACTTGCTTTTAATTTACATATTATTCAACCTAGCGGTGCAAAATACGTAATGACTAATAGTATAACAATTCCAGCGACGTCTTATTATTGCGATGCACAAGGCCCTAGCAATACAGAATTTGAAACGCCTACTTTTAATACAATAATAACAGTGAAAAATAATGATGGTACAAATTATATGACTAAAGATTTAGAATATACAATTAGTTGTAGCAATTCTAAATTTGATATATCAGCAATAGGAGGATTAAGTAGAACAATTACTGGTGGTTCAAAGCAAAGCGATGCAGTAAATATAACTATAACTCCGAAAAGTGGAGCTTCACTATTAGGTACAGAAAAAATAGATGTATTAATAACGGTAACTTATCCATATAATGATGTAAAAACAATATCATTGTCTGTTTATAATTTTTCACCAATTACAGATGGAATTGGTTATAGTGGTAAAGTGCCGTTAAACCCTTTAACAGGGAATATAACAATGACAGGATATGATGCTTGGCCGTCAGGATTTAGTTTTACTACCCTTAGATTTACAGGAGGAGTGTATGATAGAAATACAAAAGACATATGGTTAATTCCAACTGATGCAAATATGGTAGTTAAAATGAATACAGATACAGGGGCAATGGAAGGATATAATACTTGGCCATCAGGTTTTACAAAAGGAGCAAATGCATTTCGTGGAGGGATTGGAACAGATACAGATGTATGGATGATACCATTTAATGCAGATAGAGTGGTTAAGATAAATAAATCAACAGGAGTAATGACAGGATATAATACTTGGCCATCAGGTTTTACAAAAGGAACATCTGCATTCCATGGAGGAGCATTAGTTGGTACAGATATGTGGATGGCACCATATACAGCAGATAGAGTTGTTAAAATAAACACAAACACGGGAGTAATGACGGGATATAGTGCTTGGCCAACAGGTTTTGTAAAAGGTAATTATGGGTTTGCAGGAGCAATATATGATGGACAATATGTGTGGATGATACCGTATGATGCAAACATGGTAGTAAAAATAGACCCAAGTACAGGGACAATGACAGGGTATAAGGCTTGGCCTACTGGTTATACACAAGCAAGTGGAGCATTCTTAGGAGGTACATTTGATGGTACAAATATATGGATGACACCATATTGGGCAGATAGAGTAATTAAAATAAACACAAGTACAGGAGTAATGACAGGGTATAATACCTGGCCATCAGGTTACAACAAAGGAAGTGCTGGTTCACTTTCGAGTTCAATATATGATGGAAAAACAGTATGGATAGTACCATTTCAAGCAAATATGATAATTGGGATAGATACTGTTACGGGAGTAATGAAAGGATATGGACCATCAGGAACTGGAGCACCATGGCCGACGAATTTTTCAAGTGTAGGTTCTTCATTTACAAGTACAGTATATGATGGGAAAGATGTATGGGTAATACCAGGTTATGCAAATATGATAGTGAAATTATCAGGTGAACAAAGTACAACATCTGTTAATGTTCCCACAACAACATTAAATGCCAGTGACTCTAAGGATATATTAAAAGAAGAATATGTAGATACAGGAGTTATTGAAAATGTAGTGCCAGAGGAAAAGCTTCCAGAATCTATGGAAAATGTAGTACCAGAAGAAGAATCTTCAGTGCCTATAGAAACTGTGGTACCAAAAGAAGAGTCTTCAGGACCTATTGAAAATATGCTACCAAAGGAAGAATCAACAATACTCGTAGAAAATGATATTGACAATTTTGCCAATTCTTCGGACCCAGCTTCTTCATTAAATATTTTGGAATAAACATTTTAGATTAATGGTTTAGATTAAAATTTCCGCCTCCTTAAGTATAGTATAGATTTTAAAAAGGCTCCTCCAAGCCTCCGAAGACTCCATGGGCCTCAAAGGGCTGTCGTTCACCTTTTTAAAATCTATACTATACTTAAGGAGGCTACTTTGCTGAAAAGCGTTAAATATTAACTGTTAATTACATTATTTCCACCAAAATAGTTGACATAATTCAATTTTTATTATATAATACAAGTATTTAAAAAATGAGATTACAAAAGAAAAAATTACGAGATATCGTAGTTTTTTCTTTTGTTTTTTGGGGGGGATTATGAAAGTATTTGTTAAATTAGTTGCTGTAAGTATGATATTCTTATGTTTACTTGGTTTAATACAAAATAAAGTAGTGGCAGAATATAACCAATCAGTAGAAAATAGCATATTATCGAAGGTAGAACAGGAAACTTTAGGATTAATTAATCAAGAAAGAACAAGTAGGGGATTAAATATTCTTAAGTTAGATTCAACACTACAATATTTAGCAGAAGAAAAAGCAGAAGACATTGTAAAGAATAATTATTTTGCACATTATTCTAATAAGTATGGTTCAGCATTTGATATGATGAAAAGTGCTAATGTTGAGTATAGAGTAGCAGGTGAAAATTTAGCAGAGAGCCCAGATATAAAAGAAGCAGTAAATGCTTGGATGAATTCGGAATCTCATAGAGAGAATATATTAGATGAAAATTTTCAATATACTGGAATGGCTGTAATAAAAACAAAGGATAGGGGATATATATTTGTAGAAATGTTTATTTGCAAGTAATAAGTTAACACTTTTACTCCAAATGTCCGCTTGTGGTAGTTAGTATATGTTTTTAAAAAGCTTCTCCAAGCCTCCGAAGACTCCATGGGCCTCAAAGGGCTGTCGTACGCTTTTTAAAAACATATACTAACTAC
>WRFS01000035.1 GCA_009778695.1 Oscillospiraceae bacterium
ATTGGAAAGGATTATTAACGAAGGTTCTGGCGGCTTGATTTGTATAATATTATAAATTAAATAAAAAAGGTGTCTATTGGAGACTTGAACTGTCTGATTGGGGACTAATTCAAATGAAACTATGTTGTCTTATTTGAGTCATCCTCAATCAGACATTTTTTATGTGATTGTCTGAATTTATATAAATTTAAGTGATTCTAATGCTTGACAAACATTGTAAAAATAGTATAAAATATGTTAAGTTTAACAAGAAAGGTAAAACCATATCAATGGAAGATAAAAAGCAGTTAGTTATAGCAATTAGTGGAATGCCTGGAGCAGGAAAAACGTCATTATCGATGAATTTATTAAAATTAATACCACAAATGGTTTATTTTGATTTTGGAGAAGTATACAGGACGTTAACATATTATTTGCTCAAAGTTAAAGAAGTATCACAAGATGAGGTAAAACAAGCATTAAGTGAAGGTGGGCTGACTAAAATTATTTCATTTGATAGCATTGACTGGGCAATTAAAGATAGAAATTGTAAAATATCTATTAATAAAGATTTTTACGATTATAAAGAACTTCATAATCCAGCTATGAACAAATTAACAGTAGATATAGGTACTATTTTAGGAGATACTGTAAATCCTGTTATTTCAGCAATAGTTAATAAAATTAGAGAAGATAATCCAGTAATTATAAATGCACGAAGACCATTTGCTACTTATAAAGATATTTCAAAACATCTATTTCTAAAAGCGGATTTTCAAAAAAGAGCGGAAAGAAAATCGATTTTAGAGAATTGTACAATAGAAGAAGCAGTTGATAGATTAAAAGCAAGAGACCAAAAAGAAGAATCGGCAGGCTTTTGGAATATATTTGAATTTACTGAAGTTATTGATACTACTAATACAAGTGACGAAGAGTTACTAAAAACTTCTTTAGGATATATTAATGACAATTCTAGAATTCATAAAAAAGAACCAGTTTTGAAAGAACATTAGAGGTAAGTTTATGTATAATTTAAATAATATCACATTAATAACTTCATCGTATGCTTGTGACAAAGCTTGTCCATTTTGTATAGCAAAAAATAATAAGAAATTTAATGGAAGGTTAGATGATATTGGTAAAATTAGTGAAAATCTTTATAAGCTACAACAAGCAGGGTTCTATTTTGAAAGATTTGTATTAAGTGGTAATGGAGAGCCAAGCTTATATAGTTATGAATATCTATCGAAATTAGCATTTGTTTTAATGGAACATAGGGATTTATTTAACAAACTGCGAATTCAAACATCTGGCAATATATTTTTTGAAGATGATAAGTTTAGGTTATTTGATAATTTATTTAGAGATATTGAAATTAGTTTTTCTAGGGTATCCATTAATTCTCATATTGACATGTCAAATATGGGATATGCTAGAGATTATACACAATCAGTTTTATTTAACAATGCAAAAGATTTAAAGATGGATATTGGATTAACAAAAATACTAAATATAGATAGCTTTTCACAGGAATTAGATAATATGCTACAAACTTATCCGAATATAAACGTTGTAAGATTTAAAGAGTTAATGGTTGGAGAAAATGAGGATAGTATACAAGCAAAATGGATTAGAGATAATAAATTGCCAAGGGAAGAAGTAATCAGGTTAGCTACTAAACTTAATTCTTATTATCAATGCAATGGTAGTATAGAATTCGAAACATCAAGAGGTACAAAAATTAAGTTTGAAAGAACAGGAAACTATGATAAAGACATTGTTTTAAATAATGGTGAAATTCAAGATTATGAACAGAATTCATTAGTTGTTAATGAATTAATTAAAAAATCAAATATAGAAGATGAGGACTTAAATATTCTTAGAGTCTAAATAATTAGGAGGAATTGGTATGAGTATAAAAGTAGGGGCTATAGCTTTAATGAAAAATGAAAATGATGAAATTTTAATGTTGCTTAGGAAAAAGGAACCGGCAAAAGGATTTTGGGCAATACCTGGGGGAAATGTTGAATTGTATGAAAAGTTAGAAGATACTATAATACGTGAAATGAAAGAAGAGTTAGATGTAGAAGTGGAAGTTACTAAGTTTCTTTGTAATATACAAGATATTAATGAAGAAAAAGATTTACATTGGATTATGCCAGTGTATGAAGCAAGAATAGTAAATGGAACATTAAGAAATGTTGAACCTGATAAACATGAGGATATGAGATGGTTTAAATTATCTGAGATACCTACTAATATATCTTATATGACAGATATGGTGCTAAAAGCTATAAAAAAATAAATTTTTAATAAAAAAGGATATGGTTATGAGTCAAATAGAAAGAGAAATAAAAATATTAAATATAGATGTTCCAATAGTTATAGAAAAGTTAGTGAAATTAGATGCAGTTTTGAAAGGTAAATATATTCAAGACTTATATACATTTGATTTTCCTAAACTAGAAGATTCTTATAAACAGCATCTTAGAGAGGCAAATGAAACATCAGATAATCGTGCATTGATTTCTTTATTAAAAGATATAAAAGCATGTTTTACCCAAGAGGATGTATTAGTTTTTGATAGATTGTTTGATGGAAAAGATATTATAGATTATGTAAAAACTGCTAGCGATTACTCTAATCTATCAAGTAATGAGATAGTAGAAGTTTTATCTAGAGTAAATGAAGATTATTCGAAATGGATACGATTGAGACAAACTGGTAATGAAACTACTTTGACAATAAAGAAAATTGTAAATAATAAAGGAGAATATGATTTAGATGCAGTTAGAGAGGTAGAGTTTGTAGTTCCTAGTATTGAGGTGGGTAAAGAGTTTTTAGCAAATATGGGATATTTCCCAAATTTTCATCAAAAGAAAATGAGGATAGCATACGATTACAAAGGGACGGAGGTTGTGTTGGATAAATGGCCTAAAATCCCACCATATATAGAGGTTGAAGGACATACAAAAGAAGAGATTTGTACGGTTGTTAATGATTTAGGATTTACTGCGACGGACATGAGGGTTATGAACACAGATCAAGTTTTTGTGGAAAATGGCTTAGATTTATATTCATTTAAAGACTTAGATTTTAGTGAAGATGAAGAAAAAGAAGTTCAAGTATACATGGAAATTGGTGAAAATCAAGTAGATAATTCGAAAAAGAGATAAGGTTGTAATGGGTTTTGTGTGGATTTGCAGTACGCTGAAATATATGAGTTTGAATATTAAAAAAATTTTCGAAAAGACACTTAAAAAATAGCGGTTTAGTGGGGAAGTATATAAGAGGACTTTCCTTTTTTATTTGATTAAATGAAAAAACACAGTTTACAAAATAGAGCCTTGACAAAACGAAAAATGAGCGTTACACTAGAATTATGGGGGATGATAAAAAGGGGAAAATAAAACGAAATTTAAAGTTCTAATTTTTATAAAGTATCATAGACTTAAATAGATGAAGGGTTGGTGGTTAATATAGATGAAACAAAATGTAGGACAATCTAAGGCAATGAATACATTTCTTATAGAGGTAAAACTATCTGTTAACCACAAACTTTTTGAAAAAGGATACATAACCGAAGAGATGTACACTAAAGCTAAAGAAATAATAATTAAACAAACAGCTTGATACATAGAAAAAGTTTATAAGAAATTTCATCTTATGAGCTTTTTTAGTGTCAAACACTATAAGATTATAATATAATTATATGAAACGGACAGAAGTATAAATAAAAACTAATAAGGGGGCATTTAGTATAGATTTATATGACATGAGAAATGAATTAAATAGTGGTAAAACAATATATGATTTACCATTAAAAGTAACGTACTATGCTCGTGTATCAACAGATAAGGACGAACAAGCACATTCATTATAAATAAAGGAAGGAAAAGAACTTCTGTTTGTACCGTTCAATACATAATGAAAGTATCAAACAGAAATGTAATGTTTCCAAGAAAGAAAAGAAACATGCCAATGGAGTTTACCTACAATGTGGAACTTTTAATAGCAATATAGAGCAAGAAACATCGGTTGCCTTAAATGGCAATACGATGTTTTTAATGATATCTGTAATTGCGTATCTTTATAATATCAAGTGTTCCAAAGTTACAATTCACAGCCTCAAATAAAAAATCACCTACAATAGCCCGCTTCCGCCCAGATAGGTGTTGCCTCCTCGTCTCGGTCAACACCTATCTCCACTCACGCTATTGGCTGTGAATTGTAACAACCAGTAACGCAAATTCCCCCTAAATTTAAAAAGTTGTAGATTTTCAAAGAACAATTTGGTATAATAGTAATACAAAAACTAGAAGAAGCCGAAGAAAGTATTGCAAAAGGGGATGTGTATTCGGTGGAAGAAGTATTTGCAGAAGTAAATCAAATATTAGCACAGTAGAAAAGGAGCCTGATATGGTAAAAGAATATACTGTTACACCAGAAAATGTAAATAAGCTTGGAAAATCCAAAGAAGAAGAAAACTTAAAATTTCGTGTTTTCTTAAAAAACAATGCTGATTCAGATAAATTAGACAAGCAATTTAAAGAATTGCATGAAAAGCTGTTTAATAATTATGATTGTATTAAATGCAATAACTGTTGTAAGGAATATAATATAACATTTTCAGAAAATGATATAGCAAAAAATGCAGAACTGTTTAATATGTCTAAAAAAGAATTTATAGATAAATATTTAGTATTGAAAAATGATGAGTTTGAAATAAAAAATAAACCATGTGATTTTCTATCAAAAGATGGAATTTGTATGATACATAATACCAAACCAAAAGAATGTGCGGAATATCCGTATACAGACAAAAATGAGCGTTTATTCAGCTTATACTCAATAATAGAAAGTACTAAAATATGTCCTGTAGTTTATGAAATAGTAGAAAGTTTAAAAGAAATGTATGGTTTTAAGATTAAAAGATAAGGGAAAAGAGTATGGAATATTATAAGTTAAAAGATAAGAGCAAAAGATATTAAAAAATTAACTAAAAATATGACAAAATATTCAGTACAAATATGTACCGCCTTCAGCTGGGCAACTTCTTCCAATACAATCCTGATAGCGAGGTCTACGATGGCGTGGGTGCGGCAGCGCTTTAATGCAGCCCTGCCCACTGGCTATCCCAAAAAACCATTTTGGAGGGAGAATTCGCATATTTGCGAGTTCTCTTTTCCTTGTGAATTATTACGGCTAGACTTCATTGAAATTACTTGTAGTAACAAGCTTTGAGTATTCTTCAACGAGGTTCTACGCTTATAATATAGGTTAGGGGTTTATAATTTAGTTGATAGCCATATTTACTATCAAAGAATTTGCACGAGAATTTTATATAATAATAAAAGGAAGTTTACTCCTTCTTAAAAGAAATTTTAAGTAAATATTAAAATTAAAGCACCTGTATTAGTAAGCATTAGACCTAATATACGGGTGTTTTCATATTAGAAACGAGGTTGACAAAATAGAGCCTTGACAAGATGGAAATTGAGCGTTACACTAGAATAATGGGAGATGATAAAAAGGTAAAAAACAAAATTAAATTTAAAGTTCTATTTCTATAAAGGTATCATAGACTTAAATAGATGAAAGGTTGGTGGTTAATATAGATGAAACAAAATGTAGGACAATCTAAGGCAATGAACACATTTCTTGTAGAAGTAAAACTGTCTGTTAACCACAAACTTTTTGAAAAAGGATACATAACCGAAGAAATGTACGTTAAGGCTAAAGAATTAATAATTAAGCAAGTAGCTTAAAAAAGACATTATTAGACTAATTTATAAAAAAACAAAATTCGTCTAATAGATATTGACTAATTCTAAAATATAATTTATAATTATGCTAGGGTGATAATTTATGATTAAAAGAGAAATATATTTAGAAAAAATAAGACCATTTTATGAGCAGAACACGTTAATTAAAATAATATATGGTTTAAGAAGAAGTGGAAAAAGTGTTATATTAGAGCAAATACAAGAAGAAATAAAGGCCAAGAAAAAAAACAAAATATATATAAATTTTGAATCTTTGGAGTATGATTTTATTAAAACAGCCAAAGATTTAGATAAATATATAAAAAGTATAACAAATAAAAATGAACAATACTATTTATTTTTAGATGAAGTGGGAATTATTACAGATTTTGAAAAGGCTATAAACTCTTTGAGAGTAGAGAAAAATTATAGTATATTTATAACGGGTTCTAATAGTAAAATGTTATTTAGCGAACTATCCACTGTGTTATCACGGAAGATATGTAAGTTTTGAAGTGAAAAGCCTTAGTTTCAAAGAAGTAATAGAGCATACGAAACAAACTGACTATAAAAAACTACTTTTGAACATTTTAGAATATGGAACACTTCCTGAAAGATTTTCATTTAGTAACCCAAAAGCTATTACTAGTTATATTGAAGATGTATATAATTCTATAATTTTAAAAGATATAATAAGTGATTTAAAAATAAGAGATTTGAATTCATTTAATAGAATATTGCAATATATACTAGAAACAGAAGGGAAAGAGTTCTCACCAACCAATATATTGAATTACCTAAAAAGCAATAAGCAAGAAATGTCAAAAGAAACATTGTACAATTATACCGAAGGTTTAGTAAGAACATTTATACTAAGCAAAGTACCTAGGTACGACATAACTGGTAAAAAAGTTCTAACAAATTTATCCAAATATTATGTTAGTGATTTAGGTTTGAAAAAAATAAAAACAACAAACAAAAAGATAAATTATTCTAGCAATTTGGAAAGCTTAGTTTATAATGAATTGAGAATAAAAGGATATGAAGTATATATTGGTAAAACAACAAAAGGTGAAGTGGATTTTATAGCAATAAAAGATAATACTCCTATTTATATACAGGTAACATATATGTTAGCTGAGCCCTCAACAATTGATAGAGAATTTGGTGCATTTGATGCGATAAAAGATAATTATCCAAAATATGTAATAAGTATGGATGAATTGGATATGTCTCAAAATGGTATAAAGCATTTGAATATAATTGATTTCTTAATGAAAGATGAATTATAAAAGCTTCTAGCAAAAACAGAAATAATATGATAAAATAAATAAGGAGAATTGATAAAATTGAACGCAGTAGCAATTTATACTAAAGATGGATTTTATATTGAAAATGATGATAAACTAAAACAAAATACATATCAAAAACTATACGAATATGCTTTTTTAGATAACAAAAATTTAGACATATCTATAGAATATTTAGTAGAAATTGTAAAACAACTTATTATAGACATAACTAAAAATAGCGACATAGAAATAGTACGAATCATTAAAAACACAAACGAAGAAACATTAGAAACACTAAAAAAACAAGTTCCATTTACAATTGGTGCGGAATTTGTGAATTTAGACTGGATTAAAACAATATATCTTAAATTTGCTGAAATATACAATAAAGAAATATCAGAATTCAAAGGCACAGTTGAAGACTATTTTTATACGAAAAACAACAACTTAAACGTAGCAGGACGTGTATATTTTCATTTAGTAGAACATAAAGACGAAGAATATCCTTTTGCATTTTTAGCCACATATTCAACAGGAAACAATAAACAAGTAAATCATCTTCCATTAAAAAATGCATTAAAGGAATACAAAGATGAAACGCAAATGCTTAAACTTCTATCAACTGTAGGACGTGTGGCAGATAAGAGTGAATTCATATCAAATTTAATGGAAAGTGGAGAATTGTTTTCGCCACTTAAATTTACAAGTAACGAAGCGTATATATTTTTAAAAGAAACTTCTCTATATGAAGAAAATGGAATATTGTGCCGAATTCCTAATTTTTGGAAAAGAAAAAGTTTTTCTAAGATAAAAGTTAATGTTGGAAGTAAAGCTCCATCTACCATTGGGTTAGATGCATTAATGGAGTTTAATCCGGAAATATATTTAGGAGATGAGAAATTTACCAAAAAAGAGATACAAGATTTATTAAATCAAACAGATGGACTAGCCTTTTTAAAAGGTAAATGGGTTGAAGTTAATAAAGAAAAATTACAAGAATTATTAAAAACTTTTGATGAATTCCAAAATAAAGATATTACATTTTTAGAAGCATTACGTATGCAAAGTGGAATAGAAAATGTAGAAGATAATGCTGAAATTGAAATTTCTAACGGTGAATGGTTAGAACATTTTAAAGAGCAAATGTTAATGCCATCTAAAATAAAGAAAATGTCACCACCATCTACATTTAAAGCAAATTTACGTGAGTATCAAACCGTAGGATTTAATTGGTTGAATTTAATGACCAATGTACAATTTGGAGCATTACTTGCTGATGATATGGGGCTTGGTAAAACTATTCAAATTTTGGCATTGCTTGACAATTTAAAATCTAAAAAAATAAAAACACTTTTGGTAATACCAGCAAGTTTAATTGAAAATTGGAGAAAAGAAGCATTTAAGTTTGCACCTAAATTAAAAATAGAGATACTGCATGGAAACAATGTGGAAATTGATGTAAAAAAAGCAGATGTTTTTATTACAACTTATGGCATGGTAAAACGCCTTGAAGAATTAAACGATATAACTTGGGACTTGCTAATACTAGATGAAGCACAAGCAATAAAAAACTATGGAACAGCTCAAACAAAATCAGTTAAATTATTAAAAGCAAAGGCTAAAATAGCTATGACGGGTACACCAATAGAAAATAGATTAGAAGATTTGTGGAGTTTGTTTGATTTCTTAAACAAAGGATTGCTTGGTGGTCAAAAAGAATTTGGAGACTTTACTAAGAACATAAAAGATGATATTTCGGGGTATGAAAAGCTAAGAAATGCAATTTCGCCATTTATATTAAGACGCTTAAAAACAGATAAAAGTATTATATCAGACTTGCCAGATAAAATAGAAACCAAAGATTATACGACCCTATCTAAAAAACAAATTGCATTATATACTAATCTTGTAAAAGAACTAGAGAAATCAATGGAAGTTGTAGAAGGAATAAATAGAAAAGGCTTAATTTTGGCAAGTATAGGAAAATTCAAACAAATTTGTAACCACCCAGATCAGTACACAGACAATAAGGAGTTTGAAGAAAAACACAGTGGCAAATTTGAAAAATTAAAAGAAATTTGTGAAACCATCAAAGACAAGCATGAACGAGTATTAATATTTACACAATTCAAAGAAATGGTAGAGCCACTGAATAGATTCTTAAAAGAAGTCTTTGAAAAAGAAGGCTTAATGTTACATGGTGGTACAGCAGTTAAAAAACGTGGAGAACTTGTAGAAAAGTTTAATGGGGAAGAATACATACCATACATGGTATTATCATTAAAAGCAGGTGGAGTAGGACTAAACTTAACCAGTGCCAACCATGTTGTTCATTTTGACAGATGGTGGAATCCAGCTATAGAGAATCAAGCGACAGACCGTGCATTTAGAATAGGTCAACAAAAAAATGTTATAGTACATAAGTTTGTAACAAGTGGAACAATAGAGGAAAAAATAGATACGATGATTGAAGGAAAACAAAAATTATCAAGTGATGTTATAAGTGAAACTAGCGGAGAAAAATGGATTACTGAAATGAGTAATGAAGAACTATATAATTTGTTTAAGTTAGAGGTATAAAATATGTATGGGTATTTTGATTATGTTTCGGTTGCTGAGCTTAAAGCGAAGGCAGAAAAGAAACTAAAAAAGCTTATGAAAACCAATAGTGATATAGAACCTATTGTTATAGAAGGAAATAAAATTGCCACTACTTTTTGGGGTAAAGCGTGGTGTGATAACTTAAAGACGTATGCAGATTACGATAATCGCATTGGAAGAGGAAAATCATACATAAAGAATGGATTTGTATTTGATATAAAGATTAAAGAAGGTCATATTGAAGGAATTGTATGTGGAAGCAGAAATAATCCATATAATATAGTAATTAATATTGAGCCGTTATCAAAAGCAGAACAAAAAAAGTTATATGAGAAGATAGGTAAAAATATTGATAATATAGAAAACTTGGTACAAGGGAAATTCCCTAAAGAATTAGAAAATACATTTTTAACTAAAGAAAATGGACTATTTCCTAATATTAAAGAAATAAAAATGGGCTGTAACTGCCCAGATTGGGCGAGCATGTGTAAACATATTTCGGCAGTGCTGTATGGAGTAGGAGCAAAACTAGACAAAGAGCCATTACTTTTGTTTGAATTACGTGGGATAGATGTATCGGAATTAATAAAGAAATCTATTGATGAGAAAATGAAAAATATGCTCAAAAATAGCAAGATTAAGAGTGAAAGAATATTGAATGATGGAGATATAAATAATGTGTTTGGGTTGTGAAATCCGTGGATATAATTAGACGAAACGGACAGAGATGTGAACGAAAACTTGTAAGGGGGAACAAGAGATGGATTTATATGACATGAGAAATGAATTGAATAATGGAAAAACAATTTATGACTTGCCATTAAAAGTAACGTACTATGCTCGTGTATCAACAGATAAAGACGAACAAGCACATTCACTACAAAATCAAATTACCTATTATAGCGACTTCATAAAACGTAATACAAACTGGAAATATGTTGAAGGATATATTGACGAGGGCGTATCAGGGACAAGCGTTTCGAGGCGTGATAGCTTTTTGAAAATGATTGATGATGCAAAGCTCCGGAAAGTTTGATTTTATAGTAACAAAAGAGATAAGCCGTTTTAGTCGTAATACATTAGATAGTATAAAATATACACAAGAGCTATTGCAAAATGGCATTGGTGTGCTATTTCAATCAGATAATATAAATACTTTATTACCAGATAGTGAATTGAGATTAACAATAATGAGTTCTATCGCACAAGATGAGGTAAGAAAGATTAGTGAGCGTGTGAAATTTGGTTTTAAACGTGCAATAGAAAATGGCGTGGTGCTTGGTAATAGTAAAATATGGGGATACGATAAAGATAATGGAAAACTTGTTGTAAACGAAAAACAAGCTGAAGTTGTACGCCTGATTTTTGAAATGTATGCAACGCGAAACATTGGTATAAGGACGATTTGTGCTGAACTTTCAAATAAAGGATATAAAAATACAAATGGAAACGATTTTTCGTTTTCTACTATAAAAAATATATTAATTAACCCTAAATATAAAGGTTATTATTGCGGAAATAAAACTCATAAATATGACTATCGTAGTAGTGATAGAAAGTACTTTGATAAAGAAGAATGGAAGATGTACAAAGATGAGGAGAATGTTCCTCCTATTGTTAGTGAAGAGTTATGGGACAAGGCGAATCGCATTCTTACTAATCGTAGTGAGAGATTAAAAAATGAGAATATAAGTTATAGCAATAAATATTCTTATTCAGGCAAAATTATTTGTAGTGAGCATAAATGCAGTTATCAGCGTAGTATGTACCGCTATCCTAGTGGTAATAAAGAAATATGGCAATGTAGAAAATATTACGAAAAAGGTAAAGCGGGTTGTACAATGCCAATACTTTATACAACAGAACTTAATCAGGTTATGAAAGAATGTTATGATGAAATTGTTACCAATAAAGCTGATATAATACATGATTTAGTTAAGGTATATTCTTCTATTTCGCAAAAATCTAATATTAAAGAGGATATAGCAAAGTATAGAGTGGAAATAAACGATGTGATAAAACGTAAGGACAAGTTACTTGATTTATCAATAGCAGGGAAATTATCAGATGAAGAGTTTGAAAATCGTAATAATTCATTTAATAAAGAAATAGATACTTTGAAAGTAAAGATTACTGATTTAGAAGAAGAAGAGCGTAAAAATGCTGATATTGAAGAAAGTGTAGAAAAGTTAAGGAAGGTTATAGCAAAAGAACTAAATTTTGAAAATGGATTTGATAATGCAATTATAGACAGCTTATTAGATAAGATTGAAGTATATAAAACAGATGAAAAGAATGTTATTGATATAAAGGTATATATAAAGGTAATTGATGAGACATTGGAATACCGTATAAATAGAGGAAGGAAAAGCACTTCTGTTTGTACCGTTCAATACATATGATTCGTGCAGATATTGAGACAGAGGTCTTAACAGACAAAATGAAGGTGGATGTGAAAAGTAGAAGACGAAAAATAGAGTATGATATTGATTTGAGAATTGTAGCTTAGAATAAATTTTAATGTTTAAGAGGCTTTAGTGTATATGCTAAAGTTTTTTAATTTTAATAAGATTTGTTAACAATATTTGAAAGTTATATGCAAATTATTAAAATAAATTATAATATTTGGAATTTTATATTGACATTTTGCATATAATATATTATAATTTTATAAAAGGAGGGTTTAAATATGCTAATACAATTTAGTGTACGAAATTTTTTATCATTTAAAGAAAAGCAAACTTTTACAACTCTTGCTAGTACGGATAAATCGCAAATTCAAAATTTAATTAACTACAAGGATAAAGATTATTCTAAAATTAATGTGATATATGGAGCAAATGCTTCGGGTAAAACTAATTTAATAAAAGCTATATCTTTTGTTAGAGAATTTATAATTAATTCAAGTAAATTATTGGAAGGTTCACCAATTCCAGTTATACCATTCAAATTTTCAAAAGGATTTAATGATGGCAAATCTTCTTTTGAATTAATTTTTGTAACAAACAACATACGTTATGAATATTCTTTTATTTGTGATAAAAATAATGTTTACGAAGAAGCTTTATATATGAATGAAAATGGCAGAGAAGCTTTAGTATTTGATAGAACTAATATTAATAATTATGAGTTTAAGTCAGATAAGACCATATTAGAAGGTTTAAAAGAGAGAAATACAAATAATAAATTATTTTTAGCAACTGCAGCTACGTGGAATTATGCACGAGTAAAACCAGTAGTTGATTATATAGTGAACAATTTATTTGTTCTTTTTGATTATAATATTAATATGGGTGCGATTATGCAAAATTTAAAGCTATTAAATGAATATAATGACTTCAAAAAATTTGCTTTAAAAATTCTGGAACAGGGTGATTTTACTATATCTGACTTTTCTATGAAAGAGCAAAAGATAGCTCCTAATGATCCGTTATATAATAATTTTTTAAATATGATAACAAGCCAATTTCCTGCAGGTACTAAATTAGAAGAAGTTAACTTAAATGAAATAAAATTTAATACTATTCACAATATTACTGAGAATAATAAAACAAATCCATATATGTTAGAGTTAAATGATGAATCTTTTGGGACACAAAATTTATTTAATTTTACAGCTATTCTTTATGATGTCCTTAAGAGAGGGAAGGTTTTATTAGTAGATGAAATAGATAGAAGTATTCACCCACTTCTAGTTGAATATATAGTTAGATTATTTATTGATGAATCAATTAATAGGAATAATGCACAATTAATTTTTAATACGCATGATACAAACCTATTAAGTCTTGATTTATTTAGAAGAGATGAGATATGGTTTGCAGAGAGAAATGTAGACACTGGTTCTACTACATTATATCCTCTCACAGATTATTCTCCTCGAAAAGATGAAAATATTCAAAAAGGATATTTAGTAGGTAGGTATGGTGGAATTCCTTTTATTACTAATGATATAAATATATGGGAAGAGTAAAAGAATATAATAGGACAAATAAGGCAAATAGAACCAAAAATATATATTTAATAGTATGTGAAGGTATAAACAAAACAGAGAAACTGTATTTTAACAATTTTAAAAAAAGAACTAATGAATTTATCTTGAAAATAGAAAATTCAGAGGCTACAGACCCAAAATCAATGTTGGAAACAACAAAATATTTTATGAAAAAGTATGATGTAGATGTTTCGGAGGGAGATAGAGCTTTTTGTGTTTTGGACTTCGATGCAAATTTGGATAAAATAAAATTGATAGAAGAACTTTCTAAAGAATATACTAACATAAATATTATTCCTTCAAATCCATGTTTTGAAGTTTGGTATATGCTTCATTTTAAGGAGTCTATAGGAATATCAACTTCGAAAAATATAGAGCGAGAATTAAAAAAATATATTAATAATTATGAAAAATCTAAAGATGTATATAAATTTATACCAGAATTACAAGGTAATATTCTATTAGCTTGTCAAAGGGCTGAAAATATAAATAAAAAGTATATTCAAAATAGTATAAGTAAGTACAGTGACAGGGCTAATCCATATACAGAAATTCAAGAAATAGTTAAGGTCTTAATAAAATTAATTTAATAAGAGAAAGGAAGTTTTAGTATGAGTTATAAAAATGGAAATTATTCTGCATTTTATGTTAGTGAACCTTTTAATGAAAACAATTTGAGAGCACATACAACTAAAGATTTTTTATCATATAATTTATTAAGAGCATGGAAAGGAGCAGATAGTGCATTTCCTTTTATTGATTCACACGATAAAAATTATAATGTGAGAGATGGGAGTGATTGGGAAACTACACTAAAGCCGCGTTTGCATGAACGTCTTAATAACTCCAAAAATATGATATTGTTTTTAAGTTCAATAACTAAGAATAGCAGAGCATTGCGTGAGGAAATAGATTTTGGAATTAATACAAATGGATTACCAGTAATAGTAGTTTATCCGGAATATAGTTATAAAAGTGATATTATAAATTGTGAATCAAATAATATAAAACAAAAAATAATTGATTTGTGGGATAATTTGCCTATTTTCCGTGATTCTATGGATAAAGTTCCAACTATTCATATACCTAATAAAAAAGAATTGATAAAAAAAGCTTTAGAGGATACGGACTTTATGGTTAATACAAAAGGATCATCTATAAAATATTTTTATAAGTGTTAATTTAATGAATATATATAGTTTGTAGCGATTCTATATGGAGGAGTATTATTTGAAGATTAAAATTCATTTTTTTAATAAATTGTTATTAAGATCTTATTTAATTATTTTGGGAGCTATTAGTACAATTACATCGCTAGTAATTGTATTTTTACCAATGACAGTACAATTACAATATATAGGGGTAATATTTGCAATGCTTTTGATTTTTATATACATTGGATTATGGATTTATGCAAATTGTATGAAATGCATTAGCCTAACAATTAATAATTCTAAAGTTGATGTAAAGGTAGGAGATATTTTTAAAGAGGAAGGTTTAAAAGTTATAGCATTCAATGAGTATTTTGATACTATTGTAAATGAAGAGATAATTGCATCTTCTTCACTTAATGGTAAATATATTAATCAATATGTAAATGATGTCAATTTATTTGATAAGAATATATGCGAAAATAAACATTTACTGGATTGTAGAATAGAAAATAATATAGAACGTACACAAGGTAATACTCAAAAATATAAGTTGGGTAGTATTTATAAAAATGATGAATATCTTTTGACTGCATTTTCAAAATTTGATGAACAAAATAGATCTTTTCTAACAATAAATGATTATATAAATTGTTTGATGAATTTCTGGAATGAAATTGATATTATATATGCAAATAGAACAGTTGTTATTCCACTTTTAGGAACTGGTATTACTCGAGGATGTGATTTTATGTTAGAGCAAGATAAATTAGAATTACTATTATGGTCATTTAAAGTTAGTCGAATCAAATTTACATATCCAGCAAAAGTAATTATTTTGATTCATGAATCAATAAAAGATAAAATTAATTTTTATAAATTAAAAGAAGTTTAAAATAATGTATATTAATTTGGGCATTTACTTTTGGTAAATGCTTTTTAAATTTGTAATAAATATTTATTACATTCATACAATTAAATACAAGCTATTTAAGATTATTAAGTTTAGCTATATTTTCAGAGGTGATGTGAATGGAAGAAAATAAAAAAGAAGATTTGGCATGGTTAATATATCAAATGAAGATAAATGAACTTGCTAAAGCATCAAGTGTAATAACAGAAAATATGTACATATTTGCAAAAGAAAATTTACAGAAGGAAAAAGAAAAAATTGAAAAACTAATACTAAATGTAGCATGAAAGGAGTAATAAAAAATGGATTTATTAAAAGTTAGACGACAATTAGAGGCAGGAAAAACTATATTTGATTTAGAGCTTAAGGTTGTCTATTATGCAAGAGTTTCAACAGATAGAGACGAGCAGTTGAATTCTCTGGAAAATCAAATAAAATACTATGATGAATATATTAAATCAAATAGAAATTGGACTTTTACAGGTGGATATATTGATGAGGGAATAAGTGGTACAAGCGTTAATAAACGTGATAATTTTCTTAAAATGATTGCTGATGCTGAAAATGATATGTTTGATTTAATAGTAACAAAAGAGATATCAAGATTTTCTCGTTCAACGTTAGATAGTATAAAATACACGCAAGAACTTTTAGAACATGGTGTTGGCGTGTATTTTCAAAGTGATAATATCAATACACTTTATAGTGATTCTGAGTTAAGACTTACAATTATGTCTAGTATAGCACAAGATGAAATGAGACGCCTTTCGGAACGTGTTAAATTTGGAGTAAAAAGAGCTTATGAAAGTGGAAAAGTTTTAGGAAATGATAGTATATATGGTTATAATAAAGCAAACGGAAAGTTGGAAATAAATGAAGAAGAAGCTAAATTTGTTAGAGAGCTTTTTTATTTATATGCAGATGATAAATATGGATATAGAACAATCACTAAAATATTAACAAGTAAAGGATATTTAAGTCAAGGAGGAAAAGAACTAAATCCAGGTACGTTAAAAGGAATTATTACAAATCCAAAATATAAAGGTTATTATCATGGAAGATTAACAGAGAGTAATGACTATCGATATAAAAAAAACATTAAACTTTCAGATGAAGAAAAATTATTATATAAAGATGATAATGTTCCTGCTATTGTGAATGAAGATATATGGAACAGAGCGAATAGAATACTTAAAGAAAGGGCAGAAAAATTTAAGCAGAGAAGTACGGGGACGCAAAAACATTTTCCATATAGTGGGAAGATTATTTGTGAAGAGCATGGAACTTATTATTATAGAAAATTATGGAAAGATAGGAAAATTCCAACTGAAGGGTGGTGCTGTAAAGAATATTTAGCAAAAGGACGACAAGCATGTTCTTCTCCTAGTATATATACGAGGGAATTAGATAGTATAATGAATTATATTGGGGAAGAGCTTTTAAGTGATAAGAATAAACATATTTTAAGTATAAATAACTTGATTTCTCTTTATGAAAAAGCAGGGAATGGAAATGTAGATTTTTCAAAAGAAATAGTAAAGATTACAAAGGAAATAGATAAAATTGTGATTAAAAAAGAAAAATTGCTTGATTTATATACTGATGAAGAGATGGAAAAGACAGACTACTTATCATCTAATTCAAATCTATGTGAAAAAGAAAGAAAGTTAAAAGAAAAGATTAAACGAATTAAAGATGATGAGAAAAAATCTACAGATATTGTTTTGATATTAAAAAATACAAGAACATTTTTAGAAAATATCACAAATTCAGATTTGAAACCATTAGAGATTGCACAAGAGATGTTACAAAAAGTTATAGTATGCAAAGAAAGTACAAAAGGAAAAATTAAATTAAAAATCAAAATGAATTATGGAGACGTAGTTCCTACAACGATTATAAAAACCTTCCTATCGTATAGTACAAAGGAAGTAGCACCAATAGTAGGTAGTGAAAGACAATCGGAAGAACTTGTTAATTATTTATTAAGTGAATTTGAAAATGATCCTCAAAAGATTTGGGAATCAAATATATTTGGTAAAAGTCTGCATGAATTAGTAAATGAAGGGTTGCAAAATAAGCTTGCGAAAATGCCAGAAGATGCACAGCAAAAAATACAAGAAACATTGGAAAGGATTATTAACGAAGGTTCTGGCGGCTTGATTTGTATAATATTATAAATTAAATAAAAA
>WRFS01000036.1 GCA_009778695.1 Oscillospiraceae bacterium
CAACCTGGATTTATTTTTACCATTTTACCTGCAACTTCCCCAGTTAATTTGCCAAGTGCACCTCCGCCTATGGTATTCCATTCTATATCCATAACTGATTTTGCGGTATTTTTTGCATTGAATGCTTTTTTCTTTGTTACATAATCATATGTTTCATCAAATGTACTTTCCACTAATGAACCTGCCCCAAATGCTATAATCGGATTAAGTGTTGTTGTTAATAAGAAACCTGTAGTAAATCCACCAGCAAATGCACCACCAATCGCATCATACCATTTATTACCACTTATTACATTAGAAGTAATTTGGGCTGCACTATTAACTACTCCGCCAATAACTCCTGCTGCAATCATCCAAAATTCACCTTGAGGGTCTACTCTACTAATAGGATTATTTTCACAATAAGCATACATATTATGGCTAGACATGTCTTGCCCTGTACTCACATATGAGTCCGCATTGATGTATCTACCCCATTCAGGATTGTAATACCTGCTCTGAAGATAGTAGTAACCGTGTCTCTTTATCGTAGTAGTATTGTCTATATCTGAAAGGATTGATGTTTCCAATATTGTTAGGGTCAGTTATTGTGTTACCCGAACCATCCTTAATGCTCACTAGTGCACCCCATGCATAATACTCATATTTTACCATTTGATTCAAATTGCTGTCAAGTATACCTATAATGTCACCCTGTGCGTTTTTTTACATATAATTACCTTTGAAAAAACAAGTGCTAATATTTTATCACTGATAGCAAATATATAATGTTTTTAAAAGAAGATTGCACATTTAATGACATATTAGAAGTTACATTTAAAGAACCCGGTGGATTAACAAATGGAAATGTTGAAAAATATGAATATGAATGCCCATGTGGTAAAGGGGAAATAATAGAGGAACATGATAACATACCCGGATTTAGAGAACACGATGTATATATGCACTGTGATATTTGCAATGAAAAATATAAATACGAAATAAACTTAAACAGTAAAAAAGCAGGGGAAGAATTAGGAATGACTGTGAAAGATTTTATGAATAGTTCACAGATAGAAAATTTTATAAAAATTCTCACAAATCAACACACAAAAGAATAAAACAAAATAAAGAACAAATATTCGTAAAAGTATTGCAATTTGGAAAATATTGTAATATAATGAGAAAAAACAGATACAGGAGTTGATTATTTGGATTTAAAATTAATAGAAAATGGGATTATTCCGGTATATGAAAATAATGCTCGTGAAAAACTAGTAGATGCTAGAAAATTATTTGTATTTTTAAGAGGAGATGATACTAAAACTAAATTTGTTGATTGGATTAAGGATAAGATAGATAAATATGGATTTGAAGAAAATGTTGATTTTACCAGTTTTTCGCAAAAAAACGAAAAACCTATTGGTGGTAGACCATCAATAGAATACAAGATTGTCTATGAAAGAAATTCAAAAAATGGTGTTAAAGGAGACATTAGAGAACAAGGTTATAAAATAGATAATATTTGCTATAAAATTATAATAAAATAAAAGTTAGTTTTTAAGGGGACAAAATAGAATGGTTGCATAAACTTTAGAATAAAAAAGGTGGTAAATTCATGAGTAGCAAAACAATTGAAATGATTTATCTAAATATGGTGATGATGTTAAACATCATGATTTTCCACCACATGAACACTTTGACTGGAGGGAAAATACATCGAAAAGTGAAGGGATTACATTATATTATGAGCATGATGAAAATTATGAGAATTAAAGAAAAAGGGAGTAATATATCACTCCAACCTGCTGGACATTTGGGCGGGGAAACATCTTAAAACATAAAAACACCACGCTAACTCGGTTAAAGCAAGTTAACGTGGGGAATGTTATTCCCTATTTTAATAAAACTTGAATAATTTAAAATTATTCCATTAGGTTATGATAATAACCTTTTAATAATTCTAAAACATCTATTGGTAGATTAGCTTTAAGTTTTTCATTATCAAGCAATTTTGATAAATTTTTTAACCACATATGATTATCAGTTGCATTAGCTATTTTTACACTCTCTTTAACAGAGAAAGAAAGCATCTCTGTTTCGGAAAATTTTTTTAATCTTTCAATAATAGTTAATGTACCTGGCCAAGTGAGGTCTTGTAGCCATTCTAATAATTGTGTTAGATATGGACTCAAAACAGTATCCGTTTTATCAACTAAAATTTTTGCACAATTTTCCCAAACTCTTTTACTACGTCCGAGATGCATATGGAAGTATAAAAACAATAGTTGCCCTGCCGCCTACTCATGCCCGCTAAAGAAAGAGCAAGACAAAACTGTATGCACGGGCATTCGTCCAAGCAAACTGTCGCTATGCTCCATCTTGCTTGTGGTGCGGGGTTGCGAGACAGCAGATAAGGCTAGAGAAAGACGGAAGAAAGTATTCCTATTAAAAACAATTGCAAAAAATAGCTGTTCCGCCCCAAGTCCCAGCCTGTAGTGATGCTGTGCCTTGTGGCAGAACAACTATTTTTTTCTGTAATAAATTATTTTTAGTTTTTGTCATTATACCTTTGATACAATTTTGAAATCATATTTTTTTGCAAGTTCTTTACCTAATTTGTTTGTTCTTTTAACTCTTTCTTCAACAGATAGATTTTTTGTTTCGTTATAAAGTTCGATTCTGATTTTATTTATTTCTTTTTCTACATCACTTATAGTTTTAGTCATTGTCAACCACCTCCATTGGTGAGCATATTGTAATACCCTTATATCCTTGTTGTTTATTTATACTTTCTGTCATATTTTTTGTTTTTAGTTTATTTATATGTTGAAAATTAGCACTTAGTATATAATCTAAATTATTTATTGATTCGATGGCTATATGTAGACCATCATATTTATAATTTTTTGGTATCATTTTTTCCGAAACATATATTTCCATTAGTTTTTCTGCTTGTTCGTCCGTTTCCAATACTGTTACACCATATTCTTTTATTAAATTTAACATCTTTGTCCTTTTAGGCTCTTGTGCTTTTACTAATTCTTCTAACACATTTGTATGCTATTTCTGCACTTTCTACTATCAACTTTTTACCTAATTTAGTTTTTATAACCATTCTTTCAGAATTCAATTGATTTTTCTTAACTTGACGAGTTACTAAAACTATATCATCAAATTTAAAAGTATAAGTTTTTATAAAAATATCATATACAGATATATCCTCACCTTGTACTATAACCTTAAACTTTAATGCTTTTAAAGCTAAATATGCTCCAAGGAAAAAGAATAGTCCAAAGATTATATAAAAAATAATATTTGATTTTCGCATTATTGAAAGGATGAGTGTAAATCCAAAAAGCATAAAAATTACTGATATAATTTTACCAATATTCATTCAAAATCACCTCATATTTTAAAAACTTAGATATTAATGTTATCACTTATAATATTTGTAAAATCAATTGCACGATCTTATACCTGAATAATGGAGTCCTTGCAAAATTAATATTTTGAGTTTATATAATTATATGTTTTGTGCGATACCTCTTCATTTTTTATTGCTGACAAAATATTCAAGGATTAAGAGTTGTCAAAAAAACAAGTGCAATTGCAAACAAATTAAATGTCATATGTGCAATTATTGGGGCTACAATAGTTTTCTTTTTTTCATAAATCACAGCAAAGAAAATACCAATTATCATTGCATATGTACTTTGAACAATATTAAAATGTATAATTCCAAATATAACTGCTTGTATTATTATAGAAACTTGTAAACCAATATTATACTCTTTTAATCTGTTAAAAATTATACCTCTAAAAATAATTTCTTCTACTATAGGAGTAAGGATTCCTGTACAAATAATTAGTACAAATATATTACTATTTGTTAAGAAAAGCATAACATTCTCGTAGCTAGGAAATCGGTTCTCTACATCACTAACATTAAGAATAATTGTAAGAACTATATCTATAAGAATGCTAATGCCAATGATTTTTAATACTTCTTTCGTATTCATCTTTATTTTAATTGCATTTGTCCATTTGCTATCTTTTTTCCATATTATATAACTTATAAGCAAGGATATTACTACATTTAATAACACTATATATATTAAGTTTTGGTTTATCATGTTATATATATTTTCTCCGAATATCATTTTGGATTATCCCATTGGTTGCTGAGTGTATTGCATATATAAAACCTGCTACAAACCCCACTATAAATACAATAACAGTAGGCATAAAAAAATATATCATTGGCAAATATATTATTCTCCAGATTTTCATTAATATATTGTAATTTTTTTTATCCGCTGTATCTTCTTGATTTAATGAACTATTATTATTTAGCATTTATTACCATCCTTTTAAAAACGAAGTACCTTACTTTTTTCCTTTATACAATTTAATATAAATTTTGTATATATTATATTATAATAAAAGACTTTTGTCTACAATAAAAAATGAGTGTATTTTTTGTTTTTCCTTCCTATAATCTATGCATAAATCGACTTTAATCTACGATATTTAAAAAACAACATACAAATATTTTCTAAAATATCGACAATTTAACATGTTTATAGTATAATTAAACAAAGTAATTTTTAGGAGTGATTGATTATGGAAAAACAATTTTGTCAAAGTTGTGGGATGCCTATGTCTAAAGAAGAAGAATTTGGTACTAATGCTGACGGAACGTTAAATAGAGATAATTGTGGTTATTGCTTTAAAAATGGAGAATATACCAATCCAAATATTACAATGAATGAAATGTTAGCAATAGGATTAAGAGGTATTGACGAGAATCCTGAAATGAATAAATTTATGAAATTTATTATTAAAAAGATGTATCCATCTCAGCTTAAAAATTTAAAACGTTGGAAAGCATAGTGTGTATTTAGCATGGTTAGGGGGCGTCCTAGAATTGTCATCCTGAACCACTTCTCACAAAGCCTTGCTATGAAGGATCTCATATTTCGTGAGATTCTTCGCAAGTAAAATCTTCGTGGAAAGACTCAGAATGACATTGCAGGACACCCCCTATAAAAAACATTTATATATTTATGTTCTAGGAACCCTCTTTCTTCCCTTATCTAAACATATCTGGAAATTGTCTTATTATTCCATCTGCAAAATACTTAGCCATTCCGAGAGCTTCTTGTTCTACTTTATCGAATGCCATAATACCAGCGGTATAATCCTTTCTTAGGCGTGCTGCCACTTCTTCTGTAGTTAACTGTAAATGCGTATATAACATCATTCGCAAATCATCTTTATTGTAATTTGGATTGAATGAACTAAAAGCTTCTGCCATATCATCTGCGTTTTTATACCATTTTTGAGTAAGTTCAGAAGCTAATGCGTTATTTCCGTTTTTTAAGGCGGTTATTAAATCTCCACCTATTTTAAGATGTTCTGTTAATAGTGTTTCGATTTTTTTTGCAACATTTTCGTCATAATACATTCTGTATAAATTAGCAATATCTGATGGATTTCTAAGTAAACGTTTTGTTGTGGCATCTAAATCGTTTAAATTTTCTGCTACACTGATTAAAAATAAACGTGTCCAATATACGTGTTGCGACCATAACATGTTCATTGCTTCTCTTAATTCTAATTCTTTAAGACTTATTTCAGGGTCTTTTGGTATTTCCATATTGATATTTTGGAAATTCCCAGACATATTCATATTATTATCTTTAGAGTTTGGACATATTGTTATTTGTGTTCCAACTATTAGGTTATACGGATTTAGATAAGTATTCCTTGCCATAATATCTTCTACTGTTGTATTATAGCGAATTGCTATGTCGTATAAAGTGTCCATGGGTTGGATGATGTACAATACTTGATTTGAACAATTCATCTTTTCACCTTCCTTCTGCAATATTATATACAAATGTTGTGATTTAGGTGAATTTGAAAAAGGCATCCGCCTGAAAAGTCAAGTTTCATATTAATACAAAATTTGGGCATACTAAATCTCGGTGATTGATAAATGAAATCTTATTGGCAGGAATCTGTAAATAAACAAAAGTATCCGAAGTTGACTGAAAATACTAAGACAGATGTATGTATTATCGGCGGAGGAATAGCACGGAATATTAACCGCATACATGCTCACAAATAGCGGGCTTGGTGTAACAATAATAGAAAAAAATGAGATGTGCATGGGTGTAACCGCAAATACTACTGCGAAACTAACCAGTCAGCATGGGCTTTTTTATAGCTATTTAATTAATAATTTTTCCAAAAATTTTGCAAAAAAGTATTTAACTGCAAATGAAAATGCAATAAGTTTAGTTAAAACTATAATAGAAAAAGAAAATATAGAATGTGATTTTGAAACTCAAGATGCTTTTGTGTACACAAAAGTAGAATCCGAACTTCCTAAAATTAAAGAAGAAGTAGATGCAATGGAATTGCTTGGGTTTGATGCTGAATTTGTAGAACAATTACCGCTTCCTTTTCCAGTTTTACGGAGCTATTAAATTTAAAAATCAGGCTAAGTTTCATCCGTTAAAATATTTAACTGGAGTATTAAGTTCTTTAGAAAAGACGAATTGCAACTTATACGAGAAGTCAAAGGTTATAGATGTTAAAAGAAATAATGGTTATTATGATGTCATAACAGAAGAATATGAAATTAATGCTAAGTACGTTGTAATTGCTACACACTATCCAATAGTTAACTTTCCAGGGTTTCATTTTTTAAAAATGTATCAAGATAGGTCATATGTAATTGCTGTCCAAACCAATGAGAAATTATTTGACGGTATGTATATATCAAGTGAAAGCCCAGAAATTTCATTTAGAACGGCTAAGTTTGGAAATAAATACTTATTATTAGTGGTTGGTAGCGGTCATAAGACAGGCGACAAAGCCGTAAATATTGAAAGTGCATACGTAGATTTAGAAAATTATGCGTTAAACTTATATTCAGATGCAAAAGTTTTATATAAATGGTCTACTGAAGATTGTGTAACCTTAGACAAGGTGCCATATATTGGTGAGTTTTCAAACTTAATGCCAAACGTTTTTGTTGCCACAGGATTCAAAAAATGGGGGATGACGTCTAGTCATGTTGCGGCTCAAATTATATCGGATAAAATTCAAGGCATAAAAAATGAGTATGAGGATATTTTTTCTGCTACAAGACTTGGACCTATTAAAAATAAAGAGGAACTAGGAACTAATTTAGGACAAGTGGTGAAGTCGTTAATATTAAGCAGACTTACTATTCCAGATGAAAAGTTTGAAGATATACAAAATGATGGTGGAGGCATTGTATTATACAATGGTGAAAAAGTAGGGATATACAAAAATGAAAACGGAGAGATTTTTGCAATTAAGCCATATTGTGCACACTTGCGGGTGTGAACTCACTTGGAACAATTTAGAAAAATCATGGGATTGCCCATGCCATGGTTCTAGATTTGATTATCTTGGTAATGCTATTAATGAGCCCACGAAGAGAGATTTAGAAAGGATTTGATACGAAAAACAAAACGCCTGCCACTGTAAAAGCTGGCAAGTATTTTGTTTGTAATCTAGGACTATTCATGGAATTCGTAGAGAAAGTCAAGTATGTTCAGATTTGCACCCGTTTCCGTTTTTTCAAGGCCAATCTGTTCTATTTCAGCCGGAAGCGAGAAAAGCAAGTCATCCCTTATCTCTTTTGCTTTCTCAATTTGCTGCTGGTCTAATGGTAAAACCATTAGAGTGCTTCGTGTTGTAACCTCCAAAACGAGCTCAAATGTTGTAAGATATTTGGAGATAACGGACATAAGATTATCAAAATACCACCCAGCATTATATTTTCTGTATTTAGGATTGAATTTTTCAATCTTACCTAATTCCTTTAAATATACGATTTCCCCGAACTCTTTGACTACTAATTGTTGTGCCATTGTGTTCTCCCTTTGATAAATTTTTATCGCTGTTTAATTACTGCACATTATGTTAACATTTTAACATATTTTGGCATATTTGTCAATTACGATGGGCCTCAAAGGGCTGTCGGTGACTTTTTAAAAATCATATACTAACACCTAGAGAAGCTACTTTATATTATACAATATTTACAGTATGTAGAATAGCGCGAGTGGTGGTAATATATTTTTTTTAGGAGGATACGAGTGGGAATCACTTGGGGGAGCCTAAAAAAAATATATTACCACCACGGGAGCGGGCTATTGCAGTCGATTTCTTATGGGAAGCACGTTCTATAACACTTCCATTTCAAAATCTTTCAAATCGAGGTGAGCAAAAATTACTAAAAAAGAAAAGCGATACTTTCCAGAAATTTTTCAAGGAGAAGAATTAAAAGAAAACTATTTTGAAGGATGGTATTTTAAACATAGTAGTAAAAATAACACAATAGCTTTCATTGTGGGAATTAGTCTAGAAAAAGACGATAAACACGCATTTATTCAAGTAATATCAAATAACTTTTCTGAATATATTAAATATAATTTTTCAGAATTTGCCTGTTGCAATAATCCGTTCTATGTAAAAATAGGAGACAACTACTTTTCTAAAGAAGGAATCAGCATTAACATTAATAACGAAAATATTAAAATTTATGGAGAAGTAAAATACTCCAACTTAATTGGCATAAAAAAGAGCAAAAGCAGTCCCAACATAATGGGACCGTTTGCTTATTGTGGATTCTTAGAGTGTTATCATGGAGTTATAAGTCTGTATCACAATGTAAGTGGAAGCTTTAAGCTGATAGCAGATAATAAAGAAATTACTTATAACTTTTCAAATGATGTGCGGATATATGGAAAAAGACTGGGGAACAAAGTTCCCAAAGTCGTATTTGTGGTGCCAAGCAAATAGTTTTAAAATAAAAAATTCTTCATTTTTCTTATCCATAGCAGAAGTTCCATTTAAAAGAATGAATTTCAATGGATTTATATGTGTTTTACTAATTGACGGAAAAGAATACCGATTTGCAACATATAACTTGGCAAGAATAAAAAATATTCAAATGAACAATCGTGAGAGTATTAGTCTTTTAATTAAGAAAAATAAATATGAGTTATATATAAATATAAAGAAAAAAGACGGACAAAAGCTGATTGCACCTAATGCTAATGGAATGAAAAAGATAATAAATGAAAGTCTTGATTCAGAAGTTAATGTAAAATTGTTGAAAGGCAATGAGGTCTTATTTGAAGGGGTTAGCTTAAATACTGGATTAGAGATAGTTGGAGGATAGAAATTTTATTATGAATGAAATATATGAAGAAATATTAAGAATATTTTTAGGTTTTTTTGTTTTACTAATTTTAACTAGATTAATCGGCAAAAAACAGCTCGGTCAATTGAACATATTTACTTACATTACTGGCATAGTAATAGGAAGCATGGCAGCGGAAATGATAATTCATAATGATGTGAAAATTATTACTGGAATATTAGGAATGGGCATTTGGACTATTTTAATATTTATAATAGAATTCGTGAGCTTAAAATCTGGAAAGATAAGGAATGTACTAGATGGGCAACCAGCTATAGTTATAAAAAAAGGATTGATACAATACAAAGAATTAAAGAAGATGAGACTCAATATAGATGATTTAACAATGCTTTTAAGGACGAATAATGTATTTTCAATAAAGGATGTAAATTACGCAATACTAGAACCAAACGGAGATTTGAGCGTTCTAAAAATAGAGGGTGAGCAACAAATTACAAAAAAAGATATGAATGTGAAATTAGAAAACATTAAGAATATTCCAAGTGAAATTATTGTGGATGGTAAAGTGGTTTATAAAAATTTAACGGAGTTAGGGAAAACAGAAGAATGGCTTAATAATGAATTGAAAGTTAAAAATATAAGCAGTATAAAAGATGTTTTATATGCAGAACTACAAAGTGATGGGAGCTTATATATACAAGAAATGTAAAAAGTGAAAACCATTGCTTTTTTGTATATACTTTTTTATTAAATTATAGTATAATATAGTAGATTAAAAAAACTTGAAATAATATTATTATAAAAGGAGAGTACTAAACATGAGTGATGTAAAACAAGAATTATATAATTTAATAGATTTAATGTCAGAAGAAATTTCATATAAAGTTATTGCATATATTCGATATACATTAGAAGTACAAAAAAACAAAGTGCCAGATAGAGTAACTATAAAAAATAAACAGGACTTAATTAAAAAACTAGAAGAAGGTAGGAAGGCATCAGAGAGCGGCAAGATTTATTCTATCGAAAAAGCTATTAGTAAAATCGAAAATAAATATTTTATGAAAAAGTAGTTTAAGGAGAATACAAATTGAACAAATATAAAATTAATATTACTGTACCAGCATTGGATGATTTAGATGAGATAGTTTATTATATTGCAGAAAATTTAAAAGAACCTAATATAGCTAGAAAATTCTTTGATAAAATTATTAATAGTATTTATAAATTAGAGCAAAATCCAAAGATGTATGCAGTTATTCAAAATGAAGATTTGAAAATTAACAATTATAGAAAATTAATTGTTAATAAATACATAGTATTTTATAGAGTTGTTGATGAAAGTAATACTGTTGAAATAGACAGAATTATGTATGGCGGTAGAGATTGGGAAAACCTATTATAATTGGAGGTACAAAAAAACCATGTCAAATAAAAAATTTTATATAACCACACCAATATACTATGCAAGTGGCAGATTCCATGCTGGAACCTCATATTCAACAATACTTGCAGACACAATTGCCAGATACAAAAAAATACAAAATTATGATGTATTTTTTTTGACTGGACTTGATGAACATGGGCAAAAAATTAAGGAAGTGGCTACAAACACAGAGAAAACGCCTAAGCAGTACGTTGACGATATAGCAACGCATGCAAAGGAATTGTGGAAAAAATTAAAAATAGAAAATGATGATTTTATTAGAACCACAGAAGAAAGACATACTAAAGTAGTACAAAAAATATTTGAATATTTCTTAGAAAAAGGAGATATATACAAAGGTGAATATGAGGGAAAATACTGTGTTCCCTGCGAAAGTTATTTTACAGATACACAGCTAATAAATGAGAAATGTCCAGACTGTGGTAGAGAAGTTAGAATAATGAAAGAAGAAACATATTTTTTTAGTATGAAAAAATACACAGATAGATTAAAAAAATTCTATGAAGAGAATCCTAGTTTTATTGTGCCAGAATATAGGAAGAATGAGCTTTTCAATAATTTTATAAATCCAGGGTTGGAAGACTTATCTGTAACACGTACTGGTTGTGATTGGGGCATAAAAGTTCCAAACGACGAAAAACATACAATTTACGTATGGCTAGATGCTTTAACAAACTACATTACAGCAATTGGATATATGTCTGAAAATCCACAGGAACAAGAAAAATTTAAAAAATATTGGCCAGCAGATCTTCATATCGTTGGAAAAGAAATAACAAGGTTTCATGCTATATATTGGCCCGTATTTTTGATGGCACTGGACTTGCCATTGCCAAAGCAGATTTATGCACATGGATTTTTAGTAATGAAAGATGGAAAAATGTCAAAATCTAAGGGAAACGTAGTGTATCCAGAAATGTTGGTAGATAAATATGGAGTAGATGCATTAAAATACTTCCTATTAAGAGAATTTCCTTATGGGCAGGATTGCGTATTTTCACCAGAAGGATTTGTTGAAAGATTTAACACAGATTTGTGTAATGACTTAGGAAATCTATTAAACAGAACAATTGCAATGATTAATAAATATGAGCGGTGGGATTATTCCAGTGTATAATACATGCGAGTCTAAAGTCAATAAAGACCTAGAAAACACGAGTGCAGAACAAATAAAGAGTTTTCAAGAAAACATGGATAATTTATATATAAGCAATGCATTATCGAATATATGGAATATTATTACCAGGACGAATAAATACATTGACGAAACCACGCCATGGGCTTTAGATAAAGAAGGTAAAAAAGAAGAATTAGATTCTGTAATGTACCATTTAGCTGAAAGTTTAAGAGAAGTGGCTATAATGTTGACGCCATTTATACCAGATACAGCTGAAAATATATTTAATCAGTTAGGTATAAAAGATGCTCAGCTAAAAAGTATAGAAAGCTTGCAAAGTTATGCAATAATACCAGAAAACGTTAAGGTTATTGAAAAAGGCGTGCCACTATTTTTAAGACTAGATGTACAAGAAGAAGTGGAATATATAAAAAGTAAAATGAGTCAATAAATGAACTCTACTTTTCGGGGTAGAGTTCAAAATAGGACATCCTCACAGATTATGTGTATTGGCGGGATTATTCCAATTTAAAACAGTTCAGGTTTCCAATCTTTATTAAATTTATACAATTTAGATGGCCTAAAACCTGCCGTTTCATCATATAATTCCGTCTCTATTACCATTTTGGAAATTTTTCTTCTAAAATTAGCTTTTAATAATTTTTTATCTAATAAAATTTCATATACATGTTGTAAATTGGTAAGCGTAAAAAGTTCTGGCATTAAGTTAAAGATAACGGCGGTATATTCTACTTTGTTTTTTAATCTTTCTATTGCATATATTAAAAATTTTGCATGGTCAAAGGCTAAATCAGACTCTAAAATTTCAGTATATATTACAAGATTATTTTGTATATTTTCTTTTACTACTCTTAATCTATTTTTTAAAATTACATTATGACTCTCTAATATCAGCTCTATTTCTTCTATTTTTTTACTACCACTTTCTTTCTTTTCATTCTTAGTGCCTAATAAGTTTGTTTTAATAGAAAACCATTCAATTTCATTAGCTTTGTTGTTATTTATTTTTTTATCATTTAATAGACCCATATAAGACGTACTAATTATTCTCGTTCTAGGATCCCTTTTAGGATCTCCCCATGTATACAATTGCTCTAAATATAGATTTTCTATATTTGCCTTTTCCTTTAAAACTCTAACTATTGCGTTTTCTAAATTTTCTTGTTCTTTTACAAAAGTACCAGGAAAACACCATTTGTCTTTAAATGGGTGATTTTTTCTTTTTATTAACATTACCTGTAAAGTTTTTTCTGGAAGTTTTCTATAATTTTCTTGTTCTTTTTCTTGAATTGTAAATACTATTGTATCAACTGTAACCGATGGTCTAAAGAACTTTGATACATCGTATTCAGCTAAAAACTTTTTTTCTTCTAATTCTTTCATTTTTGTTTAGATTCCTTTCACTATGTTAGCGGTGACTTGGGTGCCAGATAATAAACATTATAAAACAATATAACGAAAATATCAATGGGGGATGCAAAGAAATTTAAAACTAAATTACCGTTACAAAGTAGCCTCTGGGGTATAGTATAGCTTTTAAAAAGGTGAACGACAGCCCTTTGAGGCCCATGGAGTCTCCAGAGGCTTGGAGGAGCCTTTTTAAAAGCTATACTATACCCCAGAGGCGGAAGTTTTAGACCAAACCATTAACCAGTAACAAATATGAAAATTTTTTAAAAAAGGCATTGACAACATAGTATCAATATGATATTATCTATCTTAGTACTATTTTGATACTAAGATAGATAATAAAACGGACGGCCAGTTATTGTAAATAATTACAGGGAACAAAAAATTTAAAGGGAAGGATAATGAATATATATTGTTCATTATACAAGGTGAAGAAAATGTTAAATAAAGTTATGGAAAATTTTAAAAAGTGGAAAGCAATAGACTTTTTTTGGATTGCATTAACAACTATTATTATGATACTTGCAAGCATTATTCTTTGGGATAAAACAGATAATAAAATAAGTATGCTTTCTTTAATTGGAACCGTTATGGGGATGATTAATGTTATACTTGTTGCAAAACGAGAAGTCTATATGAATATTATTACAGCAATCATTGGCGAAATTGCAATGGGAATATGCTACTTACATTGGAACTTATTAGGAAATGCAGTTTTAAACCTTGCTATATTCTTGCCATCAAATTTTGCATTCATCTATTGGCTTAAAAGAGAAAAGAATAATATTGTACCGACTTTTAGATTGAATAATAAAAAGAGAATAATATTAGTTATTGTTACATTAGCCATCACATTATTATTAGGATTAATTTTTGCAAATATAAATACATCAACACCATTTATAGGGGATTTTCTTAATGCAGACTTTTATGGTGGTAATAATCCTATGCCGTATATTGATGCTTTCACACTTATTGCTAATATAATAGCACTCGTTTTAATGTATTTGCTTTATACTGAACAATGGTATTTATGGGTTATTGTTGATGTAGCCACGCTTATTATATGGATAATTACAGCAACTAAATCTGGTAGTTCAAGTGCAATTGCCTACTGTGTTATGTATGCATGCTGGTTAATAAATGCTGTATATGGTATTAAAAATTGGCGTAAAAATCAACAAATAAAATAAAGGAGGAGGGAAAATAATGTATAAGCTTGGCATGTTTGGTGGAAGTTTTAATCCACTTCATTTGGGTCATGTTAATAATATTATAGAAGCTAGTACGATGTGTGAAAAATTATATTTAGTATTAAGCTATTCGAATAATCGAGAAGAAATTGACCACAGAGAACGATTTAAATGGTTAAAGTTAATAGTAAAAGATCTACCACATGTTGAAGTTATCAAAGTATTAGATAATGATAATAGCAAAGACAATTATAATTGGGAAAAAGGTAGGGATGATATTATTGCTAAAATAGATGGCAAACTTGATATAGTATTTTGCGGTGATGATTACAAAGGTACTAATAGATTTGAAAGTCTCTATCCTGATTGTATTATTCATTATTTTTCAAGAGATATAATTAAAATTTCATCAACAGAGATTAGAAATAATCCAATGAAATATTTTGAATATCTGCCTAAAGTTGTTAGACCATATTTCATTAAAAAGGTTGTTATTGTTGGGACTGAAAGTTGTGGGAAATCTACGTTAGTTAATAATTTAGCAAAAGTTTATAATACTACTTATGTTGAAGAATTAGGGCGTGAAGTATGTGAAAATGTAGGCGGGATTGATAACATGATTCCTAGCGACTTTTCTGAAATAATGTTTAAGCATAAAGCAAAAGAATTGGAAGCTATTAAAAATGCTTATAAGGTATTATTTATTGATACCGAAGCTATAATCACAATGTATTATTTAAGACTATTATTTGATGGTACAAAAGAAAATATTGAACCAATAATTGGCCTTGGTAATTCAATTAGTAAATTGAATAGGGACTATTTATATATTTTTTTAGAACCAGATGTTCAGTGGGTACAGGATGGTACAAGAATTTATGGAGAAGATACGGTTAGAGAAAAAAATAATATTATGCTAAAGCAAATGTTAAATGAAAGACATATAAATTATGAAATTATAAGTGGTGATTATCATGGTCGTTTTCAAAAAATTAGAAAACTGGTAGACAAATCAGCAAATTAAGTATAGTATATCTTTTAAAAAGGTTCCTCCAAGCCTCTGGAGACTCCATGGGCCTCGTAATTGCTGTCGTTCACCTTTTTAAAAGATATACTATACTCCAGAGGCTACTTTGCTGAAAATTTTTAAATAGTAACGTATTATAAAAAATTATATAGAATAAATTTTGATGTTGCAAATGTAGGTAAGGGTAAGAGTATAAAGTAGTTAAAAATAAATTTCGACAGAATAAAAGGCTTGAAATGAGGTGCTTTGTCAAAAAA
>WRFS01000037.1 GCA_009778695.1 Oscillospiraceae bacterium
GTGGTAGTTAGTATATGTTTTTAAAAAGCTTCTCCAAGCCTCCGAAGACTCCATGGGCCTCAAAGGGCTGTCGTACGCTTTTTAAAAACATATACTAACTACCACAAGCTAGTTTGCTGAAAAGTGTTACATAGTAACTTTAGTCAAAATTTTTTTAAATTATACCTTGACAGGCGAAGTATATTGTGATAATATATATCGCAATAGGAGGTGTAATCTATGTCTATAACCTCAGATATAATAAGAGGACATACAGAAACCATAATTCTAGCACATTTAATGCAGAAAACCAGTTATGGTTATGAGATTAACAAATCTATTCAAGAAAAAACAAATAATGAATATGAACTAAAAGAAGCCACACTGTATAGTGCTTTTAGACGATTGGAAGAAAATGGCTTAATAACTTCTTACTGGGGAGATGAAACAACTGGTGCAAGAAGAAGGTATTATTCCATAACAAATGAAGGAATAGATTTTTATAACCAAAACAAAAAAAACTGGGATGTCACAAAAAAATTAATCGATAAATTAATTTAGGAGGGAAATTTTATGAAAGATGAAATTAGAAAACATGTAAACAAACTATTTGAAGATGCTCCAAAAACAAAAAGAGCATATGATTTAAAAGAAGAATTAATCTCAAATCTTAACGAAAAATACAATGATTTAGTAGCAAGCGGAAAAACCGAAAAAGAAAGTTATGATAATGTAATAGCAGGAATAGGCGATGTTTCTGAATTAGTATCTAATTTAGAAACAAGTAATCCAATGAATGAACTAGAGCAAAACAAATGGCGTAAAAAAACTGCTTTAATTGTATCTATTTCTATCGGTTTATATATTTTAGCAATTATATCTTGCATAGTGATTTCAGTAACATTTGAATCTGTAGGAGTATCAGGAAATGACCTCATGGACGCAATTCCTGCAATTGCATTTTTAGTTATTGCTGCTATACCAACTTGCATAATTGTGTATCACTTTATGTCAAAACCAAAATATATTAAAGTCGACAACACATTGGTAGAAGAATTTAAAGAATGGAAATCAGTTAAGGAAAAAAATGTTTCTACAAGAAAAGCTATTTCTTCAGTGCTATGGTCAATTATTGTGTTGGTATATCTTGTAATAAGTTTCGTATTCAACGCTTGGGCATATTCATGGATAATTTTTATTATCGGTGCAGTACTTCGAAACATTATTACACTACTTATAAAATTAAAAGAAGGAGTGTAACAATTTATGAAAAAAACATTTTATATTATTAGTATAATCTTATCTACAATTCTTATAGCTGTTTTAATTTTTCTTATGGTATATATAGGGAAAAACGGTTATGCAAAATTAGGAAGTTTCGGTGCTCACGGAGATTTACACATTGAAAAAGAAGAAACTGTTGAAATAGGAGATTTAAAAAATATTAATCTAAATTTCGCTTCTGCAGATATTATAGTATATACAACAGATGAAAATACTTGTAAGATAGTACAAAAAAGTGATGTGACTTTAAAAGATAATGAAAAATTTAGTATAAATCAAAATAGCGACACTTTAGAAATTAAAGGCAAACTTCATGATTGGTTCATTTTTAGTTTTGGTTTTTTGGATAACTACTCTCAAATAGAATTATACATACCTAAAACCTATGCAAACAATTTGAATATTCAAGATGTATCTGGTAATGTTTCTATAAATTCAGATTTAGCGTTAAGCTATCTAGAGCTAAAAAATGTTTCTGGCAATATATTAAGTAGTAATAAAGTAAGTAATAGTAATTACACACTTTCAACTGTTTCTGGAGGTATTAGATTAGACAATCTTTCAGGAGCTGGAAATATTTCAACTGTATCTGGCGATATAAAAATTAATAATTTTAATATGCTAGATAATTCAACTTATATTAAAACAATTTCCGGCGATATAAATTTAGCTTCTATTTCCATAGGAAATCAATTAAATATCAATACAGTATCTGGAGATACTAATTTAAACTTCATACCAGATGCTAACTGTAAAATTAATTTTAGCACCGTATCTGGAAATGTATCTTCTAATTTAGACATTATATATGACGGTAGCAATAAGAAAAATAAAATAATAAATGTTGGGGATAAAGACACAACAAATTCTATAAATATTAGTACCGTTTCGGGTGATTTAAAAGTAAATTAGAATTTAAAATGTTTTTTGAAAATACATATATAAAAAAGGAAAAGAGGAGAATGTTATGAAAATTAAAAAATTAATCTACTTTTCTTGATTAGTACAAATATGATGCTCAAAATGGTAAAAATGTGTTAAGATAGCATTGAAAAATTGGTAAAAATGTGCGAAATTCATATTGCGTTTTTGGTAAAAATGTGTTAAAATGCTTTTAGCGAGGTGGAAAAATGAGGAGAAATGCATTACTAAAATTATTAGAATGGAAAGATTCAAATAGAAGGAAACCTTTGATAATTAGAGGGGCAAGACAAGTTGGCAAGAGTTGGTTAATGAAAGAAGAATTTGCAAAAAAGTATTATGATGATTATATTTATATCAGCTTTGATAAAGAATTAGAAGCAAAAAAGATATTTGCAGAAACAAAAGACCCAAAAATTTTACTTGAAAGAATAAGTTTATATAAAAACAAGCCTATTTTATCAGAGAAAACTTTACTTATATTTGATGAAATACAAGATTGCCCTGAAGCAATTGGTAGTTTAAAATACTTTAATGAAGAAGCAAATGAATATCATATTGTTTCAGCAGGAAGTTTACTTGGCACATATCTGGCAAAAGATACTTCATTTCCAGTAGGGAAAGTTAATTTGTTGAGTTTATATCCCTTAACTTTTGATGAATTTTTAGAAGAAGTTGATGAAGGAATGTATAAGTATTACCAGTCAATTACTTCTCCTGAAGATTATGTGGAAGCATTTCACGATAAAATGTTGGAAATATTTAGAAAATATTTAATTGTAGGAGGTATGCCAGAGTGCGTAAAATCTTGGGTAAGTAATAAAAATCCACAAGAAGTATTAGAAATTCAGAAAGAACTTGTAAGAATATATGAATCAGATTTTTTAAAACACAATAATAAAATTAGTAGTGGCAAGATTTTACAAGTATTTCGCAATATTATTCCTCAACTTGCAAAAGAGAATAATGAAAAATTTGTGTATTCTATATTGAGAAAAGGAGCAAGAGGAAGGGAATATGAAGATGCAATTGAATGGCTAATTACAAGTGGACTTAGCTTTAAAGTAAACAATATTACAACTCCAGAATATCCATTAAAAACTTATGAACAACAAAATATCTTTAAATTGTTTTTATTGGATGTTGGGCTATTAAAATATATGGCGGGTCTTGATAACAGTTCTATTTTACTAGATGACGCATTTAACTTTAAAGGTCAATTAATGGAAAACTATGTGTTAGAACAACTTGCACCACAAATGGACTTTACTCCTAACTATTACGCAATGGGGAAGGACTTTGAAATAGATTTTATTATTCAAAAAGAGTCTGCGGTTGTTCCATTAGAAGTAAAAGCAGGATTAAATAAAAGAGCAAGTAGTTTTAAAAGGTATATAGAAAAACATAATCCTAAAATTGCAATTAGATTTAGCAGTAATGGTTATGTGAAAGATGGAGAGATTACGAATATTCCACTATATTTGGCTAGTAAGACGATGGAATTATTAAAATTATGTTGATAAAGCAATAGGAGACACCTTATTTGATGAAAAAATTAGAGGTAGTTTTCACTTTACGCCTGGTGACGCATTAGAAGAGAGCGATAATGAAAATAGATCAGCCATACATTGGAATCTAGTTAGTATTCAAACAAAAGAATGTGGTGGTGGAGAGATTTGGTTTGATGATGTACTTATACGAAAAGACGGAATATTTATAATAAAAGAGTTAAAGGGGTTAAATCCAGAAAATTTAATATAGTTAAAAAAATGATATTCAAATGGAAGAAGTACTGCTAAAAGTTACAAAAGATTATAACTTTCCAAATGAATATGTTTTAATTTTATCTGTTGCACATATATCTATTCCCAAAAAAGTCAATTAATTGAGTTTTTTGGGAATGAATGATATATATTTTGTGCTTGTCGTGATATAATAATTATACTAAAACTTACACTACTGTAATCGTTACTTAATTCTGCCACTATTGGTGGCAGAATTAGGAAAGCACATTTATTGCTAAGAATATTAATGCAGATTATTGTAGTACAACTTGTAGAAATGTAGCAAATGTTTATAGAAGTGGAGCAAAAAAGAAAGATAAATAAATAAATAGGTCGTTATGCAAGATTATCCACCATATAGCATTTCGGATAAGATGTTAAATTATATATCAGAAATTATGAAGAAAATTGGAGAAGCAAATTATTTTGAAAGTTTAAATGGGTATCTAGAATTAAGAAGAAAAAGCAGGATAAGATCTATACATTCTTCATTAGCAATTGAAAATAATCAATTATCATTATTTCAAGTAGAAACTGAAAATGATAAACGAAACTATTGATGACTTATTAAATTCAAAAGAAATGAAAGATGCATCTCAATTATTACTTTCAGAAAATGAAATAAAAGTGATAGAATGCATTAAAAGAAATGTATTAATAGGTGCAAAAGAAATAATAGGAAAAACTAATATACCAGATAGAACTGTTAGAAGAATTATTAAAAAATTAATTGATAATAATACTGTTGAATCAATTGGAAATAATGATAAATCTCCAAATAAAAAATTCAAAATAAAAGAGTAATGGCAGAGTGTTGGCGAAGTAATGGCGAAGTTAAAAAGGAATTAAAATTAAAGAACTTAATTATAAGCGTAGATACTCGTTGAAGAATACTCAAAGCTTGTTACTACGAGAAATTTCTACGAGGTCTAGCCGTAATAATTTGGATGGTGCAAATAGAAAGATAAGTTTATTAAAAATATACTATCCTTATTTTGCTACATAATGATATAAACCATCTTGCCCAAGTTGTAAATGATGGTAATCCTCATTTTTAGAATTAAAATCAATCATATCTCTAGGAATATAATAAGGCTCGTGGTCAAAATAGCATTGAAGATACTTTTCTTCTATTTCATTAATTTCTAGTTTGGAACTGGGAGGCAAAGTGTTTAACTTGTAAATTGAATCATGCCTATCTAAGTAATCACGTAGCTCATGAATGAAATTATCAACAAAAGTATTTTTTAACTTTGAATCTCTATCAAGATGAATTTGAGCATCTAACTTACCTAAGGATTTGTTAATCGAATTTTCGATAGAATTGAATAAATTATACATAATAGACTCCTTGAAAAAAATATTTTTTTGAAATAAAACTAATCTTATTATAATATGAAAAGCTAAGAAATGCAATAAGTTTTATTTGATTGAAAAATACGTTTCAATAAGTAAAAATCATTAAACTACTGATAAATAAACATTTTCTTATTTAATTAGAATTTCCGTTTTGTAAATATAATATTTAAAAAAGTTTATAAAAATATATATTTTTACCAACTTTTATGATAAACTGTTATTTAATTAAAAAAGTTATTTTAAGAGGCAAAAAACATAAAAACGTTGAAAAATAGGCATTTTTTTATTTAATTAGAATTTCCGTTTTTATTTGAAAGAGGTGTATCAATGGAAAATGAAAAGATTACAGTACTACAATATTTATTAAGTTTACGTACTGAAAATGAATGGTTAGAATACAAGCATAATAATACAGACCCAGATATGATAGGAGAATATATTTCTGCTTTATCCAATTCTGCTATATTAGAAGGACAAGATAAAGCATATTTAATATATGGCGTTGATAATGATACCAAAGAACCTATTGGAACAACATTTAACTTTAAAAGTGCTAAAAAAGGAAATGAAGAATTAGAAAATTATATTTTAACTCAATTAGAGCCGAGAATTAATTTTAGAGTATTTGATTTATATGTTAATAACAATAAAATAGTAATGTTTGAAATTGATACAAATACCAACATTCCTGTATAAAATATGTAAATAGAGATTTTATGACAAATACATCTTTAAGAGAAAGATTTAAAATTGAAAAAAATAATAGTCCAATGGTTTCAAAACTTTTAAGTTTAGCAGTAGAGAGAAAACTTATTAAAGTTTTTGACCCAAATAGTAGTAATAAGTTTAAAAAATATATACCATATTGGGCATAGTATTTTTGTAGCATGAGTATATTTGACTTATTGATAGGTTGGGATTATACGAGGAGGTATTTATGACTAACTATGGAGCTGGAGAATTATTAAATGGATTTATTGAAATCTTTTTAAGTTCAAATGAAAAAAGTGGGAATATAGGATTATCAAGTATAAAAAGAGGAATTAGAATTGATGGAATATATTATTATCCTAGTTTAGTATTTTACCATATTGCATTAAGATGTATGTTAGTTGTAAATGTTAAAAAATCTAAAATTGTTGATTATGATATTGAAAAAATGAAAAAAATATTAAATTATTATTACTATAATGAAAAATCAGGCTGTGATAATCCACCTATGGGGTTAATTATATCTTCTAAGAAAACAATTTTAGTAAGTTATAAGGGAAATAATGAGTTCTTGTTAGAAGAAAATGGTAACGATAATAAATTATTAGTAACAAATATAGAAAATAAATACTTAAAAATGTAAAATTGAAAAACATTTCAAATTTTTATAATCGCTTCACTAAACCAAATATGACATTGCAGATGTTGTCACATTTAGAACATTTTACTACGGTAGAAAATGCTAGAAATGAAGTTGGGTGAGAATTTATGAAGGCTAATTTTTGTAATTATAAAGAAGATCTCAAAAACTAGTAATGAGACTAAAATCTTACTTTGATTTTAAAATTGCTAGAACAATAGAAGAGTTAATAAAAACGTTAAAAGAGATGGAGAAAAATATAAAATGATAGATTTACATACACATACAAATTATTCAGATGGTACATGGAACGTAAAAACACTTTTAGAAAATGCTCAAAAAGCAGGGGTAGAGGTTTTATCTATAACAGACCACGACACAGTTCAAGCATATAAAGAATTAGCAACATTTGATTATTCAATGTATTTCATAGGCAAATTGATAAAAGGTTGTGAATTCAGTTGTGTTTTTAACGGATACAAAATTGAATTATTGGGATATAATTTCGATATAGAGACTATAGATAATTGGTTACAAGATTATTATTCAAGCGATAATGTTAAAATGAGATATAAAAAAGAATTTGATTTACTTTATGAATTATGCAATGAAAAAGGTATCAAAGTTTCAGAAAATTTAGAATATCATTTTGGGAAGGAATTCCCAATAGATCAGATATTTTATGATGTAATAAAATATCCAGAAAACAAGCTAAAAATTGCGTTAGAGGCATGGGAAAATCCTGGAGTTTTTTATAGAAGTTGTACCACAGATGAAAACTTTATATTATTTTTTACATTTAATGAGTTGTTACCACAAGCAGAAGACATATCAAAACTAATAAGAGAAAACAGAGGTAAAGTTTTTTTAGCACATTTATATCACTATAAAATACCACGAGAGGAAGAATTTTTAGAAAAGATAACAAAGGCTGGTATGCTAGATGGTGTAGAGGTTTATCATTCGAGTTTTAATAATGCACAAATTAAGTTTTTAGAAGATTATTGTAAAAATTGTAATTTATTAATGTCTGGAGGTACAGACTGTCATGGTGATAAAAAACCTGAAAGGAAGCTTGGGGTTGGATACGGCAATATGAATATCAATAAAAGTATAATAAGAAACTGGATATAGTATGAAGGGAAATAATTAAAATTATCAATTTTCGGAATGAAAAATTGATATAAAGCAAAATGAAATTTTGCTCGAGGAGGAAGGAAAATCCTATGAAAGTTATAAGTATTATTGAACCTTGGGCTACGTTGATTAAAGAGGGTAAAAAGTGCATAGAAACGAGAAGTTGGAAAACCAATTATCGTGGAGAAATCTATATACATGCAAGTGTCAAAAAAATTAGTAAATCTAGTCCAGAGATTCAAAATCTACTTAAGTTAATTCCAAATGTGACGATGAACTATGGATATATAATATGCAAAGCCAATTTGGTTGATTGCAAATATATGGATGAGGAGTTTATTGAAAACATAAAGAAGAATTTGCAAGAATACATCTGTGGGGTTTATGGCATAGGTAGATATGCTTGGATTTTGAAAGATATCGCAGTATTGGAAAATCCAATATCAGTAAAAGGTTATTTAGGTATTTGGAACTACTATAACCAAGAGGAAGTATAGAAACTTTTTAGCAGTTTTAAGGGTATTTCACAAAACCACATAGAAAAAAGGTATCAACCAAACCTTATTGGTTAATACCTTTTCACGATTTTACAGTTTTGTGTGATTTTCTAGAAATCAGCCATTTTTGGTCGGGGTGACAGGGTTTGAACCTGCGACCTCATGGTCCCAAACCACGCGCGCTCCCAACTGCGCCACACCCCGAAGAATAAAATCACTTTATAAGTATACTATAAATTATGATAAAATGCAATAGTGGAATTGAAAATTTTATATACTAATTATTTCCGAAATTAAGAAATAATTAGCTGTGGTTATGTGAAGGTTCAACGCTTTTTCCAATGTTCATTTTTTTCATCCAGCTTATTCTTTCTTGTCGCAAAATCTCGCCAAACCTAATAGAAGGAGATATATTATATTTCTTTTTTATATATTCTCCATTTATTTCATTTAGCATTTTTGTGCCAATTTTAAAGAAATCTATTTGTGTATTTAATTGTGCATTTTCTTGTGGGTTACTATCCCACGAACTCGCCCTATCAGACTTAACTACTATTTCCATACCAGCCAAACCTAATTGTGACTTTGCTACTTTTTCTATAAAATCTACTTTTTTGGACGGTTTCATTTGTGAAAATATTCCACCCTTCATGTGCTCATAAGCAGCTGTTTTTCCGCATTTAATCCATCTGGTTGGCATCTTTAGTCTATTGCCAAGGTCTCGAACTAATTGAGCTCCTAATTTTTCATGGTTAAAATGATGTGGGTAGTTTTCTTTAGGAGTAATACCTTTTCCTAAATCATGTGCTAAGCTTGCAAATCTGTATTCTAGTTTATTTGTAAGTTTTGTACTGTAGTCAACAGCCATCATGGTATGATTATAGCTATCTCCCTCTGGGTGATATTGTTCAGGCTGAATAGAACCAATTAAATCAAATATTTCTTTAAAATGTACATCTAAAACATTTGCATTTCTTAAACTATTGAAAAACGTAGAGGGGCTATTTGAAGCAAGTGCTAACTTGAATTCTGCAAAAACTCTTTCAGCAGAAAGTGTACTTAATTCACTTTTTAATTTATTCATCGCAGTTATTGTTTCGGAATCTATTGAAAATTGCATTTGTGCTGCAAACCTGGCTATACGATATACTCTTAGAGGATCTTCTGAAAATGCATCCGAAGTTTTTCGTATGATTTTATTTTTTATATCGATTTTGCCATTGAAAGGATCTATAAATTCATTTGTAAGTACGTTGATTGCCATAGAATTTATAGTAATATCTCTTCTTGCCAAATCATCGTAAATGGTTATATTATTTCCTGTTTCTACTGAGAATTCTTTGTGGCCAATCCCCACTTTTTTTTCTTTTCTAGCTATTGCAAATTCATTATTGTCTATATCAAAAACTTCAAATGATTTTCCACGAGTATGTGCATATGGAAATAATTGCAAGAATTTTTGGGAGGAAATTCCTGTAATACAATAATCTTTATCTTTTATTTTTTTGTCAAGCAGAGTATCTCTAACTGCACCGCCAACCAAATATAGAGTTCCGCCAGCCTCGGTTATTTTATTTGCTATTTCTGATATATTAAAATTTTTCATATAATTATTTTACACTATTTTGAATAAAATATAAAGTAAAAAACTAAAAATCAAGGGAAATCATTTAAATCCTTGACTTTTACATTTTTTTTAAGTATAATACAAATTGTAGTGTACCTGTAGCTCAGCTGGATAGAGTGTTTGGCTACGAACCAAAAGGTCGGGGGTTCGAATCCCTCCAGGTACGCCAAAACCCCACACACAATATGTGAGTGAGGTTTATATTTTTTTCTTTTATCTTATATTTTCTAAAGCCTTTATTCTATCTGCTATTGAAGGGTGAGTTGAAAAGAAACTAGAAGAGTCTCTTTTCGCATTTTTTCCTTTTTTAAAAGGATTAGCTATATACATACTAGCAGTGGCTTGATTTGCGGTAGTTAGTTCAGCAGTATCTGTATCTAATTTTCTAAGTGCACTTATTAAACCATCTGGATTTCGTGTAAATTGTACGGATGTGGCATCTGCTAAATATTCTCTTTTTCTAGAAATAGCTAATTGCATTAAGCTCATAAAAATTGGTGATAATATTAAGAAGACTAAACCAATGAGTAATAATATTTGATTTCCACCTTCTCTATTTCCAGACCTTCTGCCTCCGCCAAAGAAAAACATATGTGAAAGCATTACGACTAAACCAACCATAACAGAAACTACAGCTGATAATAAAATATCGTAATTTTTTACATGTGCTAATTCATGTGCAATTACGCCTTCTAATTCGTAATATTCTAGCTTATTAAGCAAACCTGTTGTTACACATATTACAGCGTGTTCTGGATTCCTACCAGTTGCAAATGCATTCATTTGTAGAGAATCTACCACATATAATCTTGGTTTTGTTTTTAACCCAGAAGAAACCATTAATGCATCTAATATATCTACTATTTTCTTATCTTCTTGAGGGGTTGCAGGTCTAGCTTTATTAATTGATAAAACTATTTTATCGCTAAAATAATATGATGACCATGTTGCTATTATTGAAAAAATTAGTGCAATTACTATTGCCATTGAACCTAAGTCAAAGGCATAGCAAACAAAGTAGATAATAAGTGTAACTACAAGCAAAAAGATTGCCACTATTACACCAGATTTAAATTTATTTTTTCTTACATCTTCAATCAAGTTCCGCTATACCTCCTTTTGTAATTATGAAAAGCCATCCGCTTTCAGAGGTTAGAGTATGTGTTTTTAAAATATACCCTCCAGGCCTCCGCAGGACTCCATGGCCAGCAGGGGTGTCGGGCTTTATTTTAAAAACACATACCCTAACCTCTGAAAGCTATGTTGTTCTATTTGCTAAAATTATTTTAACTAATTATTAAAATCAACTTTTACTGCTTGTTTTGCTTCATCATTATCAACTTTGAAAAAGTCAGATGGTTTGAAAGCAAACATAGATGCTATAATGTTTGAAGGAAATACTTGTAGTTTTGTATTATACATTGTTACGCTGTCATTATAGAATTGACGTGAAAAAGATATTTTATTTTCTGTTACACGTAATTCTTCTTGCAAGTCAGAAAAACCTTGATTTGCCTTTAAATCTGGGTAATTCTCTGCAACTGCCATGATTGTTTTTAAAGCACCAGATAATTGATTATCTAAATCTGCTTTTTCTTGAACGCTTTGAGCTCCAGCCCAAGAACTACGTAATTCTGTAACTTTTTCTAAAACAGTTTTTTCATGTTGCATGTATCCTTTTACAGATTCAACAAGATTTGGGATTAAATCAAACCTTCTTTGTAGTTGAACATCAATTTGGCTCCATGCATTTTGTACTTTTAACCTAGACCTAATTAGTCCGTTATAAAGTGCTATCACTATGATTATAAGTAATACAATTATTCCTATTATTATATAAAGTGCTGTCATTTTAAAATCCTCCTTTTTATATATTATATGTTATCTGTATAATATCATACTTATTGAAAAAATACAACAAATAATGTATAATAATTAAATATTAGGTTACTATTTAAAGGTTTTCGCTAAAATGTCCGCTTTGGGTGGTTAGTATATGTTTTTAAAAAGCTCCTCCAAGCCTTCGAAGACTCCATGGGCCTCAAAGGGCTGTCGTTCGCTTTTTAAAAACATATACTAACCACCCAAAGCTAATTTGCTGAAAAGCGTCAAACAGTAACAAATATTGAGAGAAAGGAATTCGTGAGAAGTTATGAATTTGCAAAAAAATATTCAATATGTGAAGGGCGTTGGGGATAATAGGGCAAAGGTTTTAAGTAGCTTGAATATACATACTGTGGAAGATATGATTACATATTTTCCAAGAACATATGAAGATAGAAGTATGCCAAAAAAAATATCAGAACTGGAAGATGAAGAAGAAGCACTTATTGAAGGACTTGCTTTGACTAACGTACAGGAAATACGAGCAAATCGTCTTAAAATATATAAATTAGCGATAGAAGATGAAACTGGAATATGTTATATAACTTGGTATAATCAAAGTTATATTAAAGCCTTAATTAAAAGAGGAAATAAATATAAATTTTTTGGAAAAGTTAAAATAAAGTCAGGTAGAATAGAAATGGCTTCTCCTGTATTTGATTCAGATGAAAAAACTGTAAACACTGGTAAAATAATACCAATTTATCCTTCTGTATATAATTTAAGTCAAGGTGTAATTAGAAAAATTATGCAAAATGCATTAGAAGAGATAGATGCTGATTTAGAAGAAACTTTACCAGATTATATTATACAAAAATATAATTTATGTGATTTAAGCACTGCATTAAAACAAATTCATTTTCCTGAAAGTTTTGAAATGTTTGAAAAAGCCAGAATTAGATTAGTATTTGAAGAATTATTATTAATGCAGCTGAAACTTTTGAGTTTAAAAAATCAATATAAGTTTGAAGAGGGAATAAGTTTTGATAAGAATGTAAAATTAGATAAAGTTATGTTGAACATTCCATTTAAATTAACTAAAGCACAACTTAGAGTTTTAGAGGAAATAGAGAATGATATGGAAAGTTCAAAAACCATGAATAGGTTAATGCAAGGAGATGTGGGTTCAGGCAAAACTATATTAGCAATACTTGCGGCATATAAAGCAGCTAAATCTGGTTATCAGGTTTCTATGATGGTTCCAACTGCAATACTTGCAGAACAACATTTAGTTAGCTTTAAAAATGTATTAGAACAGTACAATTTAAATTGTGAAATATTGACAAGTGGGATTTCAAAAAAACAAAAAGAGGATATTATTGCACGACTTGCAGATGGTGAAATAGATGTATTAATTGGGACGCATGCTGTTTTAGAAGAAAATGTAGTTTTCAAAAATTTAGGATTAGTAATAACAGATGAACAACATAGATTTGGAGTAAGACAAAGGGGAACGTTTTCCACAAAGGGCAAAAACGTGGATACCATAGTTATGACGGCAACGCCGATTCCTAGAACTCTTGCTTTAATTTTGTTTGGTGATTTGGATATTTCTGTAATAGACGAATTGCCACCAAATAGAAAGTCAATAGATACATTTGCGGTAAGAAACAGTTTAGAACAAAGAATAAACAATTTTATTTCAAAAGAAATAAATGCAGGAAGACAGGCATATATTGTATGTCCGTTAATTGAAGAGAACGAAGAAATAGATGCGGAGTCTGTTTTAGAATTGGTTGAAAAGTATAAGACAAAAGTGTTTTCAAATTATAGAGTTGAATATTTACATGGTAAGATGAAACCAAAAGAAAAAAATGCAATAATGACAGAATTTAAAAATGGCAACATAGATGTATTAATTTCTACAACAGTAATAGAAGTGGGGGTAGATGTTCCAAATGCTACTATAATGGTAATAGAAAATGCGGAGAGGTTTGGCTTGGCACAGTTACATCAATTAAGAGGAAGAGTGGGCAGAGGAGAACATAAGTCTTATTGCATATTAAAATATACGGGCAATTCAGAATTGATAAGAAAAAGAATGGAAGTAATGACAAAAACAAATGATGGATTTAAAATTGCAGAAAAGGATTTAGAATTAAGGGGTATAGGCGAATTTTTTGGTACGAAACAACATGGTATACCGGATTTTAAAATAGCGAATTTATTTGATGATATGATGATTTTAAGTCAAGTTCAGGCGTTAGCAATTAAAATAATTGGGGATGATCCAAAGTTAGATAAGGATGATAATGTGAAGTTGAAAAAAGCTGTTGATAATAAATTTGAAATAGGAATGACATTATAGGACTTGATTTTAAGTGAATTATTATCTTGGACGAATTAAAAAAATGACAATTTAAGAATTAATTTTGTCTTGAAGGAATTCTATTTGCATTGTATGCATTTCAGTAACTTCATTAAGTTTAGATACATTCATTCTAAGTCGGTCGTAATTTACACGAGTGTCAACATTTGTTTCTAATAGTATTTGTACTTTTGTAGTAAGTTCGTGTTCCATTATTAAAACTCTTTTGTTGATACTTTCTAATTTATTTTCAAATGTGTCAAATCTTGCAATTAATTGCTTGAAATCATCTTTGGTAGCAAAATTAGACAAATCATCTTTGGCAGCGAAATTGAGTAAATCATCTTTGGTAGCGAAATTGAGTAAATCGTCTTTGGTAGCAAAATTTTTTGCCTCATCTTTAGTAACACAATTATCAAGCTTTTTGTTGATTACTTTTAATTCATCTTGTATTTGTTGTAATATAGCGGTTTCCATAAGTTAGTCACCTCCTTGTTTGTTTTTTAATGGGATAAGACAAAATATATCATATTATGGATTAAAAGTAAATAATTTTCTTAATAGAATTTTTTTCGATGTAAGAATTTTTTCTTTGTAGGGGCGACTATCAGTCGTCCGCTCTTCGAAGAATTTGCTTGTTTTTTTATTTTTTATAGGAATTTCTCTGTAGCACAGACGAGCAA
>WRFS01000038.1 GCA_009778695.1 Oscillospiraceae bacterium
TATATTATTATTTAGTTCATTGTAATTCATATTTAATATGTTATCAAATTTATCATTTGCCATAAGTTATTCCTTTCGCATACACGATTAAATTATACTATTAAAAACGATGCCTGTCAATTACTTAAGGCGATTGGACAAAATTGATGTTTTCTTGTCGTTTATTTCTAATTCTATTTTTATCGCAAATATTTATTTCAATTTCTTTACAAATATGTTAAATTTTACAAAAATACTGATTTACACATGGAATTGTCATTTTCAGTATAATAGTGTATAATTATTTATACGTAAATTATTCAACCCTATATAAACTAATATAGGAATAAGGAGGATCTCGTATGAAAGCTACACACAGACTGATTGCACATGGCTTGATGAAAGTTGGAGGGAAGTATCTTATTTTAAAACGAACTGCAAGCAGATGAACACGAGCAGTACAGGCTAATCAGTTCTCTCAGCGAAATGGCGGGAGAAAAGCTTGTTGGCTACGTTGAGGAGGTTCTCAGCAAATCTGATTGAGCTCATTAACTGACCTTCATTTGGTCCAATTAGGAATAGACATATGCAATTAATAAGAAAAAATAACATTAATAATAAATATAAAACTGAAAGAGAATAAATTATTAAAGAGAAAGGTTTTCGTATGAGAATAGGGATTCCTACGTTAATTGAATATAATTCAGTAAAAGAAGTTCAAGAATTAGAAAATTCTATAAAATATTTGAAGGAAATGTGTAAAACAAGGGAGAGTGAAGTTTGAATATAATATTGTGTGATAAAGAAGGATATGCAATTACGAATTTTAAAAAGAACGAATTAAATGATAAAGTTGGTGAAGAAACTGTTCTTATTGATGTTGGAACTGATAATAATATATCTAAGATAAATGCAAAAAATGTATTATTAAATATTATTGTTGATGTAGAAAATTTGAATGATAAACAAAAAGAGAAAGTTATTAGAAATATTATTAAGATAAGAAATAGTTGTAAAAGAAAAAATATAAAGTTTGGTATAGAATTAAATGATAAAATAGTTATAGCAAATTTTTCAAATGAACTAACAGAGTCGTACAAGAACAATGAGATTTTTGTAGCATTAAATGTTTTGCTTTATGATAATATAGGAGAAAAATACAATTATTTATACGGTAAGTTATGTGACTATTTAGATGATAAATTTTATAATAATAACCTTTGCGAGTTTAGAGATAATGTATGTTTAGCAAAAAGGAATAATGGAGCGGTTATGGGATGTTGCCATTATTATAAAAATAAGTATTTGGGCGTTTTTTTGCCAAGCAAATTTGTTTTATGTAAGTATAATAAAGATGGAAAATGTACGATAAGATGTTTACAATGTAAGTTGTTTACATGTGATGAGTTAAGAAAAAAAGGCATTAAATATACTGTGAACAATGTAGTTTTGATAAAAGTGTTTTTTAATTTGTTACAAAAATTGATTATAAGAATAAGTATATTTACACCTCAAGAACAAGTGGTAAAAAGACTGCTTATGACTCGCTAATAAATTGAAAGTAGGGAGTTTTTTATGCAAACATTATTAGAGAAACCGAAGATAACATGTGTTATATCTATCAAAAAAAAGTTATCGCAAGTATACTTCTGAAAATGTTTTATGTTTCTTGCATTTACAGGCATTTTATGTTAAAATAATATCTAAATTGTACATAAATTTAAGAAAATAGTAGAAATATGATAATTTATCTTAAAATTATAAAAATCAGATAATAGAAAGTATAAATAAATATGAAAAATAAAGAAAAAATAATCGTACTAAATAAATTTATTCCTGCACCTGCGTACAATGGAGGGGCAAAAAGAAATCTTGCATGGATAAAGTTCTTGAGTAAAAGATATGATATTATTTTAATAGGATTTTGGGATAAAAAATATAAAGGTGAAATGATAAGTTTTTTAGAAAAATATAATGTAAAAGTTTATGGATGTAGTTTTTCTAGAAGTATGATATCTTTAATGATTAACTTTTTAGGCAGTATTTTTTCTAAAATGCCAGTAACATGTAAACAGTATTATAATAGCATAATTGAAGATACAATAAGTAAAGCAATAGAGGATTATGATATAAAGTTTGTATTTTGCTCAGAGTTGGCTATGATGCAGTATTGTAATAACATGCAAATACCAATATATTTTGATGACCATAATATAGAACATATATTACTAGAGAGGAGTTCTAAATTTTCTAAATTTCCTATCAATTTATTTTTAAAAAGAGAAAGTAAACTCATGAAGGCATTTGAATATCATGCATTTGAGATATCAAAAGAAATTACCTGTGTAAGTAATACAGATAGAATGCTTATTCCAGATGAATATAAAAATAAGGTTGTTGTGGTAAATAATACATATGATAACAATAATACTAAGCAAGGCAACTTATTTGAAAAACCTACAATTGTTTTTGTTGGTAGTATATCATGGAAACCAAATAAGCAAGGATTAAAGCATTTTATTAAAAATATATTTCCATTAATTTTAAAGAAAAACAATGAGGTTATGCTTAAAATAATAGGCTCGAATATTGATAATTATATTAAATCATATTCTAATGACAATATTAACTTTTATGAAAACTTAGATGAAGAAGAAAAAAGTAACATTATATCACAATCATGGATATGTATTGTTCCAGTATATTTTGGAAGTGGGACAAGAATAAAAATCATAGAATATTGGTCGCATTCTAAACCAGTAATAAGTACAAGTATTGGAGCAGAAGGATTAATTCTATCTGACGGCACGAAAATAGTAGATAGCGATATTAGTTTTTCAGAAGAAATATGTAATTTAATAAATGATAAAGAAAAAATAGAAGAGATGGGATTGGAAAACAATAAACTCTTTAATTTACATTATAGCGAGGAGGCAGTATATGAAAATTCTTTATATAACACCCTCTTTGCCTAATGAGTTTTCTAGAATAAGAACCAAAAATATTCTAGAAGCATTTAAGAGAAATGGAGACAATGTCACATTAGTTTCACTATATTATAAAGAAAATGAACTTAAAAGCTTTGAGAAAGAAAAACAATTAGTTAAAAAAGCGATTGTAATAAAGCAATCTAAAATAGTATCGTTCTTCAATTGTATACAACATATTTTTACAAAAGTACCTTTAAGAATGGCTTATGTAAAAAACAGAAAATTGCATAAGTTTTTTAAAAATATGTCTCAAAAAGATAATTATGACATGGTATATATAAAAAGATTAAGAATGGCACAGTATGCCAAACATTTTAATAAACAAAAAGTAATTATTGATTTAACGGATAGTATGACTAAGTATTATGATAGACTAAGGTATAAGGCTAAAGGTAGAGAAAAACTAATTTCAATAGAAGAATATTATAAAATTAAGAAATACGAAAAAGTTATCAGTGAAAATTATAAGACTGTTATTTGTTCAAAAGATGATAAAAATTATATTGAAAAAATGTCAGGACATGAATTTAATGATATGAAGGTTGTAAATAATGTTATTGATACAGAAAAATGGATAAATACTATTAATATTAATCAATCTGGTCATAGAGTAAAAATGGCTTTTTCTGGAGTTTTTAGCGTAAGCCCAAACACTTTATCAATAGATTACTTAATAAAAAATATAATGCCTAAACTTTCTGATAATTTTACAGTTACATTTGTTGGAAAGGATTGTCCTGAATATTTGTTAAAAAAAGCGAATGATAGGATACATTTTACGGGTTATGTAGAAGATATGCGTGAAGAGTTAAGTAAATATGATATATATGTTTGTCCTATTATGACAGGTGCTGGAACAAAGAATAAAATATTACAGGCGGCGTGTGTGGGTTTGCCTATTATAGCAAACGATTTGGCTATAGAAGGATTAAACTCTGAAATTAAAAAATTTATATTCTTTGCTAATGACGATATGCAAATTATTGAACAGATACAAAAAATAAATTTAATGGAAACAGATAAACTTAGCGAAATATTAAAAGAGCAACAACTATTTATAAAAAACAATTATGATATACCACCAATAGCTGAAGAAATTATTGAGGTAATTAAAAGTGAAAAAAATAATTTTAGTTTATCATGAAATAGATACAAAAGATAATTTTTTAAGTGTTGATTTTATGGATTTTCAAAATCAAATGGACTATCTGCAAAGCAAAGGATTTACTTTTTGTTTTTTGGAAGAATTGCTTACAGATAATAATAAAAGAAGTGTTTGTATAATATTTGATGATTCATATAAATCAATACTTATGTCTTTAGATTTTATGAGAAAAAGAAATTTGAAATGTTGCATAGCAGTAATTTCTTCAAAGGTTGGTCAAGAGCAATATTTGAGTTTAGATGATTTAAAAAATTATAATTGTGATTTGTATTATCATACTGAAAATCATTGCGATTTAACAAGCATTAATGAATTACAAATAGAATCAGAGTTGGATTGTGATTTAGAAAAATATAACTATACTTTAGTTTATCCAATGGGAAAGTATAATAAAAAAATAATAGAAATAGCAAAGAAAAAAGGTTTTAAGTATGGATTAAGTTTACTACCATTCCATTTAAGTAAAAAATATAATCCGTACGAAATTCCAAGAATAAATGTAAATGGATATTTGAGCATTCAAAAGTTTAAGTTTTTCATATCAAAACTTGGTAATGTATATTTAAAACTTGCGTTTATTAAAAGAAAAATATTAAGACAAAGTTATTTAGAAAAATAGGTGGATATATGCAAATAAAGAATTTAAAATATAGATTTACAGTAAAGCAACTTTATAATTATTATAATTATTATAAGTTTAAAAGTTTCAATATGAAGGAATCAAAACTTAATTATAGACCAATATGGTTGTTGTTATATTTATCAGATTTATGCAACTTGAAATGCAAAATGTGTCCTCATCATTCTGAAAATAAGAATAATTTTGAGTTCATAAAAGAGTTAGATAATAAATTTATGTCTATAGAAATTGTAAAAAAAATTTATAAAAAATTTCCAGAAGCGTATTTAGTTATGTTAGGTGGAGTGGGGGAACCATTATTAAATCCTGAATTTAAGGAAATAGTAAAGCTAACTGCAAAAAATAAAAAGAAAATGAACTTAATTACTAATGGAATTTTGTTAAATGAAGATATGTCTAATTTTATTTTATCTGAGAAATATTTTAATCAAATATCTATAAGTTTAAATGCTCCAAATCAAGAAGTATATAGCAGTATTTGTGGTGTTTCGGCAGATACTTTTGAAGATGTAATTAAAAATATAAAATATATCGTAAGAAAAAAGAAAGAATTAAAATCTGATATAGAAATAATATTAAGTGGAGTATGTGGACAAGAATTTGTTAAGGAAAGCAAAGAGTTTTTAAAACTATGTGATACACTTGGAGTAGATAGAATTGATTTGCATAGATATATTGATTTTAATATTAATGAAGGACTAGCTGATATTGACGATTCAAGTTATAACATAAATGATTTATATGATTTCTCAAAAACATTACATACAAAAATAAATCTACCACATAAACTTTCTAAATATGAGTTTAACTGTAATTGGTATTTTAAAAACTTATCATTTGATTCAAAGGGCAATATAGGAAGTTGTGGCAGGGTTATAAATCCTAATAAAGAATATGGCAATATAAATGATGAGGAAGATATTTGGAATAATGAATACATGAGAGATGTAAGAGAATTAATAATAAACAAACAAGTGCCATCTAAATATTGTATTAAATGTGTAGAAAATTATGAGGTAGAAACATGAGAACTCTTTCGATTGTAATATCGTCTATAGGAAAATCCACTAAATTAGATGAATTAATAATATTTCTTGAGAAAAATTTTGAAGATGAGATAATACTTGTAGATAACAGTAAAAATGGGATTTTAAAAGGGAAATATGGTGTAAAATATTTGCACGAATCATCTCAAGGATTGAGTAATGCTAGAAACTGTGGATGGAAAAATGCAAGTGGAGAATTAATTTTATTTTTAGATGATGATATTATCCCAAACAATAAATTTAAGGACGCTATAAATAAGCATAAAAGGGTATCGGGTTCTTTTGGGATAGTAAGTGGTAAAATAATACCAAATAAAATACCTGATTTTATTCCTGCAAAATATCATTATATAGCTGGCTATAAAGAATTTGGAGATGAACAGAGGTTATTAAAAAAACATGAATTATTTGGAGGCTGTTTACTTTTAGTTTTTAAATCTGAATTAGAAAAAATTGGAGGATTTAATAGTAGGTATGGAAATGTTGGCAATACAAAGGGTGCAAATGAAGATGTTCTTATACAACAGCAATTAAGGTATTTGGGGCTACTTTATGACCCGGAATTACAAGTTGAACATTTTTGGGAAGGAACTGAAGAAAGTGTTATACAAAGAGTAACTGGGCAGGGCATGTATGACCAAAAAATGGACAAAGAATTTTTTAAACATAGATATATATTAAAATTAGTAAAATATTTTTTTTATACTAAATTTGTAAAACCAAAAGATTTGCAAACTAAATACGACATAATAAAATATAAAGCATATGTTAAGAGTGGAAAGATTAGTAAAAAAGATAAATGAAGGAGAAATCATGAAAAAAATTATATATATAAGTAATTCTGATTATAATTCAAATATAGACAAAACAATAAAAAAGATATACCCAAATTATGAAATAGAAATAATTGATGTATCCTCGGTAAAAGAATATCTTAACAGTTTTTCAGAGGTTTGTGATAAACTTATTATTTCTTCTTCAATATACGAAGTGGACAGGCAAAAAGTAATTAAGAAATTATGTAGTAATCAAAATAATTATTATGTAGCAGAAATCTTTGATATAAATTATTTTGAACAAAATGTAATGCATAATAACGAATTCATTGAAAGCGAATTACTTACACCGTATAATGAGTACAAATATATTGATAAATTGCAAATACCAATAGCAGAGCATTGTAATTTAAAATGTAATAGATGTTATCATTTTTCTAATATAAAAGGCGAAATGGCATTTTATGATATTAATAAATATAAAGAAGATTTGATGTTATTTAATAAAATGGGGTTTAAGGTTTATGAGCTAAGACTATTAGGAGGAGAACCACTATTATGTAATAATATATTTGATTTTATAGAAGTATTTAAAAATATATTCCCTTGTACAAATATCAAAATAGTTACAAATGGATTACTGCTATTAACTAAAGATGATGATTATTTAAGAAAGATGTCAGAATTAAACGTAATAATATCAATTTCTTTATATCCACCATTAACAAAGTCAATACAAAAAATAGAAGATAGATTAAAAGTTTACAACGTTAAATATGATATATTTAGAGCAGGTAATATATTTAATAAAATATTAACAAAGAATAGTAATGAAAACTATAAAGAGATAGCTAATGAATGTGAAAAATGTATTCTATTATACAATGGAATTATAAGTAGATGTGCTCCATCAGTATTTGTTAATATTTTTAACAAACGATTTAATCAAAGTTATCCCGAGAAAGATTTTAAATTGCTTGCGGATTTTCATTCAAGAAAAGAAGTATTAAAATATTTAGACAAACCTGTTAAGTTATGTCATTTTTGTACTGGAGATTCAAATCCAATTGGGTATGAATGGGAACCAACAACAAATGAAATAACTGAAAATGACTATATCAGATAATAGAGGTATAAAGCATATGTTGACAGTAGAAAAAGTAATAAAAGAAAAAGATGGGTGGTGCGATTTTTGGAATAATAGTGAAAGTCGACATCTATTTAATCATCCAGTTTGGTTTGAAATATGTACTAAAGTGTTTAAATATAAGGATTTAAGTATAATAAAAAATTGTGATAATAATAAAATTAACATGATATTGCCTGTCAGTATTAAAAATAAGAAGCTTATTTCCATAGGTGAGAAATATTTAGATAAAAGCAACATATTAGTGGATAAAGAAGCAGATGGTTTGAATGAATTTCTAATAAAAAATGGATACACTCTATATTTGGAAGAGGTCGACGAGAAACTTATAAATTTTTTTCCATTTAAAAGAATTATTTATGAATCTTCACTAAATCCTCAAACAGATTTGAATGTAGAAATGAAAGTTAAACCTAAAGAATTAAGATATTTGAACAATATATATAAAAAAAATCCTATGATTAAATTTCATACTATATATGGGAAAGAGTGCTTTGATTACATAGATGTAATGTTTGAGATAGAAAAGCAAAGTAATAAACCTCAAAAGAAAAAAGCTTTATTTAATAATGTTATTGCTCAAGAACTTTTTAAACAGATTGCAAAAACTGAATTTGCAATTTTAACAATTATGTATTATGATAATATTCCAGTTGCACATATGTTTGGATTGAATAACTTTAATGGTATATATAGTGCTTATCATATGGCTTATAAATCTCAATATAAAAATCTACAACCGGGGAAATTAGTTATTTTGAACTTATTTGATATTTTAAAACTGAATGGATTTAAGATATTTGATTTTTCAAGAGGAGATAGTGCGTTGAAGAGACATTTTAGTACAAGCGTTGTAAAAAATTACAATATAATTCTAAATCCAAAAACATTAGATTATCTAAAATTTAATATTACAAAAATTATACAAAAACCAAAACCATTTTTTAAAAAGATTATAAAGAGGGGAAAATAAAAATTATATGAAAGAAGAATGTGCAGTAATTATAGGAGCAGCTTCTGGTATTGGAAAAGAAATTACAATTCAAGTTTCAAAAGAATATCCAACACTAAAGCTGATATTAGTTGACAAAGAAAAAATTAAAATAAGTAATTTAAATGATGTGTGTTATATATTGGATTTGAATATGAAATCTGAGGTTAAAGAATTTATTAGCTTTTTAGAACAGTTTGATATAAAGTTTTTAATAAATTCTGCAGGATATCAAGAGAATGTAGATATTTTAAATATAACAACAGAGGAATGGGAAAAAATGTATAATGTTACAGTTTCCTCAATATTTCAAATTGAACAGCTTGTGGCAAAAAACATGATTAATAATGAAGTTGACAATAAATCAATCGTAAATATAACTTCTATACATAGCAATATAATTAGAGGAATAGCACACTATTCTTCGGCAAAAGCATCTTTAGATATGATTACAAAAGAATTTGCGTATTACTTGTCAAAGTACAATATTAGAGTTAATAGTGTATTACCTGGTTCTATTGACACACCACTTTTAAGAAAAGATTTGAATAGTGATACTTTACTGTCAGAGTCAGCTGAAAAAATTCCTTTAAATAGGCATGGAAAACCTATAGATGTTGCTAATTTAGTAATGTTTTTAATATCTGAAAAAGCTGGATATATTACAGGAAATAACATTGTAATAGCTGGAGGATTATCACTTGTAATTTAGTTTGGAGGATTAGATTATGATACCAAAAATGTCAATTAATTTATGTTGGGATACAAGTGAAAAGAATACAATAGAAAACTACAAAAAATGGATTGATACTTGTGAAAAAAATAAAATTGAAGTTATTAGAATTATTTCATGTAGTTGGAGTATTAATTTCTTGTATGAACATGAGGATATGAGAAAATTAATAGAAATTATTGAGTATGCAAAAATTAAAAATATAGAAATTTGCTTAGTATTAAACAATTTTGTGGACTTTAATATAAAAAATTATAATGATATTAATAATGAAAGATATTCATGGATTGCTAACAAATATAGTGATTATTATAAAAAACCAACAAACTTCTTTAAAAATGTAGATAAGGAATATTTAAATAATATATTAAATGTATTGTTTAAAATATATGAATATGATAATATTTGTTATATTGAAATTATGAATGAAATTGACCAAATTCATTGCAATAAGAGAGTATTAGCTAACTGGTGCAATAAAATAAATAAAAATATAATTGATAAATTTCCTAATAGATACAAAATATTATGTAGTATATCCAATTATGCATTATATGAATATTATAAGAGAAAATTAAATTGTTTTGTAGACTTACATTTTTATAGTTTTCCATATGAAAGTGCTTATAGAAATATAGAAAAATATGATGTTCTTAGTTTTGAATATGCAAAAAATTCAGACAAGCATTATTTACAAGATTATAATTCTAAAATTTATTTTTGTAGTGGAATTTGGGGGGCTTTTATATTAAAAAGAGCTATTACACCAATGCATTGGTGGTGGCAAGAATTATTATCTAATAAAAATTATCTAACTATAATGGATGTATTATCTAAAAATGTAAGTGATTTTGGAGAAATTCTAGATGTTACAAATTATAATGTTTCGTATGAATTGTTATATTCTAATTCGGAAAAGCGAGAATCAAATAAGATTATACAAAGGCTAATAAACTTGATAAAACACCCAAGTTTTATAGTAAACGAGTTTAAAAGTATTAGAAAATTTATAATAAAAAAACTAAAAAAAGAAGAATTGACTTTATGTAGGAAAGTAAAAACTGATAAATGTGTTTTTTATTATTTAGAAACTTATTCTTTTATTAAAATATTAAATCAAGAGTTGCTACATATGGAAGCAATAGACTTAATCACTGGTGAAAAATTTAAAGTAAAATCGGTTGAAAAACTATGTGGAAATTTTATTATTTATTAATGGAGGTTGTGTATGAAGAATTATTATGTTTCCACTTTTATTAGTGGATTATCAGATGTAATTAAAAAACTTTTAATTTCTAATCTTTCAGATGTAGAGATTATTGAACTTTTTGATGGAATGGTCATATACAAAACGCAATACTATCAAGATGTAACAAGATTGAAATTTTTAAATAATTCTTTCTTATTGTTAGGCCAAATGAAAACGAACAATAATAATGAATTTAATGTGGATTTAAATAATTTGGTTAAAAAACTTAATATAGATTATTCTGCAATTAAACTCCACATAGAAAAAAGTAAAAATAAAAATTTTAAAATATTATCAATTGACAAAAATCAGCCAGTTAGTATAAATTTCAGATTAATAGAGAATTTAGAAAATTCTATTTCAAAGAATTTAAATGTTAAATTAAACAAAAAAAATCCTGATCTTGAGTTTTGTTTTTTACGACGTTCTGAAGGTGTTATGGTTTTTATGGTAAAAATAACTTACAACAGACTTACTGAAAAAGATATTAATAAAGGGGAATTGCGACCAGAGTTAGCATATATATTAGCTTCTTTAGCTGAGTTAAATAAAAATAAAATTGTAATTGACCCATTTTGCGGTCATGGTTCTATTCCAAGACAGATAGTAAAAAATTTTAAATACAATATGTGCTTTGCAAGTGATACAGACGTTGCTTTGATTGAAAGATTAAAAAATGAATACAAAAAGAATAATAAGAAATTGTTTATAAAAGTAAGAGACGCACTCGCATTAGAGGGCTTTGAAAACGATTTTATTGATGTGATAATTACAGACCCACCGTGGAATATGTTTGAAAGTAAGAATAATGATTTTTTATTTTTTTATAAAGCTATGCTGGTAGAGTTTAATAGAATATTAAAAAACGATGGAAGAATGATTATTCTTATGGGAAATGTTAATGTATTTGAAAAAGCGTTATATGAAACTAAGTTTTTTGATATTAAAATTCAATATAATATATTAGTTAATGGGAAGAAGGCCAATATATACATGCTTGAAAAGAGTAGTTGTTAGAATTAAGCTTTTATAAAAATTTAAAATTAAGAGGAGTTTTAAAAGTATGGAATATTTAGATGTTGTTGATGAAGAAAATAATCTTACAGGAAAAACAGAGGAGAGAGATATTATACATGCAAAAGGACTTTGGCATAGGGAAATATCAGTATGGATTATGAATCAAAATAAAGAATTGTTAATACAAAAAAGAGCGGCAACAAAGAAGCAGGGAGCTAACAATTGGAGTACATGTGCAGGTCATGTAGATATAGGGGAAGACCCTCAAAAAACAGCTATTAGGGAAATAAAAGAAGAATTAGGTATAGAAGTGAAAGAAACTGAATTGGAATATTTGTTTACAGAAAAAATTTCAGTAGTGCTATCTAATAGTTATAATAATATTTTCTCATATAAATATCTTTTAAAAACTACTGCATTGATTGAAGATTATAAAATAAATTTAGAAGAGTTAAGTGAAGTAAGATATATTTCATTTGATGAAGTTGAACAGTTGATGAAAGATAAACCAAAAAATTATCCCTTTGCAAGTAAAGCTTATATGCCAGAAATGTTAGAATTGTTAAAGAAAAAATAGTTATATTATTACGAAGCTATCTAAAAAGGAGATGAAATATCAGATATGGATTTCAAAGCAGAAAAAGAAATGATAAAAGAGAAAAGTAAACTAATTAATACATTAAAACTACTAAAATTTGTTATTAGTAGTTTGGAAGAAGCTCTTACAAGACTATATAGTCCAGCTAGTGCTAAAGATTATCCTGTTCAGTTATTAAATAAATTGCAATCATTACAAAGACATTGCAAGAAACAGAGCAATTGTTTAGAGAATTAGTAAAAACAAAAAGTGTTTCTTGTATTACCGATAAAAATGAAAAGTATAAAGGTGGGATAAGTATAATTCCATCATATTTAGTTAAAGGATTGTAGTTTGATTCAACAATAATAACTAATGCTAGTCAAAGTAATTATAAATTAGATGAATTGGATGCGAAATTATTATATGTTGCAACAACTAGAGGGATGCACACATTGAATATATAAACTAATATAGGAATAAGGAGGAGCTCGCATGGAAGCTACACATAGATTGATTGTGCATGGCTTGATGAAAGTTGGAGGGAAGTATCTTATTTTAAAACGAACTGCAATAAAAAGAGGGAAACCTAATTCTTTTCCAAACTACTGGGATATTCCTGGTGGGATGGTGGAGGCGGGTGAGTTGCCGACAGATGCGGTAATTCGTGAAACCAAGGAGGAATCAAACCTCGATGTTGTAATCAAAAAGATTATACACGAAGACAGCAATCTGGATATAAGCAAAAACATGGTCTTTACCCGTTTGGTATATTTGTGTGAAGTCATGGATGAAAATATTTCAAACATTCAACTGCAAGCAGATGAACACGAGCAATACAGGCTGATTGATTCTCTTAGCGAAATGGCTGGAGAAAAGCTTGTAGACTACGTTAAGGAGGTTCTCGGCAAAGCTGATTGAGCTCATTAACTGACCTTTGTGCTTGCGAAGTTCAGATATGGTTCTTAATTAATCAAAGAGGCGGTAAGTCAGCATGAGAACGAATGAAAGAGTTGACAGATTCGTACTTTTTAGGTTCATAACCTTTTCTAGGTGCAAATTAGAATCATCAGGATTTCGCTTCGTTAGCCGCTGCTTGCGAGTATCATTAGTAAAAAAGATTAACTGTTCAATCAACGAATATATTCTTGATTGAACATATAATAAAAAATATATGGCATATTATTTTTTTCTAATAATTTAGATATGACAACTTCTTTTTTTGTGAAGAAATTGGCAGATAGAATTTCGAGCTGTTTTTTATTAAAAAAGCAACTTAATAATATGTCGTCTTTCGCTTTAAAATGTATTCCTTTTTCTTTTAAATATTTGCAAGTAAACAGTTTGCAAGCCATACATTTTGTTTCACATTTAGTTTGATTTAAAAATTTGCATAGTTCGGCCTTTGTATAACCAAGGAAGGTATCTTTAAAAGAATAACAACAACCCATTGTTTGATGAATAGCTTTATTTTCTCTTTGTGCAATACACTTAGTGCCTTTAAAATCGCAATAGTTCTTTTCTATAAAGTTATTATCTAACTTATTACATACCGCATCGTATATAAGTTCATATTGTATTTTTTTATCTTTTATTGACAATATTTTAATTACATCATTAATGTAATTAAAATACTTATTATTATTTGAAGGTGTTATATTGTATAAAATGGATTTGTTATTTAATGTATCTGAATCAATAATGTTATTTAACTTAATTAATGTTTTTATTAGTTTTTTTACTTGTATTTCAGTATTGATTGAATTTAATGATAAACATATAAATATGTTTTTATTATAGATATTATAATTAATATTTTTGTTAATTTTATTATAGACATGTACATTAAATAATGGGATTGTTATTTTATTATCTGAAATGACAAACAGTTTTTTTGTTGGGTTATTTTCAAAAAAATTTAATAAAGGATTATCATTATCAAAAGTTGAATCCATACATATTAGTGAGAAATTCTCATAATAAGATAGATTAGTTATATTATTATTTAGTTCATTGTAATTCATATTTAATATGTTATCAAATTTATCATTTGCCATAAGTTATTCCTTTCGCATACA
>WRFS01000039.1 GCA_009778695.1 Oscillospiraceae bacterium
CCACATTATTTAATTATACAAAAAAGAACTTAATTTAACAAATTTATCCAACTGGATTTTTGTCTAAGACTAAGTTCCTTTTGTACTATTTGAAACTGGAATTTAACTTTTCACTTCACAAATTAGTAACAAATAAAATTTTTTCTTGTTTTTTCTATTTGATTATGCTATAATAAAATTGATTATTATGTGATATATAAAGGAGGATTATGAATACCGATTTTAGTCCAATACTCAAAAAACAAAGAGAACTCTTTAATACAAACGAAACGAAAGATATTGAATTTAGAATTAACTCATTAAAAAAACTGAAACAGGTAATTAACAAAAAACAGGCTGAAATTACCAAAACTTGCATGAATGTGCTAGAAAGACCTGAATTTGAAGTTTACTTCTCTGAAATAATTCAACCAATCGACGAAATAAATCATGCTATAAAAAAGCTTAAATCTTGGTCACGACCAAAAAGGGCAAAAACGCCACTAATACATTTTAAATCTAATAGTAAAATTTATTCTGAACCGTATGGAATAGCCTTGATAATAAGTACATGGAATTTCCCTTTTAACCTTACAATCATTCCCGTAATAAGTGCAATAGCTGCAGGCAATTGTTGTATTATAAAAACATCTGAACTTGCCCCAAATGTTGCTAAATTAATTGATGAAATAATCAAGGAAAGTTTTGACGAAAAACACTGTACCGTGATTCAAGGTGGCATTGAAGAATCTACAAGTTTGTTAAAAGAAAAGTTTGACATTATCTTTTTTACTGGAAGCTCAAATATTGGGAAAATTATTGCACAAGCTGCAGCAATTAACTTAACACCAACTATTTTAGAGTTAGGTGGTAAAAATCCTTGTATTATTGATAAATTGGATGAAGATAATCTGAAAACCGCAGTAAGAAGAATTGCGTGGGGTAAATTTATGAATGCTGGACAAGTATGTATAGCTCCAGATCATATTTTTGTGCAAAAGGATATAAAAGATGACTTTATTAAATTAATGCGAAAGCAAATTGAGGAGTTTTACGGAACTGCTCCACTTGAAAGTAAAGATTTATGCAAGGTTATTAACAAAAATCATTTTGATAGACTTGTTAGTTATTTACAAAAAGAGCAAATCTGCATAGGAGGTAACTATAATTCAACTACACTAAAAATAGAACCTACTATTCTAACAAATGTATCAATAGACTCTCCTGTAATGAAAAGCGAAATTTTTGGACCTATATTGCCAATATTTGAATTTGAATCTATAGATGAAGCTATTAACACTATAAAGAAATTTGAAAAACCATTAGCATTATATTTTTACTCTAAAAATAAAGATAAAGTAAAAAAGATTATTAACGAAATTCCTTCTGGTGATGCATGTATAAACGCTACAATATTACATTGTTTTTCATATTATCTGCCATTTGGCGGAGTAGGAAACAGCGGTATGGGAAGTTACCATGGCAAATGGGGCTTCGATGCATTTTCACATAGAAAAAGTGTGCTCAATAAATCTCTTGCCGTTGACTTTAAATTAGCATATCCACCATATAAAGATAAGGTTAAATTATTTAAAAAATTATACGGATATAACAAAAGAACACCATAGAATATAAAACATGGATAACAATATGTGTTAATTTATATTTTGAGCGGGCATGAAAACCCGCTCCTACTCACTATTTCAAAATATGTAATATAAAATTATTATTATACATCATATTACCAATAAAAGACTTATTCATGTCTGAATATAACTTTAGGTCTTTCATCATTGGTTGTAGTACCAACAACACCGCAAGTATAAAATATACTATTAGCACTCCCTTTAAACAGCCGAATATAATTCCACCCAATTTATTAAATTGTTTTATTATTGGTAACTTTGCAATTATATTAGCTAAAAATCTAAATAATAATAAAACTAATCTCGCCAGAATGTACAAACCAATAAACACTATTACTTTAATTATCAATACAGATAATTCTCCCGCTACTGCTTGCACTCCCGCATCTTTAGTATTTTGTATAAGATTGTCAATATAATCACCAAAAACAAGGTTTGTTTCTGTTTTATTCCCCTGCCCATCTTGATTATTTTGAGAACCAAGCTTATCTACAATAGTAGATTGTAATCTATCATTAAAATCCGTATGGTCTATTATGAAATTTGTTACTGGCCCAGTAAGCGTCCACGCAATTAAAATTGCTACAAAAAAGGCTACAATCGAATATGCCACCCCGATTAATCCTTTTTTATATCCCCTATATGTACAAAAAGCTATCAGCAAAACTATTACCACATCAATTATTATACTTACCACTTTATTTTCTTCCTTTCCTGATTTTGAAATACCGTAGTCCTTGAGGGTTGGCAGGTATACTTTTTAAAAAGTCACCGACAGCCCATTGAGGCCCATGGAGTCCCCGGAGGCTTGGAGGGACTTTTTAAAAAGTATACCTGCCAACCCTCAGGGACGGACGTTTATTACAAATTCACTATCTCCACATTATCCTTACAAATCACTCCTGCAATACCACTTGCCATTACAATACCCTTTATATCTCCACTAGCCATATAAGTTTTAATTAGCCAGCCATTTGTAGCAACAAACTCTGCTTCTGTTCCATAATTAACAGCAACAACCGTATCTTTTGTATAAATATCTTGTGGTAAATTCGACAAATTATATTTTGTAATTTTATTAGTAAAAATATTAAGCATTTCCAATACATAACTCGTTTTAAATAACCCCTCACTATTTTTTTCAACTGTTACAATATCATTCGTTGCTTCAATATCCGCAAAAATAACATCTGAAGTTATATCCTTTAATTTGTCCATATTGTCACCCGTTTTATAAATTGCATTATCATACATGCTAATTAATATGTTTTTATCTTGATACTTAATATTAGATATTATATTTGTTGAATTGCTGTTATATGGGCCAAGGATTGCATTTTGAGGGTCGCTTTTTGCAGTTTCTATTAGTATAACTTTAATATCTGTTTGAATTATTGTACCATTTACATTAACTTCCGCTATGCTTAAGTATTTATTATCACTAGATATATCCATATTTATTGCATACGTGTTTGGAAAGTATGTTTTAAATAATTCATTGCCTGCAGGATCATACAATATAACTACCGTTTTGTATCCAGTACTTACTTCCGAAACGCTAACGTAACCATTTTTATTAACGACTATGTTATTAATACTTCCATCTAAATCTTTCTGCCATACAATATTTTGGTTGTTAATCAAATATATTTTGCTTCCGCCCTTTTCTGCTACTGCTAAAAATTTGTTATTATCGGCAAATACAGGGTTTGATATTGTTATTTCTAAATCTTTCACGTCTTGACCAAAGCTGTTATATATTCCTAATAAGTTTTTATTCAATATAACTATGTTTTTATTATAGGCATAAACATTTGATATGTCCAAATTACTTAGTGGAATTTTGACTGTATTTTCAGATAAAACTTCTTTTCTAAAAATACTATAGTCAACAAAATTTCTAAAGCTATCATTTTTTTGATATATAATTACACAAACCGCCAAAAATACAATAATTATACTTAAAATTAATATTATTACTATTTTTTTTACTTGAATTTTTTTTGTTTTTAAGGCGGGGTCCTTGTCTATTATATTGAACATTTCGTATTTTATTCCTCCTACATATATTATTTATATCAATATTTTACAAAATTTGCAATAGGTATGAGAAGTATTTTTGTTTTCTTGTTACTCTTTAACATTTTAGCATGAAACTTCCGCCTCTTAAGTATAGTATATCTTTTAAAAAGGCTCCTCCAAGTCAAGGGGTAATCCGTATGCCTCAAAGGGCTGTCGTTCACCTTTTTAAAAGATATACTATACTTAAGAGGCTACTTTGCTGAAAACTGGTAATTAGTAACGTTCTCTTTACAAATTTTTTACCTATGATATAATAAAGCTGTTTAAGGAGGCCCTATGAGTTTATATAATGAAACAATTCAAATAATGAAAAAAAATAACATTCATGCTAATAAACATTTAGGACAAAATTTTTTAATTGATGAAAATATAGTTAACAAGATAATTGAAAGTTCTAATATTAGCGATTCTGATTTAATAATTGAAATCGGCCCAGGATTAGGCACTTTAACTAATGAATTAATTAAATGCGCTAAAAAGGTTATTGCCATAGAGCTTGATTTAAAGATGATTAATATCCTTAACTCTCGATTTGTAAATGATAAAAATGTTGAAATAGTACATGGTGACGTTTTAAAACTTGATTTAAAACATTTAATAGAAACTTCTTTTAAAACAGCAGCTTTTAAAAGTGTAAAAGTTGTGGCTAATTTGCCTTACTACATTACCACTCCAATAATTATGAAACTCTTGGAAGATGTTGTAGGAGCGACTTGGCATGCTACTCGGATTGAATAATATACAACCTCTACAATCAATTGTTGTAATGGTACAAAAAGAAGTTGCTAATAGACTTGTTGCAATCCCTGGAGATAAATTATCTGGTGCTATAACATATGCAATACATTATTATTGCAAACCTGAAATATTAATGGAGGTACCAAACGATAGCTTTATACCCAGTCCAGAAGTAGACTCTTCGGTTATAAAATTGAGTGTGCTAAGCGCACCTTCTATTACCGTATCCAATGAACAACTATTTTTTAGAATAATAAAACAAGCTTTTTCCCAAAGAAGAAAAACGCTTGTTAATGCTCTTGCTGATTTTGAAGGATTAACTAAAAATGAAATTACAAATATGCTAGAAAAGCTCCACATTGATACGAAAATCCGTGGTGAAAAGTTAACAATGGAGGATTATAAAAATATTACTGAGTATATTTGCTCTTTTAATCAGATAAAAAATTTTTAATTTCTGATATTATTTCTTCATTTTTAAAAAGGAAAAACAAATGACCACCTTTAAACTCAATAACTTTTGAGTTGCGAATTTTATTATGAGTATATTCTACAGAATTTTTGGGTAATCTTTTATCTTTATTTCCATATAAAATTAAAGTGGGAGATTTTATATTTTCAATTCTATCACTACAATTAAAAGAACGTGATGCTTCAAGTTGATTTTTAAAAGAATAATATGGTTGCTCAGATTTTGAAAATTTGGCTCTAATAAACTTAATCATTTTGGAAAATATCATTTTTGTTTTCTTTGTATAAGTTGTTGATGATACTAAAATTAGCTTTTCAATAATTTCAGGATGTTCAATTGCAAGATTTAAAGCAATTCGTCCACCCATTGAAAGTCCTAAAACGTTTGCTTTTTCAATTGAAAGTTTTTTAAGTAATTCTAAAACATCATTTGACATGTCTTCAATTAAATATGATTCTTTTGGTTTATCGGATAATCCCGCACCTCTATTATCAAAAACTATTACTTTATATTTTTGAGATAATTCACTTAACATCGAATTAAAAATTTTATGGTCAACACCAAGTCCAGCTATGAGAATTAAAGCTTCACCAGACCCATGAATTTCATAATATAAATTAATTCTATTTACTTCTATAATTGGCATTATTTAGCTCCTTTTTTACATAAAATTATTTATCTTCAGTTAGTTATTTTAACTGTTTTTTCTCCCAACCTGGAATTCCGCTTCTAGTAATAGCTCCAAATAAATTTTCCTTAACACGAGGAATATCTTTTTGTAATTTTTCTATTAATAACTTCATTTCTTCCCTTTTGGAATGTCCATCTATCGGACAACACTTAGACATTACCGCAATATTTTCTTTTTTTATAAACCTCTTTATATCTTTTTCTAATAAGTAGATAAGTGGTCTAATTACTGTGATTTGTGTTCTATCCATGTATGCGACTGGAGCAAATGTTGAAATTTTACCTGTATATAAAGTATTTAACATATATGTTTCTAAAACATCGTCTTTATTATGTCCTAGTGCAATTTTATTACATTTTTCTTTTACTGCCACACTGTTTATTGCTCCTCGTCGTAAGTTTGCACATAGTGAACATGGATTTTTTTCTTTTCTTATTTCAAAAACTATTTCTTTTGCATTTGTGTTTTCAATAAAAAGTGGTACATCAATTTTATTGCTTAGCTCTGTTAAAAAGTTTTCATCAAAGTCTTCAAACCCAGGATTAATGCTTACTGCTATAATTTCAAATTTTTTTGGATAAAATAGTTGTAACTGTTTTAGTGCCATAAGTAGTGTGATAGAATCTTTGCCACCAGATAATGCTACGGCTATCTTATCTCCATCTTGTATCATATTATATTCTTCAATTGCTTTTCTAAGATTACTTAATATTCTTTGCATAATTATCATTCCTTTTTTTAAATTACGAAAAAGCGTTATTTCCCTACTTTTAAGAAAGCCTATCATATAAATCTTTTAAAATCAACTAATTTTTATAAAATAAATAACCGAATTGTTACTATTTAACACTTTAGCCTAAAACTTCCGCCTCCTTAAGTATAGTATAGCTTTTAAAAAGGCTCCTCCAAGCCTCCGGAGATTCCATGGGCCTCAAAGGGCTGTCGTTCACCTTTTTAAAAGCTATACTATACTTAAGGAGGCTGCTTTGCTGAAAACTGTTAAATAGTAACACTGAATTTATAAAAATTATAAAAATTTTTATAAATTCTTAAGAAATGGTTGACATATCGTCAAAATTATAGTAAGATATATAAGCGGTTGTTTTTCAGCAATCGTATTTTGGTGATATGGGCTATTAGCTCAGGTGGTAGAGCACTTGACTTTTAATCAAGTTGTCCCGCGTTCGAGTCGCGGATAGCTCACCAATATGGCCCGTTGGTCAATCGGTTAAGACATCGCCCTTTCACGGCGGAGTGAGGAGTTCGACTCTCCTACGGGTCACCATAAGTGCCTTCGGCAATGAATAATGAATGATGAATGGTGAATGATGAATAATTTTTAATAGGGCAGTGTCTCTGAGACACTTATGTATTATTCATTATTAATTATTTATCATTCATTATTCATTAAATTTTCTAAACTTATTTTTATTTCAAAATTAATTCTAAGGATCATTTATTTCAAGGTAATGTTAATTGCTACTTTAAATACTGCAACGAGTAAGTGTTGAATGGAAATCAGATAATTTATATTTATGAGAATTCTTTTATAAAATAAAAATTAGTCTAATCTTACTTTCGTCTTGGTACTTTAAAATATTCACTTATTGCGTGTATTTCTGCCTTCTTCTCTTTGCCATAATTTGTACTTGGAAAGTCGGAACGGTTATACAATTTTTGTACCGGATGATACTCTATAAGTTATACCGATATTCTTGCTATTTAATAGTTCAAAACAGTGTCTTGCAGATAATACACCAAAAGAGTTTTATAAAGGAGGCAAATTGATGGGGAAATTACAAGTTTTAGATTATGAAATAAATACAAAAATCATTAAAGATGAAGATTATGTATCATTAACAGATTTAGCTAGATATATAGATAAAAAAGATACATATTTAATAATAAATAACTGGACAAGAAGTACTAGTACAATAGAGTTTTTGGGATTGTGGGAAAAACTAAATAATCCCAATTTTAAACCTGCCGAATTCGACAGGTTTAGAAATGAATCAGGTAGCAATACTTTTAGATTGCCACCTCAAAAGTGGGTTAGTGAAACTAATGCTATTGGGATAATTTCTAAATCAGGTAGATATGGTGGAACTTTTGCTCATGTTGATATAGCATTAGAATTTGCAAGTTGGATGAGTCCAGAATTCAGATTGTATGTGATGACTGAATTTAAAAGGTTAAAAACATTAGAACAAAAACAACTAGGATGGAATTTAAAAAGGACATTATCAAAAATTAATTATAATATTCATACTGATGCAATAAAGAACAATTTAATTCCTTATGTTGTTACAAAAATGCAAATTGAGATGATTTATGCAGATGAAGCTGATATAATAAATGTAGCTTTATTTGGTATGACTGCAAAAGAATGGCGACAAAGAAATCCGAATAAAGAAGGTAATGTAAGAGATTATGCTAATGTTGCAGAACTTGTATGTTTAGTTAATTTAGAAAATCTAAATTCAGTTTATATAAACGAAGGTATAATTCAAAAAGATAGATTAATTAAACTTAATAAAATTGCTATCCATCAAATGAAGTTATTAACAACTGATAAGCGAATTCAAAGATTAGAGGATATTTCAAATGTTAAAATGATTGAAAATAAATAAAAAATTACTTTTATCTAATGGTTATCAACTAGGCAATACAGATGTTTATATGATGTTAGAAGATTTCAAACAAATTAAAATAACTACCAACATTAAAATTGTTGAGAGCGAATTGGAGTTTCGAAATTTTATTTGTTTTTCTATTGACTTTCGAACATTAGTTTGATAAAATAAGTGCGTAAGGAGGCTTAATTAAAATGGATGAAAATAAATTACAAGTAATAAGTAAATTTTTTAATAATGATAGTATTAGAACTATATGGGATAAAGAATCAGAAAAATATTATATTAGTGTAACTGATGTGGTTGGAGTTTTATCAGAAAGTAAAGATGGTAAAACTTATTGGAGAGTGTTAAAACATCGATTAAAAAAAGAAGGTAACGAGTCCGTTACAGATTGTAACGAACTGAAATTAAAAGCTTCTGATGGTAAATATTATAAAACTGATGTGTGTGATATTGAAGGAATGTTTAGAATAATTCAATCCATTCCTTCTAAAAATGCCGAACCTTTTAAACAATGGTTAGCAAAACTTGGTAGTGAAAGGATTGACGAAACATTTGACCCTTCTTTAGCACTTCAAAGAGCAATTGATTTATATCGAGCTAAAGGTTATGACGAAGCTTGGATTGCGAAAAGAATTAAAGCATTGCAAGATAGAAAACAATTAACTGATGTTTGGAAAGTTGGCGGGATTCAAGAAGGATTAGAATATGCTATATTAACAAATGAAATTTATAAAACTTGGTCAGGAATGACTGCAAAACAATATAAGCAATTCAAAGGATTAAGAAAAGAAAGTTTGCGTGATAATATGGATAATATCGAGCTTATATTAACTGATTTATCTGAAGAAGCTACTAAAATGATTGCTCAAGAAAAGAATCCAAAAGGATTAAAAGAAAATATAAAAACTGCAAAAGATGGTGGAAACGTTGCCAAAATTGCAAAAGAAGATTTAGAAAAGAAGATTGGTAAAAAAGTTGTTTCTTCAGACAACAAATTAAATTACCAATACATAGATGAAAATAATAAAAATTTAATCGTACGGTTTACGAATCACCAATATTAAGTAAAAGAACCCCAGTAGTCAAAATTTGACTGCTGGGGTTTTGAAACGGAAAGGATGTGGGTGTTATCACGTCGTCTTGCGACGACGCCATCGCTTTACCGTGCTTGATGTGCGGTCTCTCAGATAGACTGGATACCAACACATCCTTTGGATGTTTTTCCATTGCGTGATTAAAAACCACGAGATGGAGAAGCCCACTACCACGGCAAGTACAGTATACATCGCTACTACCCATATGGAGTTTGTGGGTCCATATGTGACCCCAACAACTTTACCATTATTAATGGTAATAACCGCCATTTCCAACGGCTGCTGTAGTGGGGCATAAATTTCCCGAGTGTAAGTGTGTTCCCCATATTTCCGTGGCTTACTTTCACCAACACCATGTTGCAACACCATGCCACCAGTTGACGAAATTTCCCATACTCCTTCTTCAAGAGTCGAATGGGTCTCTTTCGTCGGTTGTGCGATATCTAATGATTGCCACACATACCGCCCACATATCACTGCAACCAGAATAGACAATACCAATGCCCATACATGCAAACTCCGCTTCTTTCTCATTTTTTCCTCCTATTTAGGGTTGTACTACATTTTTATATGATTAACCAATCATTACTGATTGATACATAAAGGAAAAATATATATAAAAGCACAAAGCTATACTTCTATTATACCACGGTTAGTATAAAATTTCAAAATTTTTTAAAGCAATTGCTATATTTTTATTGACGAAACTCAAAAAATATGGTAATATATGTGAGTAATTAACAAGCCGCTGTAGCTCAGTTGGTAGAGCAACTGATTTGTAATCAGTAGGTCGTCAGTTCAAGTCTGACTAGCGGCTCCAAATAACAAACCTGGAAAACACTTAAATTTCAAGTGTTTTCTTTTTTAACTTTAAAAAGTAATGCATGTGAAGAATATATCCATTTTCTAAATAATTGTTTTTTAAATAATTATATGGTATATTATTGAATAATCGGAGGTAAAGGTAAGTATGCAACACGAAATGAAATTAAATGAAAAACCCTTTAACAATATAAAAAATGGGGTAAAGCGAATTGAATTAAGATTATATGATGAAAAAAGACAAAAATTAAAGTTAAACGATACTATAAGATTTTATAAAGTAGATAATGAAGAAGAATTTATTGATGTAAAAATACAAGGTTTATTAAGATATAACTATTTTAAAGAATTGTTTGAAGATGTTGATTTTAATATTTGCGGTCCAGCAAGCAACTTGACTGAAAAACTTGAAAATATGCACAAAATATATTCAAAAGAAGAAGAACAGAAATATGGAATATTAGCAATAAGTATGAAATTAATTTAAAAACTTCCGCCCTGTATTTGTGATACATGGTTATTTTGACAAATATTATATATTTTATGTTTAGCTAGACTTTTTTTTAAACTAATGATAAAATATACAAAAGGTGAAAATTTATGGCGAAAAAAGTAAAAATTAAAAACGTAAAAGTTAATAAAAGAAAAGAAAAAAAGCAAAGGAACGTCTTGGCAAAAAAGACTATTGTAATTTTGAACATTTTAGCTTTGCTTTTAATAGCTTTGCTTTTTAGAATTGCATATATACAATTTGTTAAAGGTAACGAATATAAAGAAATGGCATACCGAAACCAGACTTTAAATAAAATTATAAGTCCTAAAAGAGGCACCATCTTTGACTCAACTGGGAAAGCCCTTGCAATGAGTGCAGATGTTGATACTGTGACAATCAATCCCGGTCTTATAACAGTTAATAATTCTAACCCACAAGTAGCAGCACAAAAAACTAAGGAATTAAAAGAATCGGTTGCGAAAGCTTTTTCTGATATATTCAGCTTAAATTATACAGATGTTTTAAATCAAGTAAATAGTACTTCTTCAGTTGAAACTATAATTAGAAAAGTAGAACAAGACAAAATTGACCAGTTAACAACTTGGATGAAAAGTAACAATGTTTATTCTGGCATTAATATAGATGCAGATACCAAAAGGTATTATCCATACAACAACCTTGCTTCAAACTTAATTGGATTCTGCGGAACAGATAATCAAGGATTAGAAGGTCTAGAACTAAAATTAGATAACATTTTAACAGGGACTTCTGGGAAAATTGTAAGTGCGGCAGATTCTATCAGCCAAGAAATTCCAAATACAAATCAATTATACATTCCTGCTGAAAATGGTAGCGATGTAGTTTTAAGCCTTGACTATAATGTTCAAAGTATTGTTGAAAAATACTTAAAACAAGCTGTTGAACAAAACAAGTGTAAAGATGGTGGAAATGTTATAGTCATGAATCCTCAAACTGGCGATATTTTAGCAATGGCTACATATCCAAATTATAATTTAAATTCACCTTTTACAATAAATAGTAGCGTTTCTACTGCGGATTGGGACAAAATGAATTCAACGCAAAAAAGTAATGCTTTATATAGTATGTGGAAAAACATTTCCGTAACTAATGGATATGAACCTGGTTCTGTATTCAAAATCTTAACTGCCTCAATAGGGCTAGACGAAAATGTAGTATCTACAGATACCCCAAAAGACTTCTTTTGTTCTGGAAGCGAAACGGTGGATGGCGTTAAAATAAATTGTTGGAGAAGTTACAATCCACATGGATATGAAACACTTCGACAAGCATTTGCAAATTCTTGCAACCCTGCATTTATACAATTAGGTCAAAGAATAGGCGTTCAAACATTTTATAAGTATTTAAATGCTTTTGGGCTATTCGATATAACTGGAGCTGATGTTTCAGGTGAGGTCAATAGTAATTTCTTGCCTGAAGATAAGGTAGGACCTGTTGAACTTGCAACACTTTCTTTTGGTCAAAGATTCACAGTAACCCCGTTACAAATGATTACTGCGATTTGCTCGGTTGTTAATGATGGAATTTTAGTACAACCAAGAGTTGTAAAACAAATAATAAATACCGATACTGGCACTACTACAGATATTCCAGTTACTCAAGTAAGACAGGTTATTTCGAAAGAAACTTCCGAAAAAATGAAGTCTCTAATGAAATATGTGGTAACCAACGGCACTGGTATATATGCTAAAGTCCCTGGATATACCATTGGCGGCAAGTCTGGCACATCTGAGCCTGCACCTGGAGGAACAGACTATGTTGCATCTTTTGCTGCTATTGCTCCGTTAGAAGATACACAAGTTTGCATATTGCTTACATTATACGGTCCAAGTGATAGCAGTCACGAGGGCGGAGCTATTGCTGCTCCTGTAGTTTCTAAAATCTTTTCTGAAGTATTGCCTTATTTAGGAATAGCACCAGATAATGAAGTTGTTGAGGATTATTCCAACACAGTTTTACCAAATGTTACAAACAAAACTCTTACTGAAGCAATAAATACATTAACCAATGCTGGATTTAATCCCATTTCGAATGCTGAAGGGGATAAGAATACTTTGGTCGTTACGGATCAAGTACCAAAATCAGGAGTATTGCTTTCAAGTAATTCAGAAATATATTTATATACTTCTGAAAACGAAGCTCGAACTTCTGTTACTGTTCCAAATTTAAAAGGAAAATCACTTGCAGATGCCAAAAGTGCATTGCAAGCTAAAAATTTAAATATAATGTACAATGGCTCTGGTAAAGTATCATCTCAAGATATTGCTTCTGGCAAATCTGTAGAACCCGGTACAATAATTACGGTTACATTGAAATGATATTGTCACTGTTGTAGGGGCGAACATTGTTCGTCCTACACCATAATTATCTCGTTCTTCAATAATTTTATCAAATTCCTCTAGTCTCGGACGAACGATGTTCGCCCCTACAATTATCTCGTTTTTCAATAGTTTTATCAAATGCCCCTGGTCCCGGACGAACACAGTTCGCCCCTACAATTATCTCGTTTTTCAATAGTTTTATCAAATGCCTCTAGTCTCGGACGAACGATGTTCGCCCCTACAATTATCTCGTTTTTCAATAGTTTTATCAAATGCCCCTGGTCTCGGACGAACGATGTTCGCCCCTACAATTATCTCGTTTTTCAATAGTTTTATC
>WRFS01000040.1 GCA_009778695.1 Oscillospiraceae bacterium
GCATTGCTCGTCTGTGCTACAGAGAAATTCCTATAAAAAATAAAAAAACAAGCAAATTCTTCGAAGAGCGGACGACTGATAGTCGCCCCTACAAAGAAAAAATTCTTACATCGAAAAAAATTCGTCTAAAGTACATATTGACTTTAAACATTAAATGAGATATAATATGTGTGTTGTGCCAATTCGGCACTTAATATAATGAGGTGTTTAAATAATGGAACAAGAAATAAAACAATTAATAGAACTTGATTCAATAGTTAACAAATTGCAAGAAGAATGCGATAAAAAATATGAAGCTCAAGTAAAGATTAACAATCAAGAGATTGAAAGTTTAAAATTATTTAAGGAACAAGAAATTAAAAATGCTGTTCAAAAATTAGAAACTACTTATACAGAAAAAATAGACAAAGAAATTGAACAAAGAAAAAAAGAGAGACAAAAAGCATTACAAGAAACTATAGAAATACTTGAAAAAAACAGAGAGAATATACTTAGTTTCTTAATGTTTAATATAACGCAAAGTTTTGGTACCGTAAAATAAAAATTAAATGAAATTAGAATAAAGTAGCTCTTAGAGGATAGTATATGCTTTTTTAAAAAGTCACCGACAGCCCTTTGAGGCCCAAGGAATCTTCGGAGGCTTGGAGGGATTTTTTAAAAAAGCATATACTATCCTCTAAGAGCGGACGTTTTAATATTAAAGGAAAGAAGTATATTATGGGAAATGTGGGTATATTTTCTGCAGTTAATTCAAAAATACATGCTATGCAGAAAAAGCTATTAAAAAAAGAAGACTTTAACAAACTAATTGAAGCAAATAGTTTTAAAGATTGTATTTCATATTTAGCAAATAATACAGGATATAAAGAAGCCTTTCCTAAAGGTGAAATAAACAATCTAAGAAGAAAAGACATAGAAAAGTATTTAAAAGCAAACTATGTTAAAAACTTTGAAAAACTAGCACATTACTTTTCTGGTGATTATAAAGAAGTTGTTAAAATTCTTTTCATGAGATATGAAATAGAAGATTTAAAAATAATTATAAGAAGTAAATACCGAGACAAAACATCTGACGAAATAAAAGAATTTATAATGTACGAAAATTCATTAAGTAGCTTTAATTACAATGATTTAATAAAAGAAAAAGATATCGCAGGAGTAATACAATCTTTAAAAAATACAAAATATTTTAATCATATTTATCCTTTAGTAAAGGACATTGATGAAAAAGGATTGTTTGCATTAGAAACATCACTGGACTTTAAATATTTTAGTCAAATAAGGGATATTGTCAAAAGGATTGATAAATCAGATGCAGATATTATTCAAAAAGAAATAGGTACTTACATTGATTTATTAAACCTTCAATGGATATACAGAGGAATGAAATTCTATAAAATTTCAAAAGAAGAATTATTTAATTATATAATATATGATGGATATAAATTAAACAATAAAGTATTAAAAGAGCTATGTTATGCTGAAAGTATAGAACAATTTGTAGAGATGCTAGAAGGAACAGCATACGGCAGTATATTTAAAGAAACTAAAAATATTGATTATTTGTTAGAGAGAGAAATATTGAATTATATAAAAAATAGATACTTGAAAATATATAAAACAGGAAAAATGGATATATCTGTCTTAATCTCGTTTTTAGAAATAAGTACAATACAAATAAGAGATATTATAGGTATCTTGGAAAGCAAAAGATACCCATGCGACAAAAATGAAGTACTAAAATACATCACAGCAGTAAGCTAGATAATTATTAGAGTAGCCTCTGGAGTTTAGGTATTTTTAAAAAGTCACCGACAGCCCTTTGAGGTCCACTTAAGTCTTCGGAGGCTTGGAGGGACTTTTTAAAAAAGTAATACCTAAACTCCAGAGGCGGATAAATTATATAAATATTTCGGAGGTGAATTTCACAGTGTCAATAGTCAAAATGAGAGCAGTAAGCATAATAGGAAATATTGATGAACAAGATAATATATTAAAACAAATCGTAAAATCATGTCATATGCATATTCAAAGTGTACAAAACAACTTTAATTCTCAAAAATTAGAAGAATTATTAGAAAAAGAAAACTTAGAAACATCTAAAAACTTTAATTTAGTAAACTTTGATGCCTCACATGATGAATACGCACAAATAAAAGCAGATTTAAAAAGAATAAATGAAGTTTATGACAGGCTAGAAATAAAAGAAGAACTGTTAAAAAGTGTTAAAGAAAAAAACCTTGTCTATGACTATAAACAAATAGAAGAATATACTAAAGAAATTTTCAATTCACTTAAAGGAGTATATTCTGAATTAAGAGTATATCTAGATAAAAAAGAAGAATTACAGCAATTGGCAGATAACTTAAATTATATTAATAGCTTAAATGTAGATATAAATCAACTAAAAAACTTGAAACAATTTGATTTTATGTGTTTTAAAACATTAAAAGAGAACTCCAATAAATTATTTGACAACTATGAAAATATCCCATCTATAATGTTTAAAGTGTATGAAAGACAAAATTATGATGTTATTGCGAGTTTTACGCCTAAAATATTTAAAGAAAAAGCTAGTGAAATTTTTAATTCTATAAATTATGAGGAAGTTTCTATATTAAATGAAAATTTTACTGGAACTCCAACAAATGTTATTGGCTTAATTGAAAAAGAAATTAAAGGCATTGATAAAAATATTAGCCAATTAAGAAAAGAAAGAGAAATTATTTTTCATGATAACATTAATAAAATTATAATTTTGAATAGAAGTATGGACTTACAAAATACGATTTCAAGCGTAAAATCTAGTATGTTATATACTAAAAATTTATTTTACATTTATGGATTTATTCCAGAAACTAAAATGAAAGATTTTAATTCATATATCGAAAAGTATAGCAATTTGATTGTTGTAATAGAAAGAGAACCAAAAAGCGTAGAGCATAAATTACCAATAAAAATGAAAAATAACTTTCTTGTAAAACCATTTGAAATGATTGTTAAGTTGTATGGAATACCAAGTTATCATGAAGCTGATCCAACATTGTTTTTAGGACTTACATACATGTTATTTTTTGGAGCAATGTTCGGAGATGTGGGACAAGGCTTTGTACTTGTGCTTGCAGGAATAATTCTTAAAGCTCTAAAAAAATTTGGAGAAGCATCTGGAATAGCGATAAGAATTGGGACAAGCTCAATAATTTTTGGATTTTTATATGGAAGCATATTTGGGCTTGACGATGTAATCCCAGCACTAGTTATTAGACCAATGTATAATATAATGACAGTCTTGATGATAGCAATTGGTGTAGGAGTGGCATTATTAATCTTTAGCTATTGTATAGGTATTCGAAATAAATTAAAAGAAAAGAATATTGAAGAAGGTATTTTTGGAGAAAAAGGAATAGTAGGATTATTAATATATATAGGTATTCTTGGACTTGTATTAGTTAAAGTTTTAAACATTCAGGCAATACCTATTGGAGCAATTGTTGCAATACTAATAATTTTAATAATAATGTTGATATTAAAACAGCCATTGTCTAACTTGTTTGAAAGACGTAAACAATTATTTAATTCTGAAAAATCAGAATATTTATTAGAACAAAGCGTTGGACTTCTAGAAGTGTTTATATCAATGTTTTCAAATACACTCTCTTTTGTGAGGGTTGGAGCATTTGCAATTAGTCATGCTGCATTGTTTGTAGCTTTTGCAGCGATTTCTAATATAATGCCAAATACAGCATTAAGCGTAGTAGTATATGTTGTAGCAAACATACTTGTAATTGGACTAGAAGGGCTTGTAGTAATAATACAATGCTTGAGGTTAGAATTTTACGAGTTATTTAGTAAGTATTATCAGGGTGATGGTACCGCCTATGACCCTATAAGAATAAAAAAATAAATTTAGGAGGATTTTTATGATAGTATTATTAATTTTAGGTTTAGCTTTAGTTGGGGGAACCATAATTTATGGCGCAACTGGAGCACAAAATGGAACACTTAACACAAAGAAATTTAAGAAGGTTGTAAAAATAAACATTGGAGCAATTCTTCCAGTAGTAGTTTTGTTTATGGTATTAGCGTTTCCTATGGTATCAAAGGCAACTTCAGTTTCAGCAACAGCAACAGGAGCAGACATAGCAACAACGGATACAACAACAACCACAACAACAGATACAACAAGTGTAGGTACAGGGTTAAAATATATTGCAATAGCGTTATCTACAGGATTAGCAGCAGTAGGAGCAGGGTACGCCGTAGCTATGGCAGCATCTTCATCTATAGGTGCAGTTTCTGAAGACGACAAGATAATGGGTAAAACACTTATTTATGTTGGTCTTGCTGAAGGAATTGTATTGTATGGTATGATTATTTCTTTCATGATATTATTTGTTGGATAATGAATGTCATCCTGAGCCATTCTACAGAGACTATCTTACGAAGGATCTAGATTCTTCGCAAGCAAATTCTACGAAGTAAGGCTTCAGAATGACAATTGTAGAAAGAAAGGTTAATTATGAAAACATTTTTAATAAGTGATAATATAGATACTGTTGTTGGACTTAATATAGCGGGAATAAGAGGAATTGTTGTTTCTAGCAAGGAACAATGTGCTGAAGAAATAAAGAAACTTCTTGACAATAAAGAAATTGAACTAATACTTATTACAGAAAAGGCTGCTTTATTAGTGCCTGATTTGATAGAAAAGATTAAACTTGAAATGAAGTTTCCTTTAATAACAGAAATTCCAGATGCCAGCGGTAGTGTTAAAGAAGAAAATGATATTTTACAATATATTAAAAGAGCAATTGGATTAAATTTACAAGGGTAGGGATTGCATTCCATGCAACCCGTACTAACAGAAATACGTGGAATAGCGTGATGTGGAAGGAGAGTCATTGTGGCAGATACAAATTTAGAAAACAAAATAGAATCTTTTTCAGAAAGTATTTCTAAAAAAATAAATGCAGAACATGAAGAAAAATTGAAGTGTTTAGCGGATGAAATTAGCATGAAAACAGACACTTTAATAAAGTCATATGAAGAAAGAAAAGTTAAAATTTTAGAAGAGACTGAAAAAGTGCTAAATGAAAAGAAAATATCAATAAATGCAAAGGAAAAGACAGATACGAATAGAGAAGTATTAAAATTACAACAAAAATTTGCTGAAGATATTATGTTAGAATTAAATAAGAAAGTAAAAAACTATGTGAATTCAGATGAATATATAGTTACTTTACCTAAAACAATAGCGAGTTTCCTTAATGCATTAGAGGTAAGCGAATACAATGTATATTTAACTAATAAAGATTTGGATAGATTAGAAGCAGATATTTTAATTAGCTTGTCAGATGAACAAAAATCAAAAGTCACTCTATGTCCTTCCAAAATTGATATTTTAGGTGGATTTATAATAGAAAACAAGCAAAAGACATTTAGAGTAGATAACTCTTTATTAAGTATTGTAGAAAGCAAAAATGAATTGATTGGATTAGAAATCTCAAAAGTGTTTAAGACAAAGTTTGAATGAAATTAAACAATTTGCTAGGAAGGAATGTTAAAAATATGGAAAGAAAAATAGGCAAGGTTATTGGCATAAACGGTCCTGTTGTTAGGGCAAACAACATGACAGGATTTGGTATGCGCGAAATGGTAATTGTAGGAAAAAACAAACTTATTGGCGAAATAATTGCATTAGAAGGCGACAATGCCATTATACAAATTTATGAAGAAACTGAAGGAACCCAAGTTGGAGAAGATGTTGAAGGAACGGGAAATCAGCTTTCTGTTAAACTAGGACCTGGTATTATCAGTAATATGTTTGATGGAATTGAAAGACCGTTAATTGCTATAAACAAAGCATATGGTGAATACATACCAACTGGTATTGGACTTATGTCTATTGATGTAACTAAGCTTTGGGATGTTAAGATAATTGTAAAAGTTGGAGACGTTTTAAAAGCAGGAGATATCTATGCTACAGTTGACGAAACTAAAGCTTTTACACATAAAATTATGGTTCCACCAAACTTAAGTGGGAAAGTAGTTTCTACAAAACCAAGTGGAAAATACAACATAGAAGAAGAAGTTGTAGTTATAGAAAAAGATGGAGTAAAAACTGGTTTGAAATTATATCAAGAATGGCCAGTTAGAGTTAAAAGACCTACAATTTCAAGAAAACCAATAAGCATACCTTTAAGCACAGGACAAAGAATAATTGACACATTATTTCCAATTGCAAAAGGAGGAACTGCGGCTATTCCTGGTGGATTTGGAACAGGAAAAACAGTTTTACAACATCAATTTGCAAAATGGTGTGATGCTGATATAATCATATACATTGGTTGCGGAGAACGTGGAAACGAGATGGTAGATGTATTAGATGAATTTCCAAAATTAGTAGATCCAAGAACAGGAAATCCGCTTATGGAAAGAACAGCTCTTATTGCAAATATTTCAAACATGCCTGTTGCTGCGAGAGAAGCTAGTATTTATACAGGAATAACATTAGCAGAATATTATAAAGATATGGGGTACCATGTTGCTGTAATGGCTGATTCTACTTCAAGATGGGCAGAAGCATTAAGAGAGATTTCAGGAAGATTGGAAGATATGCCTGCTGAAGAAGGATACCCAGCGTACCTTTCTTCAAGACTTGCAGAATTCTATGAAAGAGCAGGATATTTTGTGAATTTAAATGGAACAGAAGGTTCTATAACAGTAGTTGGAGCAGTATCTCCTAGTGGTGGAGACTTATCTGAACCAGTTACACAAAATACAAAAAGATATGTTACAACATTTTTAAACCTAGACAAAAATTTAGCATATGAAAGACATTTCCCAGCTGTTAACTGGAATTTAAGTTATAGCGGATATGTAAGTGCATTAAAAGACTGGTATGAAAAAAATATATCTAAAGAATTTTTAAACTTAAGAACGAAAATGTTCAATCTATTAGCAGAAGAAAATAAATTAATGGAAATAGTAAAATTAGTTGGAGATGATGTTTTGTCAGATACACAAAAACTAATTTTAAAAACAAGCAGAATAATTAAAGTTGCATTTTTACAACAAAATTCCTTTGATGAAACAGACAGCTCAGTTCCATTAGAAAAACAATATAGAATGTTAAAAATAATAGTTGACACATTTTACGAAGCAGCATCAAAAGCATTAAAAAAAGGTGCACCAATGTCTAGTGTTGAAAAATCAGAAATATTTGAAGATTTATTTAAAATGAAATATAACATACCAAATAATGATTTTTCTAGATTTGATTCATTAGAAGAGGAAATTACAACATATTATAATGAATTATGTGAGAAATATAACGATTAATAAATGTCCTAAGAAATGCTCAGTAGCGTGAGGAGGTAGTTATATACTTTTTCAAAAGCTGCCCGACAGCCCTTTGAGGCATACGGATTACCCCTTGACTTGGAGGGAGTTTTTGAAAAAGTATATAACTACCTCCGGGAGCGGTCGTATAAGCAAGAAAGTTAAGAAAGGAAAGGTAAAATATGGTAAAGGAATTTCTAGTATTAGATAGAGTAAAAGGTCCATTAATAGTTCTATCAGGAGTAACAGACGTCGCATACAACGAAGTTGTAGACATAGTTGTAGACAATAATCAAAAAAGAAGAGGACAAGTTATACAAATACAAAACGACATTGTATTCATACAATTATTTGAAAACACAAGTGGTATAGCAATAGACAACAGCTCTGTTAGATTTACAGGCAAACCTTTTGAGATAGCTTTATCAAAAGATATTTTAGGAAGAGAATTTAATGGAATAGGAGTTCCAATAGATGGAGGAGGAGCCATTTTTAACAGCAAAAAATATAATGTTAATGGTAGACCAATGAATCCAGTTGCAAGAAGCTATCCAAGAAACTTTATTCAAACGGGTATCTCTTCTATAGATGGACTTGCTACATTAATTAGAGGGCAAAAATTACCAATATTTTCAGGCAATGGTATGCCCCATAATGAGCTTGCAAACCAAATAGTAAGACAAGCAAAACTTGGAACCGATAATGAAGATTTTGCTATAGTTTTTGGAGGAATTGGTATTAAAAATGACGATGCCAACTTCTTTAGAAAAAGCTTTGAAGAAGCAGGAGTTTTAGATAAAGTTACTGTATTTATGAACTTGGCAGAAGACCCAGTAGTTGAAAGAATTATAACACCAAGATGTGCTTTAACCGCAGCAGAATATTTAGCATTCGAAGAGAACATGCATGTTTTAGTTGTATTAACAGATTTAACAAACTATTGTGAAGCATTAAGAGAGATTTCATCATTAAGAGAAGAAGTGCCAAGTAGAAAAGGTTATCCTGGATACATGTATTCAGATTTAGCAACACTTTATGAAAGAGCAGGAATGTTAAAAGGCAAAACTGGCTCTATAACACAAATACCAATACTATCAATGCCAAACGATGATATAACACACCCAATTCCTGATTTAACAGGATACATAACAGAAGGGCAAATAGTTTTAAGCAGAAACTTAAATCAAAAAGGAATATACCCACCAGTAGACGTGTTAAGGTCGTTATCTAGAATTATGAAAGATGGTATTGGAGAAGGATTCACAAGAGAAGATCATTCTCAAATATCAAACCAAGTATTTTCGTCATATTCAAAAGTTCAAGAAATAAGATCCCTTGCCTCTGTAATTGGAGAAGACGAATTATCAGATACAGACAAATTATATATTGAATTTGGTAAAATGTTTGAAGAAAAATTCTTATCACAAGCATTTGATGAAGATAGAACGATTTTCGAAACCTTAGACATCATGTGGGAATTGGTAAAAATATTACCAAAAGACCAATTAGACAGATTGAAGCCAGAAATTATGGAAAAATATTTGAAATAGACTATTTTAAAATGCAGAGTAGCGCGAGGAGGTTACTATATAATTTTTAAAAAAGTGTCCGACAGCCCTTTGAGGCATACGGATTACCCCTTGACCTGGAGGAACTTTTTTAAAAATTATATAGTAACCTCCGGGAGCGAGCTATTGTTAGGAGGCAATTGTGGAAGAAAATGTATTTCCTACCAAAACTAATTTAATGAAATATAAAGAAACCTTAGAATTTTCCGAGGTTGGCTTTAAACTATTAGATAAAAAAAGAAACATATTAATAAGAGAACTAATGACCTATGTTCAAAAAGCTAATGAATTAGAACAAAAAATACAAAAAACATTCATAGAAGCCTATGATGCATTATTCAAGGCAAATGTTACATTAGGAATACAAAACGTTTCAGACAACGCAGATTCCATACCAGTAGCAAATGACTTTTCCATAATGTATAAAAGCATTATGGGAGTTGAAGTTCCAACCATAAAATATGAGCGAAAAGAAATTGTACCAAGATATAGCTTTTATAGAACGAACTCTGCAATGGATTTAGCACATGAAAAGTTTAACGAAGTAAGATACTTAATATATGAATCAGCACAAGTAGAAAATGCAGTTTACAGATTAGCCATTGAAATTATTAAAACTAAAAAGAAAACAAATGCATTAGAAAACATACAAATTCCAAAACTAAAAGATATAATCAAAATGATAGCCGAAAGCATTGAAGAAATTGAAAGAGAAGGTTTTTTCAGGCTTAAGATATTAAAGAAAAAAATGGAAAGAAATTAAATAAATTATTAAAACAAAAATTCCAGTGATTTCGCACTGGAGTTTTTGTTTGGGTGCCTAAATTTTAGGCACCCTTTTGAGATTAGTTGATTTTCTCAATGCATAGAGGCTGATACCCATACCGACTATGCATGCTAACATGCACAGCGATATTACTCCGCCTTTTTGGGGGCAAGTAAGTGCTAACAAGCAAAAATACATTGCAGAGATAAAGCAACCAGCGAAAATACAACCCAAAATCAAACTAATCAGAGTTTTCATTTTCATCTCCTATTAAGGAATATGCTACCAGGATAATCCCGATAACAAAGAAAACAACTAAAAATAACTATATATAATATACAATATAATGTTTTAAAATACTAGAGATTATATAAAAATAAAATAAAAATGAAATATAAATGTAATATTTAGCTTGAATTTCTATCACAATTTCCATATTAAAATAATATACTAATTTAAGAAAAATTATGAGGAGGGTTTATACATGGGATTGGGACTTTTAAGAGTACAATTACATACTGGAGATGATGCACTTCCAGTAGAAAATGCAAACATATTAATAAAAGATACATTCGGAAAAATTTTGTATGAGCTAACAACAGATAACAGTGGAAACACGGAATATGTAGAACTTTCTGCACCAGACAAAGTCCATGATTTGAGTCTAGAAGATATTCGGACCATTTTATGCAATGTATGATGTAGAAATTAGAAAACCTGGGTTTATTACGGAAATTATTAGAGGTGTCCAAATATTTGATACCATAGATTCTGTTTTACCTATTAATATGACACCAAACTATTCATCAGAAGAATTAGTACATACTACGTATGTTTCACCAAATGAATTACATTCATCAACACCAAGAGATCAGGAGGGACCGCCACCAGAAGAAGAAACCAGAATGGATTATAGTTATATTACAGAAATTGATTTATCTTTGCCTAGAGAAACCAGAACATTAAATGAAGTAATTGTACCAGACTATATAACTGTTCATCTTGGTACACCGACTTCTTCAGCAAGAAACGTTAGAGTAAGATTTATAGATTACATAAAAAACGTGGTATCAAGCGAGATATATCCTACTTGGCCGAACAACTCGCTTAGAGCAAACATACATGCAATAATTACATTTGCACTAAATAGAATATATACAGAATGGTATAGAAGTCGTGGGAATAATTTTGATATTACAAATTCTACAAGATACGACATGGCTTTTGTTGAAAATAGAAATATATTTCAAAACATTAGTAATATAGTAGATGAAGTTTTTAATGTTTATGCTAGAAGAATGGGATTTAGAGATCCATATTTCACAGAATTTTGTAATGGAACTACAGTTACATGTAGCGGAATGTCTCAATGGGGTACAGTCTGAATATATACCAACATTTATGGCAAAAAGCAAACATGGAATTACACATAGCGTATAAACTGGGGCTAACAGATATAGAAATAGATTTTAAAAAGTAAAGGCATCAATTATTATTTTTAATGCATTTTCCAACTCATCTTTGGAATATTTGGAGAGACTTTTTGTTAATTTTTCGTATTCCGCTTGATTTTCCTTATAAACTTTAGGTTGAAGAATATAATCTAAGCTTATCCCAGTTGCAGTACAAATTTTTATTAATACATTAACAGTTACTTTGTTTTTACCAAGTTCTATATTAGAAAGTGTTTGCTTAGATATATTACAAAATGTTGCGAATTTGGACTGATTCATATTCAGTTTTTTTCTTATTCTTATTATTCTTTTACCTATTTGAATTTTATCAAGTTTGGTCTTATTTGTTTTTTTATTCATATATAACTCCAAAAACTTATATTTTTATTTTTTATTATAACATTTTATAACAAATTTTTATATATTTTTACAAAAACATATAAAATAATTAAGACAATATTTAAAAAAGTGTAAAAAAAACATATAAATTATTCGAAAAAATGCAATCAATATAATCCAGAGTTAAAAAGATATTTAGAAAAAAGTGTCAATTATTTGTTTATTTTTTGAATAAATAATTGACAGAAACTGTTGATATTTCAACAAATTTTTTTAAAAAAAGTATTGACAAGTTTTTTAAAAAGGTGTAGGATTTTATCAAAAGAAAAGTTTTATTGTAAAATTTTTCGATAGGGTTTTTTATGTTATTAAAGGGGGATACAATAATGAATGGAGAAAAAAGAAGTATCAAAAAGAAAATTTTATGGAAATTAATGGTGTCATTTGTGCTATTAATTTTTTTATTGCAGCCAATGGCAATTGCAGCA
>WRFS01000041.1 GCA_009778695.1 Oscillospiraceae bacterium
ACCAAATGTTTGATTGTCAAATGTATCCGTTTTACTATTATCTATTTTACCATCGTAATAGTATTCTACCGTATAACTTAAATCTGTTCTCTTTACATAGTACACTTTAATTACATTTGTATCAGTTCCAATTGTTATTGGTGCCGTGTCACTATCTAACGTGTATCCGTCAATTACTTTATCTGTATATGTGCTTACAACCGTACCAAAAGTTTGATTGTCAACTGTATCAGTTTTACTGTTATCAATACTGCCATCATAATAATATTCCACCGTATAACTTAAATCCGTTCTTGGTGCATAGTAGAAATTAATTACATTATTATCTACGGCTACTGTAATTGTTTGACTTGTTGGGTCTACTTGATTGTATCCTTCTATAGGTATTGCTTCTTCTGTCACATCTGTTCCATATGTTTGACCAGTTACTACTTTTTGTTCTGCTAATACTTTATCAGTTCCTTGCTCTAAGTAGTTTACCACATAGCTTAAGTCTGTGTTTTTATTGGCTACTATAATATTTGCTACATTATTTGTTGTACTAGTTAATGTAAATTCATTTGTAGCCGTCATATTATTATTTGCTATGAAATTCCCTGTATTAGCATCTACATATCCAGTTTCTATGTTCATTGAATCTAAAGTATAATGTGATTGTTGTTCTTCTGTCACTGCTTCTGTTATTGTATATGTCCCATAAGGCAATATTACTGGTGAGGTTACTTTCGTTGGATTTATTGTTACTGTTTCATCAACTGGATAATTATAAGAATCTTTACCTGTTATATTCACAGTAAAGTCTTGATCGGGTAAATTTTCTTTTTCTGAAACTCCCAATATATCTTTAGTTATATTAACTGCCCCTTCGTTTTTACCTAATGTAGCACCAAAGCTCATGGCAGCTATTGTTTGTGGCTCCCATTGAACATCTAAGGTGGCTGCTGTTACTGGAACAGTCTGTGTTGTTATTCCTGTTGTAGTTCCTGTACCTGTTGTAGTCCCTGTCGTTGTGCCTGTTGTAGTGGTCCCAGTTGTAGTTGTTCCTGTTTGTGGTAACGTTGTTGTGTCTGTTGTATTATTCGTTGTTGTTTGGTCTCCCGTAATATTTTGTAATGCCTCAGAATCAACTATTTGATTTGCCTGATCTGTTGTTTGATTTCCTGTAACATTTTGTAATGCCTCGGAATCAACTATTTCCGAGCCTGGTGCATTTACAGCACCTGCCTGCTTTTGATTGTTCAAAAACACTCCAACCGCAGTGCCTGCTACTATAAGCAATACTACTATTACAGAAATCATAATAATTCTCTTTTTGTTGTTTGATTGCATTTAATTTTCCCCCTTTAAATTAATTTTAAATCTCACTTGCTTTAACAACTATTCTTTTAATAGCTCCTAATGTACACGTTATTAATGTAATTTCTTTTTTATTTGGATCCGTAGTATATGTACATGAAATATCCGTGGGATCCACTGTATATGTTTTATAAACTTTATATTGAACTGTATTGTTTTTCATATCTGTAATTTCTATCACATCGCCTACTTTTACATTAGGAAGTTTACTAAACAATTTACCATTTCTATTGTTGTGTCCTGCCAAAGTAACATTTCCATTTGTGTTCAAGTCTGGTCCAGAAAGCTTAGTGATTGCTAAAGCTAATGTAGCCTCTGTCGTTTCATCTAAAATTGGATACTCCAATCCTACAGAATCTATTTTTATGCTTCCTATTACCTGATGCCCATCCATTTTTGTGTTTTCAACAGCAACTTCTAATGCATTACCATCTAACACTTTTATTTCTGCCATTGCATTTAATATATTTTGTGCTTGTTCTTCCGCAGAATCATATTTCATAGTTCTGTTTATCATTAATCCTATTATAACAATTAACGTCGCTACTAGAACTATTAATAAAATTTTATATTTTTTTATACTTGATTTTATAGCATTATTTCTTCTCATTTTCTCTCCTAATGCTCTGTCTTAGACTTTTTTCTTTAAATTTCTAATTCTTAAGTATACTACTCCTATAAGGATTATATTAATTACCAATAGTCCTTCTAGTGTAAAATCTGCACCTGTTTTAGGTAATTTTTGTACAATTTGAGTATTTGTTACAACACTCGTTTCTCCTCTAATACACGTTAATATTTTCATGTCTTTTTCTACATTGCCAGTACTAACAGATTTTCCTTGTAACCATAACACATAAACATCTCCTGTTTGCGTATCTAGTGGCTCTTCTATAATTTTATCGCTAGGAACCGCTACCCAGTTTGTTGATGATAAACTTTGGTACATTGCCCAAAACTGTTTCATAGATAATATAACATCTGCTGGATTTGGATTCGCCGGTGTTATTTTGTCGTTTAAGTCTGCAAGACAGTTAAGCAATGCTTTTGCAGTGTTAGCATCTAATTTAGTTAATATATATTGCATATCCGTATGATTAGTGTCCGTTACTTCAACATATTGTATTGTTTGAGTTGTAGTTTTGTTTGTCTCCTTTATTTCAACACTTTTATCTTGAGGAGCACTAATCGTTATTATTTTTGTTAGATTGTTAAGGTAATCTGCAGTAGTCATATCTAATGCCGTACTATAATCCACTTCGTAAACGTTGCTATCTCCTTTTATATATAAATATTTTGCCGTCTCAGTGTTAGCTTTTGGAACTATTACCACATTATTGCCATCTTTGTCCTTATCGCATTGATAATATACTGTTGGTGGATTGTTTAGATCATTACCAAATGCATATTCAAATGCACTGCTATAACCGTTTGTATAGATTATATAATTTGAATTTGTTCCGTCAAATAATACGGATTCTAATGTTACCGACGTTGCAGCAAAACTTTTGTTATTGTTTAACAAAACAAAAAACATAGCAAATAACAACACTACAAATAATGTTTTTGCTATACTTACTCTTCTTGTTTTTCCAAGATTAATAATATTCATTTAAATTCCCCCTATTTTTTGTATCTCCCTGTTCCGTAAATCTCTCCGCAAATATATTATCACAAAAAACCGCATTTGTAAATAGTTTTTTTTAAATTTGTATAAATATTTAATCCTTTTAGGCAAATTAGCTTTGGGTAGTTAGTATATGTTTTTAAAAAGGTGAACGACAGCCCATTGAGGCCCATGGAGTCCCCGGAGGCTTGGAGGAGCCTTTTTAAAAACATATACTAACCACCCAAAGCGGACATTTCAGAGAAAACCATAAACAGTAACAAATTTGTTGAAAAACAACTGTAATTTAGTGTATAATATTATTAATTTAGGATGGTTAATAGATATGAATAATAAAAAGATTATAAAAACTACGGATTCAAGCAAAGCAACAAATATTGAAAATAAAACAGATAAAATAATAATAAAAATTCTCAGCTGGTTAATATTTTTAATTCTAGCTGTAGCAGTTGCACTATTAGTAAAATATTATATAATTACCCCTAGAATTGTGGAGCAAGAATCAATGCTTCCAACGCTACAACCTGGTCAACGCCTAATATTGGACAGATGGTTTGTTACTCAAAACAAAGATTATACTAGAGGCATGATTGTTACTTTTGAAGCACCTAGTATTATGAATTTTAATGAAAAAATTGATTATTCAAATCCCGTGGCGATTTATAATAAAACCAATTATTCTTTTTTTGATGGTTTTATACATTACGTTTTAGAAGCCGAAAAAACAACTTATATAAAACGAATTATTGGTTTGCCGGGTGAACACGTTAATATTTCTAATGGAAAAGTATATATAAATGGGAACTTATTAAATGAACCGTATTTAACTCCTGGTACTGAAACTCTTGCAACTGGCTATACTTTTTCAGATGTAATTGTCCCTGCAGGATATGTTTTTGTTATGGGCGATAATAGAACTAAAAGTGCAGATAGCAGAAACTTTGGGTGCATTCCAATTTCAAGATTAGAAGGAAAAATTGTTTTTAGTTTTTGGCCTTTGAATACTTGGGGGAATTTTTAAAGACTAGAAATAAATTTATCTGCAGCAAATGTCAAATATTTTTCATCGTAAATCATTCCAATATTATCAGTAAAGGTAACTCCTTCCACTGGAATTTGAAACAAAATTCCTGCTTTTAAATCTTCTTCTACTTGTTCTTTTATTGCATGACCTATACCAAAACCCTCTTTTACAAATTTAATAATCGGCCCATGGCTTGTAAAGTCCATTAATGGCTTTAGTTCTAAATTTTTCTTTCTAAAATCTTCTTCTAAATATCTTCTTTCATAACTATCTTTGTTTGGCAACAAAAGCGGGTATTGATTCAATTCTTCTAGTGAAACTTGTTTTTTCTCCGCCAAAAATTTATAATCTTTATTACCAATAAAGCAATTGTTAATTTCAGAAAACATTTTAACTGAAAACTGTGGGTCTGTGCTATCCTCGCTGGTAAATTTTTTTGCTACCAAATCAAGATCGTGATTTCTTAACATTTTAAACAAATCATTTGATGGCTTACTAACAACATGAATTTCAACATTAGGATATGTTTTGTGAAAAGAAGCTACATATTTATATATACAAACATCAAATAAGCTTGCATTGCAACCAATATAAATGTGCCCAGCTTTTAATTCCTTGTCTTCTGTAAAAATTTCTTGTCCCATTATAATATTATTTAAAGACTCGTACACTTGAAAATATAGTTTTTCCGCCTCTGGCGTTAAAACAACTCCTTTAGGCGTTCTGAAAAATAATTTTCCGCCTAATGCATATTCCAGCTGTTTTATACTATAGCTGACCGCTTGTTGAGAAACAAACAATACTTCTGCCGCTTTAGAAATGCTTTTTGTTTCCGCAACCACGCAAAATGTTTTATACAAATTTAAATCAAAGTTCTGTTCATATATATTCATACAACTTCTCCTTGTGCCATGCTTACTAAACACAGGTTTTATTTGTATAATACGATATAAACAAAAAAAAGTCAATACATTATAAGCCGTTATATATTATTTTCTATAATGAGCCATTTAAGCATAGGGGGAACCCATGACTAACATGGTAATTGTTTCATTTAGAAAATAATATATATCAGCTTATAATTATTTTAAATCTTTGTTATAACAGTTTATAGATTATATGGCCATATTTATAAATGTCAAAATTGTAGCTAATGTCAACACTTTTGCCATACTTGTTATTATTGTTTTAATTACCTTTCCTTTTATTACTGTATCCATTTTAATCCACCTTCATAAAAAACTATAACCGTTATAATTTGTTCTCTTATAATTTAATTATAAAAGGGGATTGTCCACAATTCAAACATGTGTTTTTTGTAGTTGATACAAATATGTTTTGTACCAACACGTCTTATATTCTTTACAAGTTTTACATAATGTGTTATAATTATACCATGTTTGTACATTGAAAATGAGTTGAAAAAGTTAACAAGTAAACCTTTATGGGGGGAAATGTTATGGAAAGCAATAAAGAAAGAAACTGGACTACGGTAGATACTCTTAAACATTGGATGCGGGTTTTTCCGCCGTATGATGTAGACAAAAAGTACCAAGGGGCATGCATTCATGGACTTCCGTTTAGAGTGTCGCCTGGACCTCTTCTGCTAAGGAGCGGTACATTAGAAGACATCTTGAGGCTCGGTCCAGCATTTGCGACGTTTCGTAAGGCGATTATAAACCTATACGCAACCTGTGCGGAATTTCGCGAGCTTTTGGACCGAGGCAAGCCGGATTCGATGAAAGGTCTGGATTTGGGAAAGGTATTGACTTTTCCTTTTTTCCGCCTCGATTTAGGCTTGTCTCGGGAAGGGACAGTCCGTGTCTTCGAAATTGAGCATTCAATTTTTGGTTTAGGAATACAAGATATCTTAAACCATGCTTACATTTCACTAGGGTATGGCGATATGTTGCTCCCTGAAGACAAGTTGCAAAAACATTTCCAATCGCAGTTTAAAGACCCAGGAACCATCGTTTATTCACATCACTGTGAAAAAAACGTTGGGCAGTTGCGTTATCTTGCAAAAGAAGTATTCCCTAAAGGCTGGGACGTGCAACTTGCTGGTGATGGTATTCCAAAAGATTTGGTCTATCGCACATTTTACACGTGGGAAACTCAAACTGATGAATCCGTGTATTGTGTAAGCCAGAATGCAGAACTGGTCCCAAGCCTAATTCCTCAAGTTGAGGAAAAGGCACTTCTGTCTCTTATTTGGGACAGAAGATTTGATAGTTTTTTCCGAAAAGAACTCGATTACTATTACTATTTTTTACAACGTGTAATTCCTCAGACGTGTATTCTTGGTGAAGAAATTTTCTTCACAGGGCTACTCCCTGAAGAAATGAACAACGTCCGCGATTTAGCTAATCTTACATCGAGTGAACGATGGTATGTTCTCAAAGTTTCTGGTTATTCGGAAAATGCTTCGTGGGGTAGAGGCGTTTGGTTTCTTAATCAAATGTCAGGAAGTGAGTGCCTGAAAGTGCTGAATTTTGCACTAAAGGATACGGAACATCTATATGTTCTTCAGCCCTTTATACAAGGAGTTAAGCGGAAAACTTCTCATATTAGTGAAGATTTTACCGCAACAAAATCTCCAGTAATCTTGAGGATTACTCCATACTACAACAACGATGGAGAACTTCTCTCTATTGGAGCAACATGTGGAGAACACGACCGTGTTCACGGAATGGTGTCTTCTATCATTGCTCCCGTAGCAATAACAACGTCTTCATCTGCTAAGTTCAACTCAAATCGGTTGCGAGAAAATTCAAGCAACTGATCAAACAATAAGGGGTAACCTTGAACGCAAAATTTTGTGTTGTCGTGGATGCCAACCCTACGTTTTCGTAGGAGTTGACGTCCACGGCGACCCAAATTTTGCAAGTTCTCAGTTGCCCCTTATATATATTAACAAAACAATCCTAGCACAATTTTTTAGATATACCCTAAAGTATCCTAGACTTCTTTCGAAACTTATGTGAATTTCAGGCATTGTCATTCTGAGCCCTACTTCGTAGCCTGACTTACGAAGAATCTTACTTTATTTCGCATCAAACAACAAGAAACTCTCTGATAATCCCAACTTAACGCATTCATAGCTTCCCGCTTCATACTTTACTAAAAACAACTCTACCCCTTTGATTTTGTCCACAATCAAAAATTCTTTTCCTTCACAAGAAAAAATAAAAATATTTTCAAGAGGAATATTTACAAGCTCAACATATGCACTTTTAAGTGCTTCCACTATTTTTTCTATTCTTTCAACACGTTCATTTGTGTGCTCATTATTTATTACCTGTTTTAAACTGTCCGTTTTAACCACCATACAATTGTTTTCAATATCTTGAATTCCCTTGTCCAAATCCACTACTTTTATAATTTGAGAAAAAACATCGTTCACCATAATAATCGCATAGCCACTCGTTTCATTTGAACTAATATCGTTCATGCTTATATAAAAAGTTATCTTTTTTGATATTTCTTTAAGTTTTTCTAAAAACAAAACATAATTTATTAAAGAGTAACGAAATTTCTGAATTATATTTATTTCCGTAAGTTCAGTACACTCCATAATTTTAAAAATAATTATATTAAATATAGTTTCAGATATTTTGTTATTTGGAAATATTAACATATCGTTAAACTGTTTTAATTTGCTAATATATATATATATCGGCAAATGCTCCATTGCTGTAATAATTTTGTTTGCCAATATCTGCTGGATATGTGTTATATCCTCTAATATTTCTTGTTCGAATTTTTTTAAGGTTTCTTCTAAAACTGCCGTAAGGTCAGCATCTTCATTAATATCTGCTATGTTTACAAAGTTATTTAGGTTTTCTTTCAATTTATTTAATATAACGGCTCTCTCTGCTTTAATTTCATCAAACTCTGGATTTAATACCTTTTTCTTAAGCTCTATATGATTAAGATTTAATAGCTTTAATATATGAACAAATTTTAAATAATTAGAGTATCGTCTACTAACTTGATCAAAAGTTAATAAAAACTCTTTATTCTCTTGAAAATCGACTTTTTCGAATATCCTTTTTAATGATTGTATCCCTGTATCTAAAAATATTGCTTCGTATATTATTTCTTCACTTAAGTTAAGTGCAAAACACATTTCAGATAGTATTTTGCCTTCCATTGCATACATGTCGTTACCAGAAGTTATTGCATGTCCCAAAAAATCGTGAGAATATGTTGCGTTAGAGGGTTCTATTGAAATTGATGTTGGCAAAGCGTTTAGCAGTTTACACGTAAGGTTGGCAAATACCGTTCTGTTAATAGCAAAATTTTCATGAACTAATCTCTTATGCGTTTCTAAATCAAACCTCGTTGTGCTAAATCCTACATTATATGTGGTTTCATCTATTTTATTTGTGGTTATGGCATACAAAACCCTCAAATAAATAGCTGCTTTATTAGTAGGGTCTTTTACATATAAAGTTTTTGACGGTGCATCATAATATCCACTTTTATAATCATATTTATCCGTTGTTCCCAATATTACATGCTCAACATTTTGATTTAATTTTTCTATAAGGTCACTTTTTTGAGAATTTCCAATATAGCCAAACGATACAAGCTTATCAAAAAGTGAAGCTACTATTTCTATAAAAGAGTTATCTAAATTAAATTTTTTTTGAAAATCATCTAAATTTAATTTCCCCATTTTTCCCCCTCCATTTTCTTGTAATTGTTACCTAACATTTTCGAATAAATCACCGAAAATATCCCATCTGTACTTTCTATTTCCATTTTATCGTTGCTTTGGCATTACAATTGCACATATTATATATGCTAAAATTCCAGTGCCAAATAGGCATACCGCCAATAACCAAAGAATTCTTATAAGAACGGAATTTAGTCCAAAGAATTCTGCAAGTCCTCCACACACGCCTAATAATACTTTATCAGTGTTAGATCTATATAATTTTTTATCCATAAATTTTTACTCCTTCTTTTATTATTGGTTCTATTATACTACAAACAATTTTATTTTGTCTATAATTTACAAGATAAAACGGTTTCTACGTTACTAATCGAATGTTTTAGCCTAAAATTTCCGCCTCCTTAAGTATGTGGTTCCCTTAAAAAATCAATTACAATAGTCCGCTCCCGGTGTATGTATATCTTTCTTTTTCATAATCTGCAAAATGAGATAATGTTTTTTCGTAATCTTTAGCTTTTACTCCATTCACTTCAATTTCATCAATTTGATTCACCCTCAAATATTCAGAACGAAATAAGTCATAATTATCTAATAATAATCTGAACTCCTTTAAATATTTCTTATAAACCCCATCATCAAAATAAACAGTGCCAGCATATCCTGATTCTCCAAATTTCTGATTTAAATGTTCAAAAGATTCTCTGATTTTCTTTTCTAAAGCAGAGTCTGGATTTTTTTTACAACGATATTGATATGTCCTTTTTAATGGTAGCTCTAAATTAGTATTTCTATCAGACGAAGAAACGAGTTTCCCATATACATTTCTAGGTTCTCCATCCAAAGAAGCTCTGTGGTCTTCAATAGCTTCTTTTATAATATTCCTTTCTCCATCTGTAAAAAATTTTTTCATTGTTTCATCACTCATAAATATTTCTGCAGAAATTATTTCATGAGTTTCATCATTAATATTTCTTCCAATGTCATGATAAAATATTGCTGCAGATAAAACCCTGAAATCTAACCCTAGTTCAAGGTTTTTATTTAACGCAAATGCTCTGTTAATTACATCATAAATATGCTCTACATCATGTGCTTTGTCTTTTTCATATTGTGGGAGTATTGTATTTTCAATATAATTATAATATTCTCCATTATTATATTTTTTGATAATTTCAATTATTTCTGGATTAATTGTAGACATTACTATTTCTCCTCTCAAATTAATGTATTTTGATTTTTATTATACTATAATTTATACTATTTTGTCGATGCCTTAATCATACGTCTAAGACTTTATATAATTCTGTAAGTTTCATTATGATCAAAAACATCTATCTGTTCTCTTCTTTTAATTTCCTTTATTACTTTATATGTAACCGGTGTTAACACTATCTCAAATAATACTTTTAAACAAAAGACATTTATCATCATGCTGACCATTACAGATAAGTCTACTCTTCCTAAAAATGCTATTGGAACAAAAATAATCGTATCGATACAAGCCCCTAGTGCTGTTGATGCTATTGCTCTAAGTGGCAAATATTTTCCTTTCATCCTTACTTTTAGCTTTGACATGGTTATTGAATTAACAAAACTTCCAATTATATATGCTATAAACGATGCTATCAGCAATCTTGGTGTCATTCCTAAAACTATTTCTAATTCATTTTGATAATGAAAAGAAGAGTCTGCGGGTATTTTAAGGATAATCAAAAATACCAGCACCATTATTAAATTACAAAAAAATGAAAGCCAAATGGTTAATCTTGCTTTTCTAAATCCATAAACTTCTGTAAGTATATCATTTAAAATATATGTTATTGGAAATAATATATCGCCTGCTGCAAAAACTAGTCCAAAAATATTGATTGTTTTTATTGTTACAATATTAGATATCAAAAGGCACGTTATATTAATTGCTCCTAATATGATAAATAATTTTGTATATTCTTGTTTGTTCATTTGATATGCCTCTTTTTTTATTTATTGTTTATTTTTATTTTTACGATATTTATTCTAACATAAACTTAAATTTATCACAACCACTATGAAAATTTTTAGAGCAATCAAATAAAAAATATTTAATTTTTATTTGTTTTTTTTATTTTCTTATTTATTATTAAATTAACAATACACTTATTAAATAATATTATTATTAAAAAAATAATAAATAATAATTTTTTTTAATTACCATTTATTTTAATTAAATTAATTATTATTTGTTTTAATTGTTTTTTATTTTAATTAAATTATAAAAAAACACATAAATATTTATTAATGTTTTTGTTATTTAATTAATATTAATTGATTTATTATTATTTATTATTTAATTAATTAATTATTTTTATTGATTTATTATTATTTATTATTTAATTAATTAATTTATTATTATTATTTATTAATTATTATTTAATTAATTAATTATTTTTATTTTTGATTGTTTTTATTTAATTATTATTTATTTTAATTAATTAATTTTAATTTAATTATTATTTATTTTAATTAATTTAGAAAAAAATACATAAATATTAAAAAATTTTCCATAAAAAAACATTCGTGTTAATCACCATTGCTAAAAGCTCTTATCATAATTTTATCATAAATAACAAATTCAAAGATTAATTTCCATGGGAAATCTGAAAAACTATAAATATGAAAAACTTTTCCATTTATAGTTTTTAGCCCCAATTTCCCGCCTTATGTAAACACTTTCCCTTGCGAAATATTTTGTGAAAATTAATAATAAAATAATAAAAAAACATATTATACACGTCATAATAGATTTTATTTTAATTATTTTATCTAAAAATAAAATTAATTGTTTTAATTAAAATAATTAATTATTAATTTAATAACTGAATTATTATTAAATATTTATTTTTTAAAATAAT
>WRFS01000042.1 GCA_009778695.1 Oscillospiraceae bacterium
AATAGCGTTATTACGAATATTGCTATCCCCTTTAATGTGATTTTTCTTATGTTCATAATTTCCTCCTTTAATATGAATCTCCCATTTTGATTCATATTCTTTAAACATATTAAAATACAGGTCCTGATTTTCAGCCATACCTTTAAATATATTAAAACATTTTTTAATAAAGTTTACAATAGCAGTTTCCTCCTGTTTTGGTAGTTTTTGGGGGTTTTTGAAGTGCCATTTGTTACGGAAATAGACATTTTGTTTATGATTTTTTCAAAATATTACATTTTATTTACATTTTATTTTCCGACAATAAAAAACAGCAATGTCTTGTTTTTCAACAAGTTTCGCTGTTTAATATTTGGTGTTCTGTTGATTTTTCGCTTGAAGGCATTGGGAATATCTGGTTTTAGAAAATTTACAAATGTGGTGAATGGATTATTGATTGAAATCTCATTGTTTTTTTGTTACGGTTATGGTTTACATATTTTTGTTATTGTTAATTTCAGGAGTGCCCCTACACATTCTCACTAAAATATTCTTCTATCTTCTCTAACAATTCTGTCTTCACTTCTTCAACAGTTTTACCTACTACTTGTGTACCTGCGGTTGTAATGTTTCCGCCGCCGCCTAATTTTTCTAATATAACTTGAACATTTATATCCCCAATGGATCTTCCACTTATACATACGGCTTCCCCTGTGTTGCCAATAACAAATGACGTTGTAATCGTGCTTATTGATAATAGTTCATCTGCCGCTTTTGCACATATGTATATCGCATCTTTATTATTTTCTTTATATACACTAATCCCAATTATTTCTCTTACTATCTCTGTTTGCTTAATAACATCAGCAATTATATTGTAGTTTTCTAAATCGCTTTGAAACCATTTTTTTACTTTTATAATATCCACACCAAACTTCCTTAAGTATGCTGCTACTTCAAAAGTTCTTACTCCCGTTTTAAATGTAAAGTTTTTTGTATCTAATATTATTCCAGCATATAGTGCCTCTACTTCTACTTCTTTAAGTTCAATAACATCTTCTGAATATTGTAATATCTCTGCAACAAGCTCTGATGCTGAAGAAGCATATACTTCATGAAATATTAATAATGGATTTTCTATAAATTCTGTGCCTTTTCTATGATGGTCTATTAGCACGGTGTTCTTCGTCTTTTCTAATAATTCTGGAATCTCTGTAAAGCTTGGTCTGTGTGTGTCAACAATTATTAACAACGTTTTTTCGTTTGTTAAAGTAATAGCTTCAGCTTTATCTATTATAACTTCTTTATATTCTTCGTCTTTTTCTAATTCTTGTATTAAGTTTTGTAGCGATAACCCATATGTGCTATTAACAATATAAGCTGGTTTATTTAACGTTTTTACCAATCTATAAAGCCCTAAACTAGAGCCTATTGAATCAATATCTCCATTTTTATGTCCCATTATTACAACATTTTCTGCATCCATAATTAATTCTTTTAACGCCTGAGATATGATTCTAGCTTTCACTTTGGTTCTTTTTTCAACTTCTTGGGTTCTTCCACCATAAAACTTATATTGTTTATCGTTTCTTATTACTGCTTGGTCTCCGCCTCTTCCTAAGGCTATATCTAAACCTGTTAAAGAAGATTCGTATTTTTCATAATCCGAATCTCCTTCATTAGATATAGAAATGCTCACTGTTAACTGAGCTTTACCAGGTATGTTAATTTCTTTTATGCTGTCTAATAAACTAAATTTATTTTCTTCTAAATATTTTAAATATTTTTGCTCAAATACATAAATATATGTTTCTCTTTCTGTTTTTATTACTAGTCCACCAGTAGGTGTAGTCCAATCGTATATGGCTTTTTCAATTGAAGCCAAAACTTGTGGCTTTTCTTCTACAGATATTCTTTGCAATATTTCTTCATAATTGTCTATGGTAATTATGCCTATACAGGTTTTTTGTTCTTCATATTTCGTTGAAATTTCAATGTATTCTGAATTATCTATAATATACAAACTAATATAATACAACTCTGTATTATTTTTCTTGTTAGATTTTCTCATTCCTTTAAGTTTTACACATTGTCCAAGTAATTTATATATTTTGCCTCCTACAATCATTTCTTTATCAACATTTACGGTGTTTGTATTTTCATATTCTAGCTTTATTTCCTTTAATGTTTCGGATAAACTTTTTTTAATGTCTGTTCCATAAAACTGCTTAGTGTATTGCGTGTTTTTCCAAATTATATCGTCATTATTTTTTATTATTACTAATGGAAATGGTGCATTAATCATTGTGTTTTTTATTATTTGGTTTGTATCCAACGTTAATTCTTGGATATGTTTTACTACTTCCGTTTTATTTTTGTCGTTAATCCATACGGAGTATAACGTTATACAAACAAATACAATCACGGATGGCATTATTAGCCTCGTATCGAGATAACAGATTATAGTTAGTAGTATTAAGATAATTATTACGTATACTGTGGTTTTCCCTATTGAACTTTCTATATCTTCCTTTTTTGGCATGTTTGCCTCCTTGTTATTCTGCTTTCTTTACAATGTTCATCATTACATCGTTTTCTGTTGCTGCCGCCAATTCTTCTTCTAATTCTGTGTTTATCTTCTTGCTTCTATATCTCATCATTCCTGTTCCTGCTGGAATTAGCTTTCCTATTATAACATTTTCTTTTAAGCCTAGCAAAGAATCTACTTTCCCTTTAATTGCCGCTTCTGTTAATACTCTCGTGGTTTCTTGGAATGAAGCTGCTGATAAAAAGCTGTCTGTTGCAAGTGATGCTTTCGTTATTCCTAGTAATACTTGCACGCCTTTTGCAGGTAGCTTTCCTTCTTCAATTACTTTTGCATTGATTTCTTGAAATTCTGCAGCATCTACTAAAGAACCTGCAAATAGCTCTGTTTCGCCACTATCATCAACTCTTACTTTTCTCAACATTTGTCTACAAATTACTTCTATGTGTTTATCGTTTATATCAACACCTTGGTTTCTATAAACCTTTTGAACTTCTGTAGTAAGGTATCTATGCACACCTTCCCTGCCTTTAATTTCAAGTATTTCATTTGGATTAATTGACCCCTCTGTTATTGGTTCAGCCGCTTCTATTACGTCTCCATCTTTTACTTTTATTTTCAATCCAAAGCTAATTATATATGTCTTTGAATCATCTTTACCAACAACAGTAACTTCTTTTCTTCTTTTATTATCAATATCCTTTATCTTTACTTTTCCTGCAATTTCAGAGATTATTGCTAAACCTTTTGGTTTTCTTGCTTCAAATAACTCTTCAACTCTTGGAAGACCTTGTGTAATATCTCCTCCTGCAACTCCTCCTGTATGGAAAGTTCTCATTGTTAACTGTGTTCCTGGCTCACCAATTGATTGTGCTGCTATAATTCCTACTGCTTCTCCTAAGCTTACTCTTTCTCTTGTTGCTAAGCCCATTCCATAACATTTGCTGCATACACCATATTTTGCCTTGCATTCTAGTATTGAACGAACTTTTACTTTTTCGATGCCTAATTTTTCTATTTTTTCTGCCATATCTTCTGAAATTATTTCATCTGTAGTTACAAGTACTTCGCCTGTTTCTGGATGTACTACTTTTTCTACAACATATCTGCCAACTAATCTTTCAGCTAATCTTTCAATTACTTGATTTCCGTCTTTTATTGCAGAAACTTCTATTCCATTATCTGTACCACAATCTTCTTCTCTAACTATTATGTCTTGGCTTACATCTACCAATCTTCTTGTTAAATATCCAGAGTCGGCTGTTCTAAGTGCAGTATCTGTAAGACCTTTCCTAGCACCATGTGAAGATATGAAGTATTCCAATGAATCTAGTCCTTCTCTAAAACATGACTTAACTGGAATTTCTACTGCTTTTCCAGATGTGTTTGCCATAAGTCCACGCATACCTGCGATTTGCCTTAACTGATTTATATTACCTCTAGCTCCAGATTGTGCCATCATGTAAATTGGATTTAAATCGTCAAAGTTTTCCTTCATTGCTTCAGTTACTTCTTTTGTAGTTCTTTCCCAGATTTTAATAACTTCAGAATATCTTTCTTCTTCGGTTATTAATCCTCTCTTATACTGTTTTAAGATGTTTTCAACTTCAACTTCTGCTTTCTTAAGGATTTCCTTCTTAGCTTCTGGAATAACTGCATCGGAAACGCTAACTGTTATAGCTCCTTTGGTAGAATATTTAAATCCTAAAGTTTTAATATCGTCTAATAATTCTGCCGTTCTTGAAAGTCCATGTACCGTAACGCATTTAGATACTATCGTTCCTAAACTTTTCTTATCAATTGGAAAACCAATTTCCAAATCAAAACATTTTTCTGGGTCAGTCCTATCTACAAATCCTAAATCTTGTGGAATATTTTCATTATAAATAATTCTTCCCACAGTTGTTTCTATTCGTTTTGATTTCATTTCTCCATTAATTTTTTTGAATTTCCTAACTTTGATTTTTGCATGTAGCCCTAAATCGCCATTTTCATAAGCAGTTACCGCTTCATCTTCATCTTTAAATATCATGTTCTCGCCAGGTTCCCCATCCAATTGCATGGTTAAATAATAACTTCCCAATATCATATCTTGAGTTGGAACTGTTACTGGTTTGCCATCTTGAGGCTTTAATAAGTTATTTACAGATAACATTAAGAATCTTGCTTCTGCCTGTGCTTCTGCTGATAGTGGCACGTGCACTGCCATTTGGTCACCATCAAAGTCAGCATTAAATGCTGTACATACCAATGGGTGTAATTTTATTGCTCTACCTTCAACCAATAATGGCTCAAATGCTTGAATACCAAGTCTGTGTAAGGTCGGTGCACGGTTTAACATTACAGGATGGTCTTTAATAACTTCCTCTAATATATCCCATACTTCTGGTTTTAATCTTTCTACCATTCTTTTTGCGTTCTTTATATTATGTGCTAATCCTCTTGAAACCAACTCTTTCATAACAAATGGTTTGAACAACTCTACTGCCATTTCTTTTGGAATTCCACATTGATATATTTTAAGTTCTGGCCCAACTACTATAACAGAACGTCCTGAATAGTCAACTCTTTTTCCTAATAGGTTTTGTCTGAAACGACCCGTTTTACCTTTTAATAAATCTGATAATGATTTAAGAGACCTGTTTCCAGCACCTGTTATTGGTCTTCCTCTTCTTCCATTATCAATTAATGCATCTACCGCTTCTTGTAGCATTCTTTTTTCGTTTCTTACAATAATCTCTGGTGCACCTAATTCTAGCAACCTTTTTAATCTATTATTTCTATTTAAAACTCTTCTATATAAGTCATTTAAATCTGATGTTGCAAACCTTCCACCATCTAACTGTACCATTGGTCTTAATTCTGGCGGCATTACTGGAATAACTTCCATTACCATCCATTCTAATTTGTTGTTAGATAATCTAAAAGATTCGATTGTATCTAATCTTTTTATTATTTTAATTCTTTTTTGTTCTGCTACTGTATGCAATTCTTTTTTAAGTTTTTCTGCTAATTTATCTACGTCTATCTCCCTTAATAATTTTCTTATTGCCTCTGCTCCCATTTCTGCTTTAAATGAATTTTTTCCATATTTTTCTGTTGCTTCAAAATATTCTTTTTCATTTAAAATTTGATACTTCATTAATCCACTTTCGCCTTTGTCTGTGACAATATATGCTGCAAAGTAAATAACTTTCTCTAAGTTTCTTGGAGAAATATCCAACACAATTGCTATTCTATTAGGCATTCCTTTGAAATACCAAATATGAGCTACTGGAGCTGCTAATTCAATATGCCCCATTCTCTCTCTTCTTACTTTTGATTTTGTTACTTCTACTCCACACCTGTCGCAAACAATGCCTTTATACCTAACTCTCTTGTATTTTCCACAGTAACATTCCCAATCTTTAGATGGTCCAAATATCCTTTCACAGAATAATCCATCTTTTTCTGGTTTTAAAGTCCTATAGTTGATAGTTTCAGGTTTTTTTACTTCCCCTCTTGACCATTCTCTTATTTTTTCATCTGAAGCTAACCCAATTTTTATTTTATTAAAAATTTCTAATTCATCCATTAGTTGAACCTCCCCCAAAATATTTTTTTATTTTTATATATATTATCCATTTCCCAATTTAATGGATTATATTGTATGTATTTAATGATTCTGTATAATTCCTTTTCGTTACGTATAACGTGTTCGTAATAATTACGTTGCCAAATTCTTTTATCAAATGGTTTATATATCCCTGATTTAACACCCTTTATATATTCTACCGTCGTATACCTTTTAAATGTCTGGACAATTTCATTTATTGTTGTAGGGGCGGATTCCATATCCGCCCTTTCACGTATTTCTATTATCCCATGTATGTGATTAGGCATTATTATATAATTGTGTAATTTTATATTTATAAATTGATTCTCCAAATCTAAATATATATTATTTACCATGATTCCAATGTCATTCAATTTTGATTGGGTAATGGAATCCTGGGCGGATATGGAATCCGCCCCTACATTATCATTTGTATTTTTTACATTATTTATATTATCATTTTTTGTAATTTCTGATAATATGCATTCTTTGTTTTGTGTGCATATTGTTATATAATACATGCCTTCTTTTGAATAATCGTATTGTTTTAATCTTATGCTTTTTCTATGGTGGATGTCGGGATTATACATTTATGTATTTCCTTTCTTCCCCCATGTGATTTTGTTTTGCATTTGCGGTCATATGTCCCACATTTGCGATTTTGTGATTTATTTTGGGCGGATATGGAATCCGCCCCTACGGATTTGTTCCGAATCGCATACCATGCGACCCCTACCAGGCAGGTGTGGGCACCTGCCCCTACGTTTCCTATTCGTAACTGTCATTATCTGCTTTCAGATTTTCTTCTGCTAAATCGTTGTCAAAATCTTCGGCTTCATCTAAATTGTCTTCGATATCTTCTTCTTCTTCGAAACCTTCTTTCTCTTCTTCCTTGAAATCTTCTTCCTCTTCTTCTATTGCCTCTTTTAAATGGTCTTTTTCTCCAAGGGTTTCTTTAATGTATCCATCTTCTAATTCTTTTTCAAGCAAAACGTGGTCTTTTTCTTCTACATTAAAATCGATTCCATCTTCAATGTCTTCTTTAAGTTCTAGTTCTTCATTTGTTTCTGAATATAATCTTACATCTAATCCTAAACTTTGAAGTTCTTTAACTAAAACTTTAAATCCTTCTGGTGCCCCTGGTTCAGGTACGTTTGTGCCTTTAACGATTGATTCGTAAGTTTTTACCCTTCCTACAACATCGTCTGATTTTATTGTTAAAATTTCTTGCAAGATATACGCTGCCCCATATGCTTCTAATGCCCAAACTTCCATTTCTCCAAATCTTTGCCCACCAAATTGTGCTTTACCTCCAAGTGGTTGTTGTGTAACTAAAGAATATGGTCCTGTTGAACGAGCATGAATTTTGTCATCAACTAAGTGATGTAGTTTTAACATGTACATTACTCCAACAGTTATTGGTTTATCAAATGGGTCTCCAGTTCTTCCATCATATAATATGGTTTTTCCATCTTTGGAAATTCCAACTTGTTCTAATAATTCTTCTATATCTTTTTCTGAAGCCCCGTCAAATACGGGTGTTGCCACTTTCCAGCCTAACATTTTAGCTGCCATTCCTAAATGCACTTCCAACACTTGTCCTAAATTCATACGAGATGGTACTCCAAGTGGATTTAATACTACATCTATTGGTGTTCCATCTGGCATAAACGGCATGTCTTCTTCTGGTAATATTCTAGAAACAACACCTTTGTTTCCATGCCTTCCTGCCATTTTGTCTCCAACAGATATTTTCCTTTTTTGTGCTATATATACTCTAATAACTTCATTTACCCCTGGTCCTAGTTCATCTGAATTTGTTCTATCGAATACCTTAACATCAACTATTGTTCCAGCTTCACCATGTGGTACTCTTAATGAGGTATCTCTGACTTCCCTAGCTTTTTCACCAAAAATTGCCCTTAATAATCTTTCTTCTGAAGTTAACTCTGTCTCACCCTTAGGACTAACTTTTCCAACAAGGATATCTCCTGTTCTAACTTCTGCACCAATCCTTATAATTCCTTGTTCATCTAAATCTTTTAAGCTGTCGTCACCAACATTTGGAATATCTCTTGTGATTTCTTCCGGACCCAATTTGGTATCTCTACATTCACAATCGTATTCTTCAATATGAATAGAGGTGTAAACATCTTCTTTAACTAATCTTTCATTTAAAAGAATCGCATCTTCAAAATTGTATCCTTCCCAAGTTGTAAACGCAATTAAAACGTTTCTTCCTAAGGCAAATTCACCTCTATCAGTAGACGGTCCATCTGCAATTATATCTCCAGCTTTTACCTTTTCTCCTCTAGAAACAATTGGTTTTTGATTTATACATGTTCCGCCATTTGTTCTTTTAAATTTTTGCAATTTATATTTTTCTATTTGTTTTTTAGAATTTTCAATAATAATTTCATCACCAGTAACTTTTTTAACAACTCCATTTTCCTTTGCAAGAATTGTTATTCCAGAATCCTTTGCTGCTCTATACTCCATACCAGTTCCAACAATAGGAGAATCCGCTTTCAACAATGGAACTGCTTGTTTTTGCATGTTTGCTCCCATTAACGCACGATTTGCATCATCATGTTCAAGGAAAGGTATCATCGATGCTCCAACTGAAACTAGCTGTTTTGGAGAAACATCAACATATGTTACTCTTTCTTTTTCAACTTCAACAACATCATCTAAGTATCTAACTCTTACTACGTTGTTTACAAATTCACCTTTTTCATTCACTGGTTCAGTCGCTTGTGCAACAACTTCTTCTTCTTCTCTATCTGCCGTCATATATTCTACTTCATCAGTTAATTTATGTGTAATTGGATCAACTTTTCTATATGGCGTTTCAATAAATCCATATTCGTTAATTATAGCAAACGTTGATAATGCTGATATAAGCCCTATGTTTGGCCCTTCTGGAGACTCTACTGGGCATAATCTTCCATAATGAGTATAATGCACGTCTCTTACTTCGAAACCTGCTCTTTCTCTCGATAATCCTCCTGGTCCCAATGCAGAAATTCTTCTTTTATGTGTTAATTCTGATAATGGGTTTGTTTGGTCCATAAATTGTGATAATTGTGAACTTCCAAAAAACTCTCTTATTGCAGAAGTTATTGGCTTTGTATTAATTAATGTTTGCGGAGTTATAACGTCTATGTCTTGGATTGTCATTCTCTCACGAACAACCCTTTCTAGTCTTGTCAAACCAATTCTAAATTGATTTTGTAATAATTCTCCAACGCATCTAATTCTTCTATTTCCTAAATGGTCTATGTCGTCTACATTTCCTAATCCATGTTTTAAATTTAATAAATAACTAATAGAAGCTATTATATCTTCAGTTGTAACACGTTTTGGAACTAATTCACTTATTCTTTCTTTTATAGTTTTCTTTATTTCTTCTTTACCTTTTGTATTATCTAATATTGTTTTTAAAACTTCGTAATTTACTAATTCTTTTATTTTTAGGTCTGAAATATCAAAGTCAACAAAACTATGGATATCAACTGTGCCGTTTCCAACAACTCTAACCTTTTTATCGTCAATTTTTAAATCAACTATGTTTATTCCTGAATCTTGTATTTGTTTAGACGCTTCTTTTGATATTATATCATTTTTTTCTACTAATATTTCGCCTGTTTCTGGATTTACAATTTTATCATACGAAATTTTCCCTTGAATTCTATGAGATAAATTTAGTTTTAAATTGAATTTATATCTTCCAACTTTTCCTAAATCGTATCTTTTTGGATCAAAAAACATGCCGTTAAATAAGTTTTTAGCAGCTTCTGCCGTTGGCAATTCACCCGGTCTTAATTTTTTATATATTTCTACAATTGCTTCATCCACTGTTTTAATTGGATCTTTGTTAATTGTTGCGATTATTCTATCGTCTTCTCCAAACGTTTCTATTATTTGATCATCTGTTTTTAACCCAACTGCTCTAAGTAAGCATGTTACTGGCAATTTTCTTGTTCTATCAACCCTTACTGAGAAAATATCATTTGAGTCTGTTTCATACTCTAACCATGCACCTCTAATCGGCATAACCGTAGATGTATATAGCTTTTTACCAAGCTTATCATAATCAGAAGCATAATAACAACCTGGTGAACGAACCAACTGACTGACTACAACTCTTTCTGCTCCGTTTATAATAAATGTTCCGTTTTCAGTCATCAATGGAAAATCACCAAGATATATTTCTTGTTCTTTTATTTCTCCCGTTTCCCTATTAATAAGCCTTACCTTAACATGCAATCTTGTTGCATATGTGGCATCCCTATCTTTTGCTTCTTGCAAGGTATATTTTGTCTTATCTTCCATGTAGTAATCAAAAAATTCTAAAACTAAATTTCCAGAATAATCAATCACTGGAGAAATGTCTTTTAAAACTTCCCCTAACCCTTCACTCACAAACCATTCATAAGAGTCTTTTTGAACCTTAATAAGGTTTGGAATTTCAACTGCATCTCCAACTTTAGCAAATGTTTTTCTTGTGCACTTTTCATGTTTAACGTCCGTAATCAAAATAAATCACCTCTTAAAAAAATTAAGCAGATTTCTATATTTGTAGGGGCGTTTCAGCAAGGAATACCCATTAGGTAGACCAGCTGTGCCCTCTTTGTAGTATTAAAAAGTCCTTCTTAACATATTTCGTCAAAAATCTTAAAATTTGCACTGCCCTAGCAATTTAAAATTTTTCACTTTAAGTATGTAATTCCTCTTTTTAATATTACATAAAATTTGTACAACAGCAACAAAAAGGTAGTTGACCCCCATTTTTTAATCAACTTACCTTAAATTATTAAAATCTTATCTATTTCTTCTCATTATTTGTTTATACACCCTAATACCTCTCGATATCTATTTTTTCTCTTAATGAAATTTTTATATATTTTTTTATAATATCACAAAATTGGACTAATTGTCAATAGTTTTTTAATAAAATTTTGCAATAAAGTTATTATATTAACACTTTAGCCTAAAACTTCCGCTTCTGGAGTATGGTATATCTTTTAAAAAGGCTCCCCCAAGCCTCTGGAGATTCCATGGGCCTCAAAGGGCTGTCGTTCACCTTTTTAAAAGATATACCATACTCCAGAAGCTACTTTGCTGAAAAGTTTTAATTAGTAACAAAGGTGAAGTGAAAAGTTAAATTCCAGTTTCAACCTTGCACGAAAAATTGTAAAGATAATGTCCAGATTCATTGAAATTTGGACATTTTTTTAATCAATAGGTAGTTGATTTTTAATGAGAA
>WRFS01000043.1 GCA_009778695.1 Oscillospiraceae bacterium
GTCCTGCAATGTCATTCTGAGTCTTTCTACGAAGATTTTACTTGCGAAGAATCTCACGAAATATGAGATCCTTCATAGCAAGGCTTTGTAAGAAGTGGTTCAGGATGACAATTCTAGGACGCCCCCTATTTCATATTTAAAATTATTCTGGTTGTACTGTGTTATTATTAGTAGTAGTATTATTATTATCATTAGTATTATTAGTAGTGTTATTCGCAGGTGTTGGAGTTGACATAATCATATCCTTTACCCTGTGAACAATATTGTTATTATCCACATAATAATATTCGTTATTCTGTACATATATTTTTGTTTGATTCTGTCCAACTACTAACTTACCTGTAAATGCATCTACAATTCCATAAGTTGTATTAACTTGCCCTGTATACAGTATAGATTCTCCCTTTGCAGCTACCACAATACCTTCCATTCCTTCTGTACTAGGAATTAACAATACATTGCTTGTATTTTGTCCAGTCGTTTGTGATGTTACGCAACCAAATCCATAATTAAATTTCGAATTCAATGGTGTTAACGAATTTCCTTTTATATCAAATAATGCACATTTATCGCCTTGTTGCACAGGTATACAATTTTCAAATAATACATATCGATTTGTTATATTATTACTTGGAAATGCTTCTGGATTTTTTATTCCAATGTAGTCATACTCCACTGGAACTATTATATTCCCACTTTTATCTATAACGCCATATTTATTATTACTATCTTTAACCATGTATAAATTCAATTGATTATCTATAAGGGTCATTTCGTTATAAGCAAAATCTGTATTTTGGCTAGGATCTACATTTAATATCCCCATTTTATCGCCCATTTTTGCCAAAAATACATTAGTTCCTTCTGTATATGTTATACTATCATATTTTGCTCCATATAATTCTGAACCATCTAAAGCATTTATAATTCCATATTTGTTATCATTACTTTGAAATACAATTAAACCGTTTGCTAATGCTTTTTTATTAATAAAATCTGCTGATATTCCCTTGTACCCATTTTTTCGAAGTTGAGTATTATCATTGTTTGCCATATAAGACATTGTACTAATTGTTAGCACATTGTTTTGTGAATCATATTTATATGTCACATTAAAGGCCTTTTGCATCATTGCTAAACTTATGTATAATTCATTAGAACCAGTATGACTATACTTCACTTTTTGTTGTATATCATAATAATCATACATATTTGGGTTTGATAATAATACTTTACTAACCACAGACGAATCGTATTCAAACATTGCTACTTCGTTACTGGTATTATTATTACCGGGTTTATCCTGTACATAACAATAATTTTTGTCTTCACTTCCACCAACATTATATTCTCCAATATAAAATAAATATCCTACAAGTGGTGCTATTTTATCTACTGCTACATATGGTATACTAGCTCCTGTTTTGTCATCGGTGAAAACCTGTAACATTGTACTATCTATCTTACCTTTTGCCACTCCATCAATTATTAGATTATTTTTTGCACTGCTTGATGATGAAATAAGTGCCATTACTACCATTATAACTACAATAACTAGTACTAGCCCACCCATCCCAAACATTATTAATTTTTTATTGTTTGATTTAGGTGTTGCTACTGGTGTTGTTTGTCCAAAAAAATCCATCTTTATTCCTCCTTCGAATATACAAAGCCCGCTTGAATCTACTCGCTCGTATAACCATATTTTTTATAAAATTCGTCTTTAAACGTCAAAAGATTATCGCCCTCTATTTCTATTTTAACCTTTTTCATTAAATTAGTCAAGAACTTTAGATTATGAATTGACAACAATTTTATTCCTAATATTTCCTGTGCCTTTATTAAATGCCTTATATATGCTCGTGTATAGTTTTTGCAGGTATAACAGTCGCATTCATCATCAAGTGAAGTAAAATCTTTTTCATATATTGCATTTCGTACAACTACCTTTCCTTTTGATGTAAATGCTGTTCCATTTCTTGCAATCCTTGTTGGCAAAACACAATCACACATATCAATGCCTGACAATACTGCTTCTATTATATAATCTGGGCTCCCTACTCCCATTAAATATCTGGGCTTATCTTTTGGAAGCAAATTAGTTGTGTAGTTCAAAATATCTTTCATTAATTCAAATGGCTCGCCTACACTTAACCCTCCAATTGCATATCCTGGAAAATTCAATTCTATCAAATCTTTAGCTGATATTTCTCTTAAGTCTTTATACATGCCACCCTGTACTATCCCAAATAAAGCTTGTTTTTTTGTATTTGTATGTGCTTTAATACATCTAGTTGCCCATCTTGTGGTTCTTTCCATTGACTGTTTTGTATATTCATATGTTGCTGGATATCCCACACATTCATCAAACGCCATTATTATATCTGCACCTAAATTTTCTTGTATCTCCATCACGTTTTCTGGAGTAAAGATATGTTTACTCCCATCTAAATGAGATTTAAACTCTACCCCTTCTTCTGTAATTGTTCTTAAGTCCCCTAAACTAAAGACCTGAAAACCTCCACTGTCTGTTAATATAGGTCTATCCCAATTCATAAATTTATGTAAGCCACCAGCTTCTTTTATTATCTTATCTCCAGGTCTTAAATACAAATGATATGTATTCGACAATATAATTTCTGCATTTACTTTTTCTTTCAAGTCTTCTGGCGTCAGTGATTTTACTGTTGCTTGTGTTCCTACTGGCATAAATACTGGTGTTTCTATTATGCCATGTGGTGTGTGTATTCTTCCTCTTCTTGCTCCTGTTTGTTTGCATTCGTGTAGTAATTCATATTTTAACATTGCTATTCCTTTCTTAAATCTACTATAATATAAACATTGCATCTCCAAAACTAAAAAATCTATATTTTTCTTGTATTGCGATTTCATATGCTTCCATTATAAAATCTTTGCCAGCAAAAGCTGACACTAACATGATTAAAGAAGATTTGGGTAAATGAAAATTTGTTATTAAGCTATCTACTATTTTAAATTTGTAACCAGGATATATAAAAATATCTGTATCGCCTTCGCATGCACAAACCTGTGGAACCTCTGAGTTTTGGTCTCCGGCATCCGCATGGTCTCGGACGAACAATGTTCGCCCCTACATTTGTTGTGCATCCTGGGTACCTGTGGGCAGGTGCCCCTACATTTGTTGTGCATCCTGGGTACCTGTGGGCAGATGCCCCTACATTTGTTGTGCTTCCTGGGTACCTGTGGGCAGGTGCCCCTACATTTCTGCTACCTGCCACTGTTTCTAATACCCTACAAGATGTTGTTCCTACTGCAATAACTCTATTCCCATTGTTTTTCGCATTGTTTATTTTTTCAGCATCTTCTTTTTTTATTATAAAATGTTCTGAATGCATTTCATGTTCTTCAATATTTTCAACCTTTACTGGTCGAAATGTGCCAATTCCTACATGTAGTGTTACATTTGCAATTTCAACACCTAACTCTTTTATCTTTTCCATGATTTCTTTAGTAAAGTGTAAACCAGCTGTGGGTGCTGCACTGGAACCTTCATGTTCTGCATATACAGTTTGATACCTATCTTTTTCTTTTAAAGTTTCTTTTATGTATGGAGGCAATGGCATTAGTCCTATTTTATCTAGAATTTCGTTAAATATTCCTTTGTAATAAAACTCCACTATCCTATTACCATTCTCTAAAATTTCTAATATTTTTGCTTTTAAAATTCCTTCTCCAAATTCTATTTCTGCACCGGTTTTTAATTTTTTACCAGGCCTTACCATTGTTTCCCATTTGTCATTTTCTATTCTTTTTAACAATAAGACTTCTACAATTGAATGTGTTTTTACATCGTCATTCTGAGTGTTACTACAAAGATTGACTCCCGAAGAATCTAGTGATTTCAATAGATTCTTCGTAGAATTGTCTCCGAAGAAAGGCTCAGAATGACATTCTATGATATTCTCTACCTTATTCCCCAGCAATCTTGCAGGAATAACTTTAGTATTGTTTATTACCAAACAATCACCTTTTCTTAAATAATCGAGTATGTTATTGAATTTTCTATGTTCAATTGCTTTATTTTGCCTATTTAAAACTAACAGCCTAGACTCATCTCTTTTTTCTATTGGAACTTGTGCTATTAATTCTTTTGGTAAATCAAAATCAAATTCAAGTAATTTCATTTGTATTATCTGACCTTTCTAAATAGACGCTTTCAAATGTATCCTTAGCTTGTTGCACTATTTTATATATTTCTTCAAAAATATTTTTCGGTTCACTATTAAATTCTAATTCTACTGAATATTTAAAATCACTATCGTGTGCTGGCCTTGCAGTATAAACTTCACTTGGAAGCCCTACATACGTATTAGTTGTTTTATCCAATATTGTCTTCCTCATATATGCTTCATACCAAGCTTCCAAACCAGTTGTAGCTTGATTTTCGTATCCATATTGTCCCGAAGCGTGTAACGCAGGAATATCATAACCTAAATCTTTACTAAGCCTTTCCAAATCATGTAAAAATTCATGCAACATTACTTCTTCTGGAAACGTATGGTTATTTGTATAAACATATACTTGATCACTATCACTAGGAACTCTTATGTCTGAAAATCCTATTCCCCTGTATACCATACTTCCTAATCCAAGCCAATTATTAACTGGAATATCCATATTTTTCTGCAAATCACCCAATTTTATTACTATAAAAATATGATCATATTCTTTTTTATCCAAATATGGGTCTATTATGTTAGAAACATCTGAACCCGAAACGAAATTGCCATTTTGATCATCATTCGAAATCGATATTAAAGGTTGATCTATTTCAAATATATCATAAGTTACGTCCATTTTGCCACCCGAAAGAGTTGCACATGCGTTTTTATATCTTTCCATATCTTGTTCCATAGTAGCCACTTCATTTATAGTCATACTAACATTAACGTTTTGCCCAGTATTTGGGATGGTAACATCTGTATTTTTTATTATAAAGCAAGCAACATTCCATGTGGTACTATCTGATTTTATTCCTTTTTCCAATTTGAAGTCGGAAAACCATGCCGTACCAGTGCAATTATCTATATTTCCACCTAATCGAAATCCTATATTGATTTCTTCCCTGTCATATGAATTGAAACAAAGTTCTATTTCTTGCCAATCACTTGTACCAGTTACACTCCTAGATTTTTCCAGTGTATCCATAATTGAAATTTGTGCCCCTGAATCACTTGGGGTCCTTCCTGTAACTACATCTTTCGTTTTTACCATACAACTTAATCTATATACACTATTTTTTTCTACTTTAATTGTTTTATAAAAAATTGCATCATTCCATGTTGGGGATTCTATTTTATATGAATCTGCATTGGAATACCTTACATCTTTATCTCTTGAGAACGTACTTAAATTAAGACCTAATTCTGCTTTTGAAAATCCATTTAAAAAATCTTTTTGATACATTTTAAAAATAAAGCTAAAAAGATATATAATAAGCAATATTAATATTACTGTAAGAATTGTTTTCATTATTTTTTTCACAATTTATTCCCTCATTTCTACGCCTTTAATATTTTACTATAAATAAAGCGAAATATCAAGTAACAAAATTTAACAATTTTTTTTGTAGAATTACTTGTTTTTTTTTGATAAATGTTATATCATAATACTGATTGGGAAAAACTGAAGAGGAGGCTTTTATGGCTAAGAAAAGTACAAAAGATAATTTAAAAAACGCTGTAAGCAAGACTGCTGTTACTGTTGCTAAGAAAATTACGAAAAAATCCGTGCCTAAAACAACAAAAAAAGTTGATAAAACTAGCACAAAAAAAACAAAGAAAGCAACAGCAGTTAAAAAAGTTACAAAAAAAGTAGATAAAACTACTAACAAAAAAATTAATACTGAGACTACAAAAAAGGTTACAAAAAAGCCTATTGATAAAGTTGCAAATAAAAAAGTTAGTTCTAAAACTAAAAAAACAGCCACTAATTCTAAGAAAAAAACAAATAAAAAATTTAATTTAGAAGATATAGAATACTATGACATACCATATAGATATAACGAAACCACAGTTAAATTATTAGCACAAACCCCTACTATGTTATTTGTGTACTGGGATATTTCTGACAAGGATATAGCACAATTAAAAGAAAAATATGGTGAAAATTTTTTAGAAATTACAACACCTGTACTACTTGTTCATAATGAAACATTAAATTATAACTTTTATGTAACAATAAATGATTTTGCAAATAATTGGTATGTCCCTGTTGACGATGTTAGTTGTGTTTATAAAATTCAATTAGGAAGAGTTTACAAAAACTCTTCTAATGCAGAACCAAATTATATACATGTATGTTTTTCTAATCCTATCGAAACACCCAATAATACTGTTATGCTAAATAAATGGAATAATTCTGTTAATTATAAAAACATAAAAAATGGTAAAACATTTACTAAATTATTTGCAGACAAATCATTAAAATTATTCTACAAAGAATTTTTCACCGATAATTCATTTTGGCACAACAACCCTTCTTCACACTAAAAAAATTCAAAAAATAGCACATAGCTCCATTATTGTACTAAAGGATTATATATGTAGGGGCGAACATCGTTCGCCCGAGACTAGAGGAATTTGATAAAATTATTGAAAAACAAGATAATTATAGTGCAGGACGAGCAATGCTCGCCCCTACAACAGCGACAATATTTCCTTAAGTTGTGGACATTGGTTGAGGCATAACATACAAAAGTATAAGGAGAAAGTTTATGAAAAAAGAAAAAGGTTATGTAAGTTTTATACTTCATGCTCATTTACCATTCATACATCACCCTGAAAGCAATAAATACATTGAAGAACATTGGCTTTTTGAAGCAATATCAGAAACATATATCCCACTATTATTAAGCTTTAAAAAATTAGAAGAAGAACAAGTCGATTTTAGAATTACCATGTCTATGACTCCACCCCTTCTTTCAATGTTAGATAACAAACTTTTACAAAAAAGATATATTAAATATTTAGAACAACATATAGAATTATGCGAAAAAGAAGTAAAAAGAACTATATATGATGAAACGTTAAACAACCTATCTAAATATTATTTAGACAGATTTACTAATGATTTGCACACATTTAAAACTGTATATAAATGTAATATTATTGAAGGCTTTAAATATTTTCAAGACAAAGGATTTTTAGAAATAATTACTTGTGGGGCTACTCACGGCTTTTTTCCTATACTTTATATAAATGAAGCTACAGTAAAAGCTCAAATTGCTGTGGGTGTACAAACATATGAAAAATACTTTGGTAGAAAACCACGTGGCATTTGGCTTCCCGAATGTGGATATGTTCCAGAAGCAGATAAATATTTAAGAGAATTCGGCATTGAATATGTAATTACCGAATCACACGGAATTTTATATGCTAATCCAGCACCAGTATATGGTACATTTACGCCAATAGTTTCGCCAAATGGTGTTGTAGCCTTTGGTAGAGACATAGAAAGTTCTAGACAAGTTTGGAGTTCAATCAGTGGATATCCTGGTGATTTTAATTATAGAGAATTTTATAGAGATATTGGCTATGATGCAGATTATGAATATATTAAACCATATATAACACATGATGGTGTTCGAATACCTACTGGAATAAAGTATTATAGAATTACCTCAAAAAACGAATATAAAGATTATTATAATTTACAATGGGCAAAAGACAGCGTAGAAAAGCATGCGGGACATTTCTTTGATAGTAGAGTAAAGCAAATTAAAGAGCTTTCTTTAAATATGGATACTCCGCCAATTATTGTATGTCCTTATGATGCTGAATTATATGGTCATTGGTGGTATGAAGGTCCATATTGGATATATATATTATTTAAAAAAATTTACCATGATAAATGTAATTTTAAATTAATTAATCCTAGTGAATACATAGATAAATACCCAGAAATGCAAGTATCTGAACCTTGTCGTTCAAGTTGGGGTGCAAATGGATATAATGAAGTTTGGCTAAACAGTTCAAACGACTATGTTCATAGGCATTTGCATAAATTAGGTGAACAGATGGTAGAGTTAGCTTTGGCTTTTGCCAATGAAACAAACGCCCTAAAAATTAGGGCTTTAAACCAATGTGCTAGAGAACTACTTTTAGCTCAAAGTAGTGACTGGCTATTTATTATTACAAATGGTACTATGGTTGATTATGCAAAAAATAGAATAAAAGACCATGTTGGTCGCTTTTCAAAATTATATGAACAAATAAAATCTGATACTATTGATGAATACTTTTTAGAAAAAATAGAAAAGAAAGATTGTATCTTCCCTGAAATAAATTATAAGATATATGGTTAATTACTCATATTCATATTTGTGCAATTCATGTTTATGTTATTCATATCCATATTTGTGTAATTCATATTCATGTTATTCATACAACAATTGCATGTTGATTTAGTCCTTGTAAACCAAATGATTCCAAAAACAATAACTGCTAACAAGATTACTACTAGAACAATTAGCACTATGTCTAATATTGAACGTTTTTTTTCCATCTCTTTTTACCTCACAACTATATTTTCTAATTCACTATTCCCCAAAAAAACCGCCACCAATAAACTCTCTTAATAAAGAAACTCTTGGTATCTCATCCTTTGATATAGATTCAAAGAAATTTAATAAAGTTATTAATCTCTTTGCTTCTGAATACTCTGGCAACGTATTATCAATTTTTTCTAATAAAGGCAATGCATAATCCTTTAAAACTCCTAATTCATACATCAACGATGAATTAAACATCATATCAGCATCTTCTACAAATGGCTCAATATATTTACTTTCCCCTCTCCTCACCGATGACCACATTTCCAAAGTATGTTTTGCTGAATACCCTCTAAATTGATAATCTCTTACAATTCTTCTTATTAATCTTGTATCAATCGCAGAAATTTTATTATGAAAGTCTATTCCTAAAACCGCAAGTGCACTTATATATATTTTAAACTTTTTTTGCTTATCAATTATCTTTGTTAACTTATCATTTAAACAATGAATCCCTTCTATTACCAGAATCTCATCATCTTTCAAACGCATTTTGGTACCATTAAATATTTTTTTACCTTTAGTAAAGTCAAATGTTGGAACATCAATTTCTTCACCAGCTAACAATTTTTGTAAATGTGAGTTAAATAATTCTAAATCTATTGCCTCTATATTCTCAAAATCATAATTTCCTTCTTCATCTTTTGGAGTATTTTCTCTTTCTTTAAAATAATTGTCTACAGATATAGTCACAAGTTCAAATCCATCTAACCTTAGCTGAAGCCCTAACCTTTTTGCAAATGTTGTTTTTCCTGAAGAAGTAGGACCTGCAATCAAAACCATTTTTACATCTTTTCTTTTTAAAATTTCATCAGCTATATTCGCAATCTTTTTTTCATGCAATGCTTCTGCCAATAAAATATAATTTATTATATCGTGTTTTCTAACCTTTTCATTTAATTTATATAACATATTAACACCCAAGGCCCTGTTTATGTCATCATATTCAGCTAATATATTAAACAATCTTTTACTTTCTTGTGCTTTGTGTATTGTGTTTATATCATCTAAGTCTGGATAACACACAAAAAATCCACTTTTATATTTTTGAATATCATATGTTTTTATTACTCCTGTTGAAATAGGCATCACCCCATATAAATAGTTATAATATCCATCGCAAAAATACAGTGTAACACCTTCTTTTAACTTTGAGTTTAGTTGTACACGCCCTTTAAATGTATGTTCTTTTTTATAAAATTTTTCAGCTTCTACTAAACTCATTTTTTTTATTTCTATTGGTAGGTTTTTTCTTGTTATTTCTAACATTCTTTCTTTTAATAGTTTTAGCAATTCGTCTGTTGATTCCATATTAACAAAATCACAAAATATTGCTCCATTCATTTCATATTTTATATTCAACAAAGCATCTGGTATCATTTCTTCTAGTGCTTTTGCCATAATATATATAATGCCTCTATTATATATTTTTTTACCTTCTACATGTTCATAATTTATTAATTCTATGGTTACATCTTTTTTAATTTTATAATTTAATGTACATATTTCATTATTGCAAAAACATCCAAGTGCATGTACTTTTTCAATTTCATTTGATAACAGTTCTTGTACAGTAATTCCATTTGGAGCTTTTATTATTCTATCCTTAAAGCTTACTTTTATCATTCTTGCTCTCCCTTTGTCCTCTTTTATAACACTCTTTTATTTTTCCCATACCTTTAATGTGATTAGATTATATTATATTTATAAATAGAATGCAAGGTTTTTAAATGAAAAAAGTAGAAAACGAGAAACCACAAACGTGGTTGCCGTGATATTTTTAACAACACATCGCCGTCAAAGCATGATGTGTTGTTTTTTATTTGCTATTCACTCTTATTTATTATTGAAGTTGTTTCACCAAATTAAAACTGTTTATAAATACAATAAATATGACAATAACTCTAATAATTATAATTGCCATAGTCATATTAAACATACCAACTAAAGCAAAAAGTGCACTCGCAGCCATAAACATCATTATTGTAGTAATAACCATAATTATTGCAACTATTATTCCGACAATATGGTCCCCAAATTTTTTCTTGTTTTGCTCCCATATAAGCTCCAATTGATAGTGCTATAACAGCGATTGTTATTAATAAGTTAAAGCCACCTACCTGCAAAGCAGAAGGTAACACTAATAAATTCAATACTATAAGTATTATTGCATCTCTTTTACAATTTTTTACTGCCTTTTCTAAATCCATTTTTCCACCCCCAATCATAATTCTTCAATATTATTTTTTTGTTATTATATTCTTTGAATTAGTATTTTTCAATATTCTTCGATAAAATGTAATGAAATTGTAATATATTCTATTTTTATTTATAAAAATTGGCCTACTCATGAGTAGGCACCACGCCACGAGCAAGCGAAGCTTGTGAGATGGCTGGGGTGACTGGGGCGGAGGTTAAAATCTAAAATAAAAAGGCTAGTATATATTGGTATATCAAGACAAAAAAAATA
>WRFS01000044.1 GCA_009778695.1 Oscillospiraceae bacterium
CTGAAATGTCATTCTGAGCCTCTCTTCAAAGACTTGCTTACGAAGAATCTATTGAGATTACTAGATTCTTCGCAAGCAAATCTCTGGAGTAACTCTCAGAATGACAATTATAGGACAACCACTATTTTACTTACTTACTTAATTATATAAAAAATACATTCTAGGGTCCCTTTAGGAAAAAACGTTATCCTGCGGATTCATTTTTTACAGTGGTAATTTGTTCTGGTGTAGCTGGAGTAGCGGGTTTATAATATCCTTTGGTTTCTGCAATTTTGAATAAGTCATATTGAAAAGTTTCATCACTATTCCTAATTTGCTGTAAAGTTTGTCTAAGTTGCATATTGCAAGTTTCAGTAATCGTACCCTGATAAGTTTTTAGATCTGACTTAACAGAACTTAATATGTCATTTACCATATATTTTTCATCCATGATATACCTCCTAACCATTTAAAAATGAAATAAGTTTTTGTTTCGTATTTAATGAATCTTGAGCTGCTTGTGCAAAAAGTTGCTTAATTTGAGGGTCAACACACCCGAGCTGAATAATCTAAAAGTTTTTTGTGACTTGTGTCGTGAGCACCTATTAAATGCCTTAAATTCTGTAGTTCCACTTGATTTAAAGTTGCCATTTCATTCCTTCCTTTCTAAATTTATGATATTAGTATGTATAGAAAAATAAATAATATTCATAAAAATGGAAATGAAGGAAAAAGGAGGATATTGGCATAAAAGTGAATAAACTTAAGAAAAGGTAGCAATATAGTTAATAAAGGGGATAAAACATCATAAATAAGACTTGAAAATAAAAAGAATCTGGTATAGAATAAACGATGTGTAGAAAATAAGCGAAGTAAAAAATCTTTGGAACATTCGCTAATAAAGGAGTTAGTTTTTATTACAATGATAAAGAATATAATTGTGAGAATTAGGACTTCCCTTAAAGTAATTACTCTTATTATAATTGCAACGCTAATAATAGGATGTATATTTTTATATGTATATAGACCAATTTATAGCGTAACACTTAATGGAGAAGTTGTTGGATATACTGAAAATAAAAGTAAGTTACAAAATGAAATAAATCAGTATATTCAAGGAGATGGAAACAATGTAGCTTTTGTGCAAGTTGATAACTTGCCACAATACAACATGTGTTTATTGAAAAAGGGAAATGTTGCTAATGATGAAGAGATATTTGATACAGTAAAACAACAAGGGACAACATATTATCAGTATTATGCAATAACAGAAGATGAAAAAGAAAAATCATATGTTGCTACGTACGAAGAAGCAAAATCTGTAACAGATGAACTTAAAACCAAGAAAAGCAATAATATTTCAAAAATAGGTATTGTAAAAAAATATGGCACTACGTTACCACAATTTGATACTACTACCAAAATAGTTGCAGCATTATACGTGAAACCACCGGCACCAAAGCCAGTAGCTGTAGCAACGACAACGGCAGTTTATTCTAGTTCATATAAACCAACATATAGTAAGACGGAAAATAGTCCTACTAACAAAATAGCTATAGGAATAACCCTTAATAAGCCAGTAAATGGAATTATAACTTCAAGATATGGATATAGGAGATCTGGATTTCATACGGGGCTTGATATTGCACAACCAATAGGAACAAAGATAAAAGCGGCGGCTAGCGGAACTGTAGAATATGCTGGCTGGTCATCATCTGGATATGGTATATATGTTATAATTTCACATGGGAATGGCATAGAAACATTATATGCACATTGCAAAGAGGTATATGTTAAAGCAGGACAACAAGTTAGTCAGGGGCAAGTAATTGCAGCAATAGGAATGACAGGGAATACGACAGGACCACACGTGCATTTTGAAGTTAGAATAGATGGACAATGCCAAAATCCACAAAATTATATATATCAACGGAGTTTAAATTAATAAATAAAGATAATTGTCAAGGGCGTTGTCCACTGGGATAACGTCCTTATCTATATGATAGGAGAATAGAAATGATGGAATTATTTGATTCACATGCACATTATAACGATGAGCAATATGATTTAGATAGAGATGAAATAATAAAAAAAATATTCGAATCAGGCGTTACAAAAATAATTAATGCTGGCTATAATGTTGAAGCTTCAAAAACAAGCATAGAATTAGCAGAAAAATACGATTTTATTTATGCAGCAGTGGGAATACATCCACAGGATATTGAAAATATTAGTATAGATTTAATTGAAATAGAAAAATTAAGTAATCACTCCAAAGTAATAGCAATTGGAGAAATAGGATTAGATTATCATTGGAACAAAGAAAACAAACAAGAACAAATTGAAGCTTTTGCAAGACAAATTGAATTAGCCAACAAGTTAGATTTGCCAATAGTAATTCATTCAAGAGATGCCTATGTAGACACAATAAATGTATTAAAAAACATGGTAGATGCAAATAAAAAAGGAGTATTTCATTGTTGTCCATTAAATGCAGAGTTAGTAAAAGATGCACTAGACTTAGGATATAATATTTCTTTTGCAGGAGCTATAACGTTTAAAAATGTAAAAAATGCAGATGAAATAATAAAGATGGTTCCGATGGATAGAATACAAATCGAAACAGATGCTCCTTATTTAAGCCCAGAGCCATTTAGAGGGAAAAGGAATGATTCTACAAGAATAAAATATATTGCTCAAAAAGTAGCGACTGCAAGGGGAATTTCCGTAGAAGAAGTGGCAAAAATGACATATGAGAATACGTTGAGAATGTTTGGCAGGATTTCATAATAATTTTTATATTGGGAGGTAGTTTTATGCAGGGCTATTTTGCTATCTTTATATTGGCTGTAATAATTTTGAGTGTTCTATTCCGAACGTTTCAAATGAAAAAAACTGGAATAGAGGCGTTGAATTTTGGGAAAATCGATAAAAAAGATTTTTTTATTCCGCCATTTGTTTTATTATATTTTTATTTGATTATAGCGAACACATTTAATTTACCAAGGTTTGGAAAAGTATTGACAAGTGATTCTATTATATCGTGGATTGGAGTTATACTTTGTATTTTTGCACTCGTTTTATTTTTGTGGGGGATAGCATCTTTTGGGAAAAGCTTTCGTGTTGGCATTGATTTACATAAACCTGGGAAACTTATATTCACAGGTGTTTTTTCGATAAGTCGAAATCCGCTTTATGTTGCTTTTTTTATGATATTAATTGGAATCTTTTTAATTTTTCCTACATGGATATTTTTTATTTATTTTGTTGCAGGCTTATGGCTTATCGATCGTCAGGTTTGCCGAGAAGAAAATTCGCTTAGAAGCATTTATGGTAAAGAATATGATGATTATTGTAACAAGGTAAATAGATATATTTAGGCATGATGGTGTAAGACCATTGATACCAAGCGTTTACACTATTTTGTACATTTAGGGCAATCGCATAAAAATAACAAGAACGTATAATCCTTGTTATGCTTGGTGATCCGGAGACGATTCGAACGTCCGACCCACGCCTTAGAAGGGCGTGTTGACACTTGTTTTGATTTATCCCGAAGTATCTTAAGGTGTTTTAAATAGTGTATTACATGCCTTTTGATTATTTTGTCTTATTGTAGAATATCGCCGTTTATTTTTCTTTTCGCCGTTTTTTCGCCGTAGAATGTTTGTTCCGTTTTAAACGTTTGTATCGTCAACACTTTTTATAAATATTTTTTATTATCTTTTAATATTTCTTATTGACTTCATAAATATAAAGGCTTATAATATAAATGTAGAGAGGTGATATAAAATGGGAATGGCTGAAAAGATAAGAATATTACTAATAAAGAAAGGTAATATTTCAGAAGCGGAACTTGCTAGAAGAATAAATAAAACTCCGCAAAGTTTTAATGGCTCAATGAAAAGAGATAATTTTACAGAAGCGGACTTAAAAGAAATAGCAAATGCAATGGATTGCGAATATAAGGCAGGTTTTATAATAAAAGAAACAGGAGAAGAAATATAGCCAATAATCATAAAATTAGCTTTTAGAAACGAATTTATTTGAAAGGAATATTAAACATGGAAAATGAAAATAAAGAAATGATTTTGTTTGAAAATAAACAAATAAGAAAACAATTTTATAAAGATGAATGGAATTATTCAGTTGTTGATATTATAAAAATATTAACTGAAAGTGAAAACTCCAATGATTATTGGTATAGACTAAAAAAAAGAATGACAGATGAAGAAAAAAGCGAGTTATCGACAAATTGTCGACAACTGAAATTGCTGTCTAGCGACGGAAAAAAATATAAAACAGATTGTGCTAATCGTGAAACAATATTTAGAATTAGAACAAATACTCTCAATATATAGAAACGGAATAAAACATCCGCTTCTATATATTTTTTAATATTAATTTTATTCGAAACATATACTTGTATGCTTCATTATACATTTATGTAATTGTAATTAAATCTTCAATTTTACAATTTAGATATTTACAAAAATCCTCTATATATTTAAATGAAATAGATACGGAGTTTAAATTAATAAATAGAACGGGTAGTCGAAGGACGTTTACCCCTACAATTTAGTAGGGATAACGTCCTTTAGAATACAAATCGAAACGGATGCTCCTTATTTAAGTCCAGAGCCATTTAGAGGGAAAAGAAATGATTCTACAAAAATAAAATATATGGCTCAAAAGATAGCGGAGGCAAAGGGTATTTCCGTAGAAGAAGTGGCAAAAATGACATATGAGAATACGTTAAGAATGTTTGGCAGAATTTCATAAAAAATATTGTAATAAGTCAAATATATTTAAGTAGAGGATAATGTAAAGAAACAGCTATATTATTAGGTGTTTTTTTTACGTAATTTCTATTAAAATGTAACACGAATGTAACAAAAATGTAATTAAAATATAATAAATCCGTGTAATCCTTGCCAGAGTATATATATATATATATATATATGGCTGAACGCCTATTGTAAAACAAATAAAAATATTGTATATATAAACTATAGATTAAATTATTTTTGAATTAAATCTATAGTATCTAATTAAAACTTAAGTAATTGAGAAACTCGAAATAGAAATAAAGCAGACATAATGTAGGGGCGACTAGCAGTCGCCCGCGGGCGGATATTATCCGCCCCTACAAAAATGAAATATCAATTATTGTAAAAATAGCATATTGAATAAACCTAAGAAGAAATTCTAAAGGTTATGAAATATATTTGAACATTGAAAACCAAATAATTAACAAACAAGCTGTTTAATACTTCTAATGTATTCAGGTTTAGCCATGTTGTCAGCAATAATCACAGTAAACAATTGTGCAATACCAGCAAGAAAAACATCAGCTTTTGTAGTTTTAGCATTTCTGGTTTTTCTTCCAGATATTGCCATATTGGATTTTATGTGATTGATAGTTTTCTCAACAACAGCACGAATTTTGTAAATAGAATTCCATTCATTAGTACCACGAATAGCACCAGGATATAGCCTTAAATTTTTCGAAGGATATGTATGAGTAACACGACCAAATTTAGAGTTAGTGCAAGGATTTTCACAAAAGCAAACCCAAGTCTGGTTGATGCGGTTAGTCTTAGGGCAAATCCATTTGTATCTACTAGTTTGTCCGTTTTTCAGGAGAAAACCCATTGTATTTCATTTGTAAGGAAGAATCCATAGGACATACGGGAATTCCGTTATCATCAATAGGGCAATCAGGTTTATCAGAAGTAGCTCTAGTATTAAGAGGAATAAAGGCTTTATCAAAAAGAGAGCTACCATCTTTATCTTTTTTGAGAAGAAACTCATAATTGTTAACAGAATCAAAAGCAGCATCACCTAGAAAAATAGAATGTTTAAAGCTAGGATGAAGGTTGTAGAAATCAGACAGCATTGGTTTAAGGCATTTAGAATCATGAACTGTTTTGTCATAATCAGGATTATCTACATCATCAAAAATAAAATCTTCATGTCTAGATTTAAAATCATCATCAAAGAAATCAATATGTCTAGGAATGCCTAAGCCATTGGTAACGATACCAAATTTTCTGGCATAACAGAAATGACCATTAGCATACATTTTGCGAATTGTATGGTCAGCTTCGGCAACTTTAGGCATAGACTTATAGGCTTGTTTGTAAATATCGTCATCAGATTTAGAGATGCCCTTAAATTTAAAATAAGCTTTTAACTTTTTGATAATACGATTAATATATTTAGCATTATTCTCAGATACATAAGCTTCAATACCAGAAGTATCAAGTGAAATCATATCAGAAAGAATAGGGTCAATAGCTTTACAGATAGGTTCAGTAATGTCAACTAAATCAATAAACAATTTTTCCAAGAAAGGCTCAAAGTCTTGCTTGAAACGAGTATATTGAGAGTTGTCAGGTATTTTAGAAATAGAACAAATATCTCTAAGGTCAGGTGAAAAGGTAAGTATAAGGATTAAAAGAGAATCGGTAGGAATAGTAAAAATTTTTTGAAGTACTAGAGAAGAAATGTAACCGAGAAGGGAACAATCTCTGGGTCTACCAGTATCAGCATAAAAAGCTCTTTTAAATTCCCAAGAAATATAATCATCGATGTGAAGATAAGTATTCATAAGATTTAGAAATTCTGGTTTCTGTTCTTCAAAAAGATGAGAACAATCAGAGTAGATATTACCTAAATTTAATTGGTTTTCATAATTTAACATAGTTTGTTATTCCTCCTTCTTTTGTATATTATTGGTAAGTTGATATGTTAATTATATATCAAAAGCAGGGGGAACACAATATATATAACACAAAAAAAGCCAGTATTTGTAAGATTTTCAGAGTTTTACAAATGGCAATAATTAAAACTTATTAAGGGGGATGAAAGGTTGTGAAAAAAACAGTAAAAATAAAAGCATCAAAAGTACTATTAATATTATTAGCTATTATAACAATAAGCATTTTGTTAGTTTCTTATTATAATTACAAAACGGGGAAGATTGAAATGAGTGATATGGTTTCTAAAATAAGCCATATGAAAATATTATCAGCACCTTCAGATTTACCAGAATATACAGTTGGGGTGACAGCAGATAAGTTGATGGGAGTTGCACAAGAAAAAGAAGTTACATTTACATTTAGTCTTGCAAATTTTACAGGCTTTCCAGCTACAGATGTTGCAGAAAGTGGAGCTATTCCACAGAATGGCATAAGTATGATTAAAGCGATTTTACAGTATGATGATAATGTGTTTGAACCAATAGATAGCAATAATGGAGTGGTAACTACGATAACATCAACTGGAGATTTATCGATAATGGGGTTAAACGATTGGAATAGTGCAAGTTATAATCCAGATGGCAATGATGGTGAGAAAGTAATATTCTTACAGGCTCAAGCACGGTTCAAAGTGTGTTAATACAGATGAAGATTTTGTGCAAATAACGTTAAAAGTAAAAGCAACAGCACCATTAGGAGATACAACAGTTTCTTTAACAAATATTACGGCGACAGATGGAGTTAATGATTTAGTTCCTACTAACGTAACAGCTTCTCAAACAATTCAGATAATCAACGCAGTATCAGATGAAACAACTCCAGATTCTCCAAATGGATTTGGAGGATATATTAGAATAATGCCAAATATAACAGTTGCAAAATTTAAAGAGTTTGATGGGAAAGATGGTTTTTCGGATTTTAAAACGGAAAAAGGTGCAGATTTAGCAGATACAGATTTTGTTTCAACAGGAACCACAGCATCAGATGGAACATATTCATATACGTTAATAGCTGTAGGAGATGTTAATTCAGATGGAAAATTAACTGTGACAGATTTATCACAAATGCAAGGATTTGAAGTAGGAGTAATAACGGGATTTACAGATAATCAAAAAAGAGCACTTGATATTAGATGGGATGGACAGTATGGGGTGATAGATCGTTCACTATTGAGAATGATGTTGATAGAGTTAGGGGATCCTCAGATAAATATATGGTCTGGAACTGGACCTGCAACATGTATACCAGTAAACGCCATGTAGTAAAGTTAAAATGCTACAAATGTTAGAACAAAAAATGAGTCCTAGAATACAGACTTGATGGCTGTCGAGGACGCCAGTCCCTGCGGAAATGTAGGGGTAGACGTCCTCGGTGACTCAAGAGCGATAATTCTAGGACATTGTTTTTTGGTGATCCGGAGACGATTCGAACGTCCGACCCACGCCTTAGAAGGGCGTTGCTCTATCCAGCTGAGCTACCGGACCAAAACTATATAAAATGATACCATTTTTTTATAGTTTTGTCAATGAAAATGTGAGAAAAAGCAGGGTAATTTCACCGATTTTTATAAAATTGTAATATTTTATAAAATAACAGAACTGTAGGGGCGAGCATTGCTCGTCCGGGATTAATCAAATTTAATATGCAATATGTAATAGATAATGGGAAAAACGGACAAATATGCAAAAAACTTTTCTCAAAGAAAATCAATAAGATTAAAAGAATATGATTATAGTACACCAGGATATTATTTTATTACGATATGTACAAAAAATATTATCTTATAAAGCAATATATAATTGACAATGTTATTAATTGGGAACAAGATCGATATTATATATAATCGGACGAGCAATGCTCGCCCCTACAGTTCTGTTATTTTATAAAATATTACAATTTTGTAATAATCGGTGAAATGACCCTGGAGAAAAAGTGTTAAACAGTAATATAATCGCTATTAATTAAAGCCTAATTTTAAACCAATATTATTAAACATTTCTAAAATTTTAAATTTAAAATGAATAGTATTGTCATTACTAGAAATAATATCGTAACTTTCTTCACTTAAATCATTTTGCAATGTCTGCTTTGAGGAATCTGGAACTATTCCAGTGGAAACATCTACAAAGCATAGAGGAGGAAACATTACACACCACCAATTTTTGCCGGCGGCAGCACCAATTTTCACTCTTAAAGCATCATAAAATCCAGCAGGTAAAGAAATGTCACCGTACGTTTTAGTAGGAAAATCAAAATTGCCTATTTCTACTGTAACGGGGTAATTAAATCCATTGTTTATTACCGTATCTTGTGCCACTTTCCTAATATTATCTAAATTATTGGAAACAATGTTAATAAGTTCATCCTTGCTTGTTACATCTCCAGCTATCGTTTTTACATATTTTAATATTTCATCACGTACCACATATTTAAGGTTTTGGTCAGCATCTGAATCACTATTAGCAATAACATGTAACCTAAATACATTATCAGAAATATTTTCAGTTATAGCTTGTACGTATGAAACGGCTGAAAAACTAACAAATAGCACTAGTAAAAAAAATAAAAGCAAAATAGTTTTAAATTTATTCATAAAACACCTCCAAAAAAATTGTTAAATTATCTCTTATAAAAAAGTATTAACCAAAAATTTTAAATTATACATGGTATAGAATAAGGTAGAGTACAAAGGTTAATATATGTCGAAATTTTGTACACGAAAATGTTTGACTCTTAGGGAAAAGGGTGATACAATTTGAGAAAAAGAGAGGAAGTTTTGTATGAAAGTTAGGAACAGTTTTATAAAAAAAACTTGCAGTTTTTATGCAAGTGAATATCACTTAGTAACAATGCTACTACCACATATAATACAAAACGTAGAAGAAAACATAGAAATAAAAACCTTTTTACAAGAAGAATTAAATGAAAATGTTGATAATTTAGTAGGAGTAATGAATATAGAAAAATTAAAACAAAAAATTATGAAAAATATTACATGGAACAGTAAAAATGGATTAAATTATAACATGATAAAAAAAGAATTAGATAAATGTAAAGACAGGATTATAAATTTAATAGTAAGTGGAAATTATAATTATGTTGAACAAATTAATCAATATATAAAAAAATGGTTGATGAAAAATGACAGACAGTTTGTTATAGAAATAAATAATTGTTATATGATTGAACCAGATTTAAATTATCAAAGGGTTATATCAAAACATGAATGTATTTTAAACACATCAGGTGAAACGAAGATAAACAGTATATTTGAATTTGAGCAAGGTGCAAGTAATTTTTAGAAAAAAAGTAGGGTAACCTGCTTTTTTTATATACCACCCACCACAAACACAGGGTTATTTTATGAAATATTACAATTTTGTAATAATCTATGAAATTACAGAACTGTAGGGGCGAGCATTGCTCGTCCGAGATTAATCAAATGTAATATGCAATATGTAATAGATAATGGGAAGAAAGGACAAATATGCAAAAAAAATTTCCTCAAAGAAAATCAATAAGATTAAAAGGATATGATTATAGTACACCAGGATATTACTTTATTACGATATGTATAAAAAATAGAATATCTTTATTAGGAGTTATCTCAGAATCAAAAATTAAATTATCAAATGAAGGAATTATTGTAAATAGATATATGTCATCCATATCAGAAATATACCATAATGTACAAATAGACGAATATATTATTATGCCTAACCATATTCATATACTCATAAACATTAAAGAACAAGGGAAATTTACTATATCTAATATTATTCAA
>WRFS01000045.1 GCA_009778695.1 Oscillospiraceae bacterium
AAAGTAGCCTCTGGAGTATAGTATAGCTTTTAAAAAGGTGAACGACAGCCCTTTGAGGCCCATGGAGTCTTCGGAGGCTTGGAGGAGCCTTTTTAAAAGCTATACTATACTCCAGAGGCGGAAGTTTTAGGCTAAACTGTTAACCAGCAACTTAGGGGGGACGATTAGGAAACAATTAACTTGTAACTACAAAAACATTAGTTGAAAAAGCTTGAAAAAAGATAAAATAAAAGGTATAATATTGGCATAATGATATAAGTATATAAAAATAATAATTATGGAGGAAAAATAGTGGCTTATGAAAAAAATAATTATTGTAATAATAATAATATTAATCTTAATAGCAACAATTGCGATAATAGCGTATAAATATATAAGTTCAAGAAAGGAGGAATCAGATATGTTATTTACAAATAAATTCATGTACAAAAACATAACAGATGATGAAGCAAAAGCTGAATTAGACAAGGACAAAAGCATAATAGTTTTAGATGTCAGAACACAAGAAGAATATAATGAAGGACACATACCAAATAGTATTTTAATACCAGTAAATGAATTAGAAAAAAGAGCTACAACTGAATTGCCAGACAAGAAAGCTAAAATATTTGTATACTGTAGAACTGGAATGAGGGCTACTTCAGCATGCGGAATTTTAACCAGTTTAGGGTATGAAAATATATATAATTTGGGCGGAATTATTAGTTGGAAATATGAAATTGAAATGTAAGCAAAAAAATTATTAAAAGAAGGAAAGTGTAATGAGTAAAAAGAAAAGTAAATCATATTATATTGTTTTTTGTATAAAAGAATTTGCTAAATCTCAAAATATGTCTCTAAAAGATGCCTATTTGTATCTTAGTAAATATAAGGGGATAGAATTTTTAGATGAACATTATGAGGCAGAACATCTTTTAGGATTTGATGAAGCGGTAGAAGATTTATTAGTGATATGTCACAGAGAAGGAGGACACTTGATATGATAGTATATCATGGTTCTAATATGGAAATAAACAATATTGACCTTTCGAAATGTCGTAAATATAAAGATTTTGGACAAGGGTTTTATGTTACTACACTTGAACAACAAGCTATTGATATGGCTAAAAGAGTTGTACGACGTTCATATAAAGGAATTCCTACAGTAACAATATTCGAATTTGATGAAAGTAGATTAGGTGAATTAAGTATAAAAAAATTTGAAAGAGTTAATGAAGATTGGGCAATAATGGTTATAAACAATAGGAATGAACATATGACTGATATAGATAATGAATTGACTAATCAAGATAATAAATATGATATAGTATATGGACCAGTTGCTAATGATGATATATCAACGATATTTGCGTTATATGTTAGTGGATTTTTAAAAAGCTATCAGTTGGCAGAAGAATTAGCATATAGAAAGCTTAACAATCAATATTCTTTTCATACAGAAAGAGCAATAAAGTTTTTAACTAAGGTAGGTGTTAAATTTTATGATGAAGACTAAAAATCAAGAGTTGTTAATTCAATTTATTATAAGCGAAGTGGTATCATTTATTGCAGAAGAACAAGATATAAGTATTGAAAAGGCATTAGAAATCTTTTATTCCACAGAAGTAGCAAGCAAATTAGAAGATTTAGATACAGGATATTATTTAGAAGGTGCTAGATATATTTATGAAATAGTAAAAGAAGAGATTAATTAAAAAGATATATAGTATACCACCACTCAGAAATTAATTTTAAAACACTCTAATAATTGAAGGAGTAATAAAAATGAGTTACATAAAATTAAAAGATATAACAAAAACATACAAAATGGGAGATGTTGAAATTCATGCAGTAGATGGAATTTCTTTTGAAGTAGAAAAAGGAGAAATTGCGACTATTGTTGGACCTAGTGGCGCTGGGAAAACAACAGTTTTAAATATACTAGGCGGAATGGATACATCTAATAGTGGGAGCATAATTGTAGACGAAAAAGATATAAGTAAATATAGCAAAAAGGAATTAACAGCCTATAGAAGAAATGATATAGGCTTTGTTTTTCAATTTTATAATTTAATTCAAAATCTAACTGCATTGGAAAATGTAGAACTAGCAACACAAATATGTAAAGGAGCATTATCACCAAAAGATGTGTTAAAGGAAGTTGGACTAGAAGATAGAATGAATAATTTCCCTGCACAATTATCTGGTGGAGAACAACAAAGAGTATCAATTGCACGTGCATTAGCTAAAAACCCAAAGCTACTTTTATGTGATGAACCAACTGGTGCACTGGATTATGGTACAGGAAAAGAAGTGTTACAGATTTTGCAAAATATGGCAAGAGAAAAAAACATGACAGTACTGATTATTACTCATAATCAGGCAATTACGCCAATGGCAGATAAAGTAATTAAAATAAAAAATGGAAAAGTTAGCGAAATTATTAAAAATGAAAATATAATTCCAATTGAAAGGATAGAATGGTAATGAAACCTTCAATGTTCAAAGATATAGTAAGACAAATAAAAAATACTCGTTATAGGTATTTGTCAATAATAGCAATAGTAGCATTGGGGGTATTATTTTTTGTTGGAATAAATGCAGCAAGCCCAGACATGAGGATTACAGCAGATGATTATTTTAATAATCAAAATTTGTATGACTTTAATTTAATGTCTGCAACTGGATTTACAAATGATGATTTGGATGCTATTAGAAAAGTAACTCCAGATATTATGCCAGCATATAGTTTGGATGTAATTGCAAAAAGCGGAGAAAAAGAATTTGCAGTCAAAACATATTCAATTGACAATATGGATACAGGTAAATATACTAACACAAATGAAGATAAAATAGGTGTAGACTATTTTCTTCCTAAAGATACTATGAATAAATACACCATAATAGAAGGTAGCGAGCCTAAAAACGAGGACGAATGTTTAGTAGATTATGATATTATGAATTTGAATGGACTAAAAATAGGCGACAAAATTACATTATCTGTTCCAGAGACAAATACAGGAGCAGGTTTGGAAAGTAATACCAATAAAACGAACCAAACTTTGCCATCTTCAGAAACCACACCATTAAAAATACAGGACTTCACAATTGTAGGAACTGTAAGAGATCCCATGTACATATCAAAAGACAAAGGAAGCACAAGCCTACTAACAGGCTCGCTTTCAGGATTCATTTTAATAAATGAATCTGTATACAACATGCCAGTTTACACAAATGTATTTATAACAATTGATAAAAGTGGGTTAAGCAGATTTGATGATGCTTATACAAATAAAATAAATGAAGTAAAATCACAAATAGAAGGTGTGGTAAAGCCAGAAACATATGTATTAACATTAGAGCAAAACATAGGAGTCGCCTCATATAAAGATGATTCAACTAAAATAGAATCAATAGGAAAGGTATTTCCTGTACTTTTCTTTATAGTTGCGGCATTAGTATCGTTAACTGCTATGACAAGAATGGTTGACGAAGATAGAAACAATATTGGAACGTATAAATCTTTAGGGTATGGCAAACTGGCTATATCAATGAAATATTTGGTATATTCAGTTTCAGCAACAGTTATAGGGAGTGTTATAGGAATCTTACTTGGTTCAATAATAATACCAAGGGTAATTATAAATGCATACAAAATTTTATATGTATTGCCAGGCACACTTACTCCAATTAATTTGAAATTCAGTTTAATTGCGGGGGTTGCAATGACTTTAGTAATTGTACTTGCTACAATGTTTGCATGTATAAAAGATTTAATAGAAACCCCTGCACATTTAATGCGACCTAAAACTCCACCAGAAGGTAAAAAAATATTTTTAGAAAAGATTTCATTTGTGTGGAAAAGATTTAATTTTAATCAAAAGATTACTTATAGAAATATCTTTAGATATAAAAAGCGTTTACTTATGACAATTATAGGAATTGCAGGGTGTACAGCACTTGTATATACAGGTTTTGGCTTAAGGGATTCTATTATGGCGATTCCAAGTAAGCAGTTTGGCGAAGTTATGCTGTATGATATGCAAGCAGATTTAAAAAGCGATGTAGATACATCTGGGGAAAATGGTTTGATTACTTACTTAAACAATAATTCAAATATACAAAAAAGTAAGTTTGTTAGAGAACAAAGTGTAGATTTGGCAAATGGAAGTCTAACAAAGACTGGTGTAACCTTGATTACAGCGGATAATCTAGATAATTTCATAAATTTAAGAAATAGAACCACAAAAGAAAAGCTTGAGTTATCTGATGACGGAGCCATTATATCAGAAAAAACTGCTAAATTGCTAGGAGTGAAAGTTGGAGATAGTGTTACAATTCAAAATGGGAATTCAAACTATAGTATTAAAATTACTGGAATCACTGAAAACTATGTAAATCACTATTTATATATAACAGAAAATACATATAAAAAAATATATGGGCAAGAGGTTCAATACAACCAAATTTTAATTGATTCAGCAAACACGGACAATGCCTCGAATTACTTATTACAGAATAATCAAATAAGTGGAGTCTCAGTTGTAGGAGCAATGAAAACAACATTTGAAAATATGATGAACAGCCTTAATTATGTTGTTGTTGTATTAATTGTTTCAGCGGGATTACTTGCATTTGTTGTATTATTCAATTTGAACAGTATAAATATAGAAGAAAGAAAGCGAGAACTGGCTACAATTAAGGTGTTAGGCTTTTACGACAAGGAAGTGGCGAGCTATATTTATAGAGAAAACATTGTGCTTACAATAATATCAGCAATACTTGGGTTAGGACTTGGAATTATAATGAGTGCGTATGTAATAACAACAGCAGAGATAGATAAAGTTATGTTTTACAGAGCATTAAATATATGGAGCTTTGTTTATGCATTTGTAATTACTATGGTGTTTGCATTGGTAACGAATTTGATTATGAATAGGAGTATTAAGAAAATTGATATGATAGAGTCGCTCAAAAGCGTGGAGTAGGGGCGAACATCGTTCGCTCTGCACTAATAAGAATTCTGTTTTCAACTACAGCAGAAAGAGTTTTCAAACTTGAAGTCGCAATTTGCGACTTCAAGTTTAAGTGATAAAGATACATATGGTGGTAGAAGAACATTACCATGAAAAATAAAAATGTTGAGGTGGTTATTTTAACATCAGATAAAAGCATGATTGATAGTATAATTGGGTATTGCGTTTAAATTTCTAAAAAATATTACAATTATATTTCATTTTAACAATAGGTATTGACAGCAAATTTTTACATAGTGTAAAATGAGGTAAATACAAAAGAAAAAGGATAAAAATTATGGATAAAAAACTTTTAATTGCAATAATAGTAATATTATTGATAGTAGTCGTAGGGCTTATGACATGGGTAATAATTCTTACAAAAAATGGGAATAGTTTAGGTAAAAATGATGCCTCAAACGGAGGTAGTACTGTAAATATAGCAGATATGAGAAATAATACAACGGTTAATAATAATAGACAAGCAAACACAAATACAACAGACCCATATGCAAATTATCCCAATTTTGCATGGGTCAGAACAACACTTGCAAATTATCCTGAAACTAATTCCGATTCTGTATGGATAGATAAATTAGGTATAATAAATATATCATTTCCTACAGAGTTTAGTTTACCCAACGTAACAATAAATTCTATATCAGAAAAGCCCAAATATTATACATTCATACCAGACAGTCAATCAGTTGGTGATGGAGAAATGTTAGTTCTAACAGAAAATAATAATCTATATGTTATTATTTTTAGTTCTGGTAGTAATCCTATTATTCAAAAAATTTCATCAAATGTAATAGAAATATACGATGACTATACAGATATAAACGAATTAAATATACCTAATACAGACTGGCCTATGAGCCGAGGAACGTTTACTGAAATTTATGCATTAACTGGAGATGGAAAATTACTTAGTATAAATGCAAGTTATGACTCAAGTACAGATAAAACTGATTATGTATTAGGATTGTCATATGAAGACTGTACTTCTATAAAGAAAGTACTTTGGATTGGAAAAAATGATTATTTTATACAAATAACAAAAGACGATTACTTAAGAGATGCAAGTAATGTGCAAATGAATTATATATTAGATAGTAATAATAATAAAATTAGCATAAAATATTCATTTGATACTACTGGTAGTGATATGGAATTGTTGGGCACTTGTGATTATATAATTACACAAGATAATAAAATATATAAAGTAGATTATTATAATGGCATTAATGATTACAGAATTGATTTATTAAATAACAAAACAGTTAATGGAATAAATTATGATAGTAATAATTCTGTTATTACTGTAACTTATACGGACAATACAACAGATACATTTAATTGTGATCAATATTTTAATCCAGATATAAATAAATATGGATTTTAGCATGTATAATTAAAAAAGGCAATTGTAAATAATTTCAAAAACTCTTTACAAAACAAATAAAATTTGTTAAAATAAAGGTTAAATAAAGGGGGAAACTTTATAGTAGTACCGCTTTATTTTTTTATTGGAGGAAGTTATGGGTAATGAATTAATAAAAACAGAGAAAGAAGATATAAAAAATTTAATATACACAATAAGAGGAAAACAGGTCATGTTAGATAGCGATGTAGCAATGTTGTATGAATGTGAAACAAAATATATAAATCGTGTTGTAAAAAGAAATTTAAAGCGTTTTCCAGAAGATTTTTGTTTTCAATTAACAGAAGAAGAGTTTAAATCTTTAAGGTGCCAATTTGTCACCTTAAACAAAAGTAAGAGAGGACAACATCGTAAATATATGCCATATGTATTCACAGAACAAGGGATTTCAATGCTATCACCATTATTAAATAGTGAGATTTCTGTACAGTCTAGTATTAATATCATGCGTGCCTTTGTTGAAATAAGAAATAAAAACGTAGAAGTAGTAATCTTAACATCGGAAAAAAGCAATATATCAAAATTAGATGTACAAAAATTTAATAAAGAATATCCAGTATTAAAAGTAGCCAAAACAGATAAGTTTCATGATAGATTTATCATAATTGATAATAAAGAATTATATCATTGTGGAGCTTCTATAAAAGATTTAGGAAAGAAATGTTTTGCAATTTCAAAAATGGGAGAAGATACTTTAGATCAATATGGATTGTTAACATTACTTGCTATAAAACTAAATTTACCAGAAAAAGATACAATGTATAATTATACAATAAGCCATGAAACAGATATAGAGATAAGCAATTTCTTAAAAATATTCTATGCAGAAAATTCTATATTAAAAAATACAGAAAAAGCTAGTGTTGATTATTCTATAAATGGCACAAAAAATCAAGTAAATTTAGATAACGGGAAAGTTGTTTCAATAAATATAAAAAGTGGTGATAATTTTGTAATAAACCAAGTAAACGGAAACGTTACAGCATCTTTAGAGCAAGTAAAAGCAGTTACTAAACCTGCAAATAACAAGAATATTATAACAAAAACTTACTTTGTAAATAATGTTGGAACAAATAATTTTAATGTTGGAGATATTGTCACAGTTAAAATAGAACTATATTGTAAAGATATTGAAAAAGGGGTATATACCGTTGAAGATGTGCTACCAAATGGAATGTCATATTTATATGAGGATACATATAATAGTGATAAGTCAGCAGTAACAAATCCTATGAATATATCTGGGCAAAAGCTAACATTTATAGTATATTATGACGGAACTACAAATCCTTATATTATGTATAAAGCAAGCATATCCGGAGTTGGGAATTATATGTCTGATGGAACAATATTGAAGGATAACAACAATAACATAATTTCATACAATGCAGGAAGTTCGATTAGTGTGAGTCACTAGTTAACACTTTAGCTTAAAACTTCCGCCTCTGAAGTATAGTATAGCTTTTAAAAAGGTTCCTCCAAGCCTCCGAAGACTCCATGGGCCTCAAAGGGCTGTCGTTCACCTTTTTAAAAGCTATACTATACTTCAGAGGCTACTTTGCTGAAAACTGTTAACTAGTAACAAATTATATAACAAAAACCAAAAAACAGTTGAAAAAATGGAAAATAAAAGGTATAATATTGGCATACCGATTTAAGAATACAGATAAGAGAAGGAGTCAGAATGCAAGAATTAGAAATTGAAAATATAAGAGCATATATTAGTAATAAAAAAGTCAAATGGAGTGAACATTGTGCTAATAGAATGTTTGAAAGAGATATATCAAAAAGTGATGTTATAAATGCCATTTTAAATGGCAAAATAATAGAATATTATGAAGATGATTATCCATTCCCTAGTTGTTTATTATTAGGATTAGATAATGAAAATATTATGCTACATGTTTGTGTAGGTATAAGTGGAGAATATACATATATTATTACAGCGTATTATCCAGATGATGATGAATGGGAAGAAAAGAGAGAGAGGAGGAAGCAATAATGGAATGCTTTATGTGTAAAGGAAAATCAGAAAAAAAACTTGTAAATTACTTTTTAGATTTGCGGAAATACTATGATTATCGTTAAAGATGTTCCAGCAGATGTTTGCACTCAATGTGGGGAAAGATATTTTGATGATGATGTAATGGAAAATCTTGAAAAAATCGTAAATAGCTTAAAAAATTTATCTACAGAAATTTCTGTTGTAAATTATCGCGGAAAAGTAGCTTAATAGTAATTTATAATATATTAAGTATGTCAAAATTTTTGGAAGGAAAACGAAAATGAAAGAACAAATTTTATTAATTAAAGAAAATGCAATTAAAGAAGCAAATGGAGTATCTAGTATCAAAGAATTAGAAGATGTTAGAATAAAATACCTTGGTAAAAAAGGTGAACTAACCTCAGTTTTAAGAGGCATGGGAGGATTAAGCCCAGAAGAAAGACCTATTATAGGAGAATTAGTAAATCAAGTTAGAGATGAAATAGAAGGATTAATACAAAAACAAGAAAAGGAATTTAAAATAGAAGAGTTAAATAAAAAACTTGTTACAGAAAATATTGATGTTACTATGCCAAGTAAAAAAACACCGTTAGGTTCGTTACATCCAATTACTCAAGTAATTAATGATGTTGAAGAAGTATTTTTAGGCATGGGTTTTAAAATTGAAGATGGACCAGAAGTAGAAAAAACATACTATGTATTTGAAAAGTTAAACATGCCAGAATCGCATCCAGCAAGAGATACGCAAGATACATTTTACATAAATGATAGTGTGGTATTAAGAACACAAACTTCATCGGTTCAGATTAGAGTAATGGAAGAAAATAGACCACCAATTAAAATAATTTGCCCAGGAAAAGTATACAGATCAGATGCAGTAGATCCAACACATTCGCCAGTTTTTCATCAAGTTGAGGGATTAGTTGTAGATAAAAATATAAGAATGTCGGACTTGAAAGGCACGTTGGAATTATTTGCTAAAAAATGTTTGGGAGAAAAGACTAAAATCAGATTTAGGCCACATAATTTTCCTTACACAGAGCCATCAGCAGAAGCGGATGTTTCATGCTTTGTATGTGGTGGAAAAGGATGTAGAGTTTGTAAATATGAAGGCTGGATTGAGCTTTTAGGTTGTGGGATGGTTCATCCTAAAGTGTTAGAAAACTGCAATATCGACCCAAAAATATATTCAGGATTTGCATTTGGTTTTGGACTAGAAAGAATAGCAATGGCTAAGTTCGGAATTGAAGACATGAGATTGTTATATGAAAATGATGTAAGGTTTTTAAGGCAATTTTAATTAAAACATATTGCAAAATAAATAAAATTTGTTAAAATAAGCTTAAATAAAGGGGGAAACTTTATAGTAGTACCGCTTTATTTTTTTTTATTGGAGGAAAGTTATGGATAATGAATTGATAAAAACAGGGCAAGAAGATATAAGAAATTTAATATATACAATCAGAGGGAAACAGGTAATGCTAGATAGCGATGTAGCAAGGTTATATGAGTGTGAGACAAGAATTGTGAATCAAGCTGTGAAAAGAAATATTAGAAGGTTTCCAGAAAGATTTTACTTTAAATTAACAAAATATGAATTGGAAATTTTGAAATCACAAATTATGACGACATCAAGATCACAATTTGTGATCTTGGACAAAGCTGGTAGAGGACAAAATCACAAATATTTACCGTATGCTTTCACAGAGCAAGGAATTTCAATGCTATCAGCATTATTGAATAGTGAGATTGCCATACAAGTAAGTATAAATATAATGGATGCTTTTGTTGAAATGAGAAGATTTATGATATCTAATGCCCCAATATTAGAAAGATTAACAAATGTTGAATATAAACTTTTGGAGCATGATGAAAAAATTGATCAAGTTTTTAACGAATTGCAAAAAGATGAAAATTTCAAGCAAAAAATATTCTTTGAAGGACAAATTTACGATGCCTATATCTTAATTATAGATATTATAAAAAAGGCAAATAATAAAATAGTAATCA
>WRFS01000046.1 GCA_009778695.1 Oscillospiraceae bacterium
ACATTTAGAATGGTGCTTTATGTAGATGGAGATGCGAAGAACGTATATAAGAAGCCAGTGGAAGAAAAACCTGCAATGTTGGCAACGTTTAATAACACATCACACTATTTATGGACATCAGATGCTAGCTACGGTACGATATATGTAGGACCATATTTTGATCAACTTAGTCAAATGTTTCCAGGTATTCGTGATAGTGATAAAACTAGTACTTGTATTGCACTTTTACGTAACCAACAACCTTCATTAATAATGGAACATTATTTTTACTGGGGTGGAGCAAGTGATCCAACAGACGATCTTTATTCAGGTTCCAGAACAATAACAATTGATGGTAATTCAGTAACATTTACATCTGGTAATGCATCTAAGACAGTATTAGTAATAGGTAATAGCCCACATGATGCAGGTGAAACGATTTGTCCTTATAAAGATCAAAGCAGTAGCTGGTTGGGAGAGATTCTATTTGGAGTAGGAGTAGTGGTTGCAGCAGTAGTTTCATACTTTTGTCCACCTGCAGGAGCGGGATTATATGCAACACTAGCGGCAGCATTTGGAGGAGGAGTTATAGGGGCAGCAATAGCAGCATCAGTAATAACAGCAGCGGCAATGCTAGCAAGTCAACTTGTATCCAACGCAATAGGTGGAGAATTAGGTCAAATACTTGGAGCAGTAGTTGGAATAGTTGTAACCTTACGGTGCGGGCTTGCGGTACAGTAATCTCGAATACAGGTAATTTTATTCAAACTGCAATTACAAATGGAATTGGTGCAATTACAGGACTAACTGGTGCTGCGGTAAATGTGGCAGGGCAAATAGTATATCAATCTCTTCTTACAACTGTAGCAATTGTTGCGGGTAACGCAATAGGAGGAAATGTTGGAATGCTAGTTGGAACTGCAATTTCAATACTTGGAACTGCAAAACCTGGTAGCAATTTTACAAATTTTGATGGAGGTTTCTCTGGATTCCTGCATAGCGATTTGGGTAGATTGGTTGTAGGAGCAGCTATTACAATTGGTGCTGCTGAAGCTAGCAAGATTATTGGTGGATTAGCTGGAATGGCAGCAGGATATTTGATACCAAAAGCAGTTGATGTCCTTGTATCCTTGTATGATACCAATTCACAAATGGATCCGAAGGGCAAAGAGTCTGGAGTAGTACAAAATAAAGATTCAAATGGAATTGTAACAAGTGTAACAATAAATTGTACTAGTGGATCTTCGGTAACAATGTCCCCAGACGATTATGCTAAATATTCATCTGGACAAGCAGATTTCTTAGACTTAGTTAATAATAAAGGCTATTACGATGAAGGAAATATTTCAACAGGAACAACAACAAGATACTATGATGGTGGAATTTCGGTAAACATGCCTTCAAGTACGTATAATCAAATTCAAACGAATAGTCAAGCTTTGGCAGGTTATAAAGTAAATATCGTACAAGAAACTGATGGAAGTTATGGCTTTCAAGTTGGAGACCCAACTGATCCATCAATACCTAAGATTGGTGACGATGTACTACAAAAATTTGATAGTGACATAGCTAATCTTAAAAATCAAATAGACATGGAAGGAATTAGTTCAAATATTGCAGAGGTATCAGATTATACAAGCCTTCCACCTGAAAACAATATAAACGGATGGGAAAGTAACGGAGATTCATATTGGGGCGGACAAGATGGAAACTTATATATTACTCCAGGCAGTAATGTATTAGGTATAGTAGATCCATTCTCTGGATTTATTCTTAACCAAACTATTGGAACAGACTATGCTACATACGCTGGATCACTTATTGCAAGTGCAGATCAAAGTACATTAGTTGCAAATATAGGAGATAAATTCCAGTACATAACTGGTGGAGACGGAAAAGGTTCAACTTATCAAATTACGACAACGCCTACAAGCACTACTCCAAGTTCAAGCGTCACTGCACAAGATTTAATTGATAAAGGAACTCAAATAGCTGCAAACTTTGCTCAAACATATATAAACCGTGGTATAAGTATAACCCAAGGACTTTGGGATTTCACCAAAGCTTCCTTAGGATATGTAGACCCAAATAGTGGAAGCACATTGCTTGCAGACGGAGTAATACCTTATACAAGTTCTAATGGAATTGCTAGCATGCTGTTCCCAGATGGAAGCAATCTAGATTCATTGCAATATAATCAATTTGCAGCTCAAAATATGCTAGGTATTGATTATTCGCTAGGTCAGGATGTTTCAAGCTTATTCATCGATACAAATATAAGCCCAAGCGATATTAATCCTAAATTTGGTACACTTAATGGATCAATTTTCACAACTGCACTTGGTCCAGAATTCGATATAACATCAGACAATTCACTTACTACAAGTTACGATGGAGGAAACACAACAGTCACTGTTGGAAACATTGGAAGGAATCCAATTACTGGGGATGTATGGACAACTGTTGGAGCAACCTCTACAGATATGAAAACTGGGGAAAGCAATACATTAGTGCCTTCAGGAACTGGAACAGTAACTATAGAGCCGGGAGTAATTGAAACAACATCAGACAAGGGTCTATGGCAGTCTACTGGTACAAATGACTCTGGCAACTATACATGGACAAATTTAGTAAATGGCAACAGGCTTGAGGCTAATGATTATGGATATTATAGAGAAACAGATTCTAATGGAACATTGATTAAGAGTGGCAATTTAGGTACAGATGGAACTACGCCTATATCAGGTCAATCAGATTATCAAATAGTTAAAACTGCTAGTAATCAACTAGTTCAAATTGGTAATCCATCAAGTGACCAAGAACAGATATCAATAGGGGCAGGAACAGGAACAGCCATCTCTACTGGTAGAGTCGTAGTTACTAGACCTATACCTGGTACAACGACTACTACAAGCACACAACAATTAAATTATAATGGTTCATCATCAGTAGGCAAAGTAACAAAAGATAGTTCAAGTTTTGTGCAAATTGGTCATAACACCTATTAATAAATTAGAATAAACTCAAACTTAAAAAACAGCGAAACTTGTTTTCAACAAGCATTCGCTGTTTTTATAAGCATTTCCATAAATTTTCAAAGCATATATAAAGGTTAAAAAATATTAAAATTTTCTTAAAATATCATGATGCCCAACATCAAGTAAAATGATTATAGTATTACCTTCATAGTGCCAAATAATTCTTATATCCATGTTTATACTACACTCATAAAGTCTTTCTGTTCCTTGAATTCGCTTAGTACGAAGTGAGGGATGCAAAGGATTTTCAGCGAGTATCTTCAGTTTTTTTATAACTTGTTTCTTTTCTGTTTGAGATAATTTTTTATAATTTTTTTCAAAACGACTGGTAAAAGTAAACTCATACACCATTAATTTTCCTCCAATTTTTTAATGAGATCATCTATATTTTTAAAAATTGGTTGATTTTTTTTGGAGATTTTTTCTTTTGCTTCGGTTATTTCGATTTGAAGTTTTTCTAAATACTTTTTTGGATATACAACTACAGGCATAATACAAATAATACCATCTTTTTCACTAATTTCTAATTTGTCGCCCTCATTTAAACCTAGTTTAGAAATAATATTTTTTGGTATTGTAATTTGAGATTTTTGTCTTAATTCTGATATCATTATTTATTCACTCTCCTTAAATTAATATTAGTAGGAAAATCTTATTTTCCTACTAATATTATATGCTATTTTCTTTAAAAAAACAATACTTTTGTAATATTTCTCGGGGGAATTTCTGAATATTTTGAAAATACTAATTTTCAAAGCATGCTATTCTGAAACATCCAGTCCTACTATCAACAGTTTGAGTTGATTTAAATCTAATGACGTTATTTGTCCATCATAATTCATATCTACCGCTTCTAAATATGGTGATTTTAGTGCCTTTACACTTGTATAATTTAGATAAAATTTAGATAAATCCATCGCAGTTAATACTCCATCTCCACTTGCATCCCCTTGTACTGCTATTTTATATGAAAAATCCTTCCCTACCTTTAATACCATTCCTGTTGCCATCCTTTTGCTATCTGCCACCTTGGTATTTCCACTATACACTATCGCAGGTGAATTTATATTATTCGTAATATTTGCCAAAAACTGTGACAATATGGTGCCTGCAGTTATTCTTATTATTATACCATCTCTAATTTCATATTTTGTTGTTGTTATAGCCTCTGATGAACTTATTGCTGTTATATTTTGTGTCGCCGCAAATACAGATACTGCTGGGGCAAACACTAACAATACAGACATCAACACAACCAACGCTACTATAACCTTCATCCTTATTTTAATTTTCATCTTTCGTTACCTCCATTTTTTATTAGTATGTTTATTATAATATTTTTTATTTACAATTGCAAATGATATTTTCATATTTTGTTTTCACTAAAAAATTTACTTTTCCTTATTAAATTTCTAAAAAGCTTCTTCACAATATGCCAAATATTCTTATTATTTTCGCCATCCACTAGCCACTCATCTTGTTTACCTATACTCATTAGTTGTTCAGCCCCGTCCCCAACGCTTATATAAGACAAATTGCTAAACTCTTGTATGTTGCCTAAATCTTCCAATTTAACTTCGCTATTCCTTATAACTAATTTTTCCAATTCCTGCTTATCTGATATACGAACTATAAGTGTGGCAAGCTCTGGAATTTTAGAATCTTCAACAATAATCCAATGCACTTGTTCAAAAATCTTTAAAGCCACATCTTTGAACCTCTCATCATTAGGCAATTCAACATTTTTAAAAGAAATTCTAACAATGTTAGAATAATGAGCCAATTCTTTTAGGTCATGTATAAATGCTCTAAATTCATTACCTTCCAATTTGTATCTTTCATTTTCCACAAGTTTTTGCCCATCAATGTTTAGATGAAACCCACTTGAAACACGCTGTTTGGTTGGCAATCTATCAATCCCAAGAGATTCTTTTAAAATCTTACTATGCAATAACACTATGCCACCATTAACATATTGCTCATATTTGTCAATTCCAGTTATTTCTTTTTTATAGGTATCATCTTTTACCCTTATCTTCTTTGCTTTTATTTCTCTAATTTCATTTATGTTTTGGGCTAATTTAATTTTATCTTCTTCTTTTCTAAGTAAAATATCTACATTTTCTGGCTCTATATATTCATAAAAATCTTTTATTAAACTTGTTCTATCTGCAGCTATTCTCATTTTGTTTTCAGGCTTGTTATATTCAAATTTTGTTATACCTAACTTTGCACGCAAAAATATATTCTCTTTTGTCTCTTTCCCACTAATTCCTTGCATTAAATGCTCTAAATTCCCAATTTCACAATTTTCAATCTTTATTTTTTTTGTATTTTTTCCAACTTCTTTAAGCATTTCAGGCAGTTCTTGGTTTGATGAAATATGAATATTTTTTAAAGAAAACTCTTCTATTCCATAGGTTTTTGCAATATTATATATGTCTTGTGATATTCCAATAGATTCTTCTAAACTTAAATTTCTTACATTAATTGCATTTAATAATTTCCCATCTAAATCAATTTTTATTCCCTCTGAAATACTATTCATTTCAAATGGAGCCATGTATTCTTCCATAATTTTACTTTTATACTTACCAAATTCTTCATTCGTTTCCATTCCTACCACCTTAAAGTATATAGTAACATAACACGATATTAATATCAATATTTATTAGCAAAATTTTCAAAAAAATAGCCTCCGTAGTATAGTATGTCTTTTAAAAAGATGAACGACAACCCTTTGAGGCCCATGGACCTCAAAAGTATTTGCGAAGCAAAACTTTTAGGAGAGAACAACCGGAAGACAAATTTATTCATCTAACATCAATTTTTTGGCATTCTTTTTTAAATTTTTTAATTGCTCTTTCTCTATTTCACTTACACTTTTTTCAGGAGTTGGCATATCTTCTGGCATTGTTCCTCCTGCTTCTTTCATAGCTTTCCTTACAATTTTCCCCACATTGTGATGAGTTTCAGTTGCTTTTTCTGCTGTATTTATTTTTTCTTTTTCTTTTAAGTTTTTCCTTTTGTGTATATCTTCAACTGTTAAACCCCCATACAATCCCATATATCCTGCATTCTGAAAAGTAGCATATTCCTCATTCGTTATTACTCCACTATTATGTGCAACTTCAACAAGCATTTGATTCCATTGTTTAATATCTCCACGAATTACAAGCCTTTTATTATCTTCATCTAATTGATTAAAATAGTCTGCAACTTCTTGCCTTCTAGTTTGAATTGCAAAATAAGTTTGTCCAAGTGCTATAATTTCTTTTCTTGGATTACCATTTTGAACAATTAAATAACATGCATATCTTGAAAGTTCAAAATCTACTATTTCCTTCTGTGTTGCCCCAGCTTCAACGATTTTCCTGACGTCGGGAAAATCGTCATCTATGTTAAAACCACTATTTTTACATGCAAGTTTTGCTTTATCTATTACTTTTGAAAAATGTTCCCATTTTTTATATTGCAAAACAACTTGTAGTTTTCTTGCACTCCAAAATTCAGTTCCATCTTCTCGTATTTGTTTAATACTTTCAAATGTTTTATATTCTTCAGCATTTAAATCAGACATACAATTTCTCCTCTTCTATATTGACTGATATATGCAAAATCTGCACATACCACTTTTTATCCAATTCACAACGATTTCTTCTGTTTCACCCGTGAATACAACATCTAACTTCATTTGTATAATTATATCATCTTTTACTTTAATGTTCAATTGATATTTCTGTTAAATAGTAACTTTTCTTCTTGTTTTAAATAATAACCAAATTTATTGCTAGACTTTTAATTAAATTTATTGTATAATCCGATTATAGAAGAATGGAGCATATTTATTATGAATGAAGAATTCGATTTTTACAGTAAAACTAGTTTAAAATCATATAATTTAAATGAAACCATGCGTTATCAACTAGGCAGACTTGATTCCCTTGATGTTTTCACAAGAAAACATTGCGAAAACGTCGCTTCTTTAACTAGTAGACTTTGTGAACATTTAGGATTAAACCCTAATTTTACAGTTTACGCCATAATCTGTGCATACTTACATGATATAGGCAAAATGTTTATTCCTCCAGCAATTTTACAAAAAAATGATAAGCTTACTGCCGAGGAATATGAAATCATGAAAACCCACGCAATAAAGGGCTACAACATGTGTATGGCTGATTCACAGCTTACACCATATGCCAACGGTCCATTATACCATCATGAAGCCTTAAACGGAACTGGCTACCCTCACGGAGTAACCATTGACGATATCCCTCTAGAGGGGCAGATTATACGAGTTGCAGATGAATATGATGCAATTGTTAACAAACGTCAATATAAATCCCATGTCGGCATTTCCGACACTTTAAAAATTATCATAGAAAATTCCAATCCTGTTTCACCAAGCCCCAATGAAAATCTAGATAGAAAAATGATTAAAATTCGCAAAACTTATGGAAAAATAAATAAAAGAATTGTAAAAAAACTATTAGAAATTGTTATATTCGATATCGAAGTAGAAATTAACTCAGTAAAAGAATATCTTAATTTCCTTAAAAGTGAGATTAACCGTTTACAAACCATTTATGATTTTCATAATAAAGCACTTAATGCTAATAAAGAATCTGACAAAAGTTATTATGTGTCAGGATGTAATGAACTATTTAGTCAAGGAGAAGATTTTACAAACTACCAAAACATATTAGCAGATTATCAAAATACATTCAATATAAGAACCAATAAAATTAATGATTTATACACAGAAATTAATATTGTTAAAGGGTTAAGAGTTTAAAAATATAAAATAAAATATGAGTATGCAAAGTAGCTTGTGGTGGTTAGTATCTATTTTTAAAAGGCGAACGACAGCCCTTTGAGGCATACGGATTACCCCTTGACTTGGAGGAGCCTTTTAAAAATAGATACTAACCACCACAAGCGGACTATTGAAGTAGCTTTATTCAAATTATAAAGATGTCACCAATTTATTGTGACATCTTTACCTATTCCAGTCCAAAGCTAATGCCTAAAGCATTATTTATTTGCTCCATTACTGTTTCATCTCCTATATGCCCTATTCTTTCTTTTAATCTACTTTTGTCTATTGTTCTAACTTGCTCAGCTAGCACTACAGATTTTGCTTTTAATCCAGCACTATCTTCTCCAATTTCTATATGTGTTGGTAATTTCGTTTTTCCCGTTTGAGAAGTAATCGCTGCTGCTATTACTGTTGGACTGTACTTATTTCCTGTATCATTTTGTATTATCAAAACGGGTCTTATACCGCCTTGTTCAGAGCCAATTACAGGGCTTAAGTCTGCATAGAACATATCTCCTCTTTTTATAATCATACAATTCTCACTCCTAATATTCTCACATATTTTGATATATCTTAAACATACTAGCTCTCTATAATATAATATGTAAATTAACTTTGTTTGTTTACCTTGTTTTATGTTTAGATATATTTTCATTAAATATATTATTAACAAAAAAGATGAAAATTATAATTAATTTTTTGAAAAAATTGCAATTTTACATAAAGTATAGTATAATATGAAAAATGGCGTTGTGCTATATTATTTTAATTCAATGGAGGATTCTATGACACTTTTCGATGATGACGGTATTCAACACTATCACGAATTTATAGATACGGTGCAAGAAGATGAGAAATTGCTTCTCAAATTTCACTGTGACCGGTATGACCGTAGTTTTACTGTAACTACTGACCAAACATATACTATTTCGCTTGAAGCCCCTGACAATGGACGAACGTATTTAATAATATCGTACTGTCCACTTTGCAACAAAAAAATACAAACTCAGGCGGGGGAGATGAGGTCTTCATTATCCCGCCAAACTCTTCAAAGTATCATCGACAAGGGACGATTCGTCTAAGGTAGATTCATCTATTAACAAAAAGAGCGTCGAAATTGACGCTCTTTTTGCTTTTGCTACTTATTGTGATAAAATTTTCACCAACTCCATCTTACTGTTTGCCATATTAATTTTCTCCCTTATTCTAGCTGAATTATCCATATTCTTCACATAGTAACAAATATGTTTTCGTATTTCCTTTACTGCTCTATTTTCCCCTTTATACTTTATCATCAAATCCAAGTGTTTCATTATCATTGAAACTTTTTCTTCTTTTGAAATCTCCCTTGACACATAATTACCTTGGTCTTGTAAATAATTAATAATATCAGAAATAATCCATGGATTCCCTAAGCTGGCCCTACCTATCATTATTCCATCAACACCAGTATATTCAAACATTTTTAAAGCATCTTCCTTTGTTTTTATATCCCCATTTCCAATTACTGGAATTTTTACGCTTTCCTTTACTTGTTTAATAATATCTAAATCCACATTGCCTGAATAAAATTGACTCCTTGTTCTTCCGTGAATTGTAAGCATTTTTACTCCTGCTTTTTCTGCAATCTTTGCCAAATCGCAAGCAACTACATTGGAATTATCCCATCCTTTTCTAAATTTAACTGAAACAGGAACTTTAGCCACACTCACAGCCGCTTCTATTACTTCCTTAGCCAACGACAAATTTAATAAAAGCTTGCTACCGTCTCCATTCTTCACAATTTTAGGAACAGGACATCCCATGTTTATATCAATAATATCTGCAACTGAGTTTAAATGTTCAACTGCCACTCTTATTGATTCTGGCTCACTTCCGAAAATCTGCACAGAAATTGGCCTTTTCTCATCTTCTAAGTTAAACAACCCTTTTGTCTTTTCATCATCATAATACAAACCTTTTGCACTAATCATCTCTGTAACAACGAGCCCTGGATTAAATTCTTTAATTATCATTCTAAATGCTTTATCCGTTATTCCTGCCATTGGTGCTATAATTATGTTGTTTTCTAACTCCACATTACCTATCATTAATTTTTTTAAATACATATCTTCTCACCCTAAGTATTTTATCAAATTTTACTAATGTTTTCAATATTGATTAATATTTTTTCAGGGTCATTTCATCAATTATGACAAAATTGTAATATTTCATAAAATAACAGAACTGTAGGGGCGAGCATTGCTCGTCCGATTATATATAATATCGATCTTGTTCCCAATTAATAACATTGTCAATTATATATTGCTTTATAAGA
>WRFS01000047.1 GCA_009778695.1 Oscillospiraceae bacterium
CATTGCTCGTCTGTGCTACAGAGAAATTCCTATAAAAAATAAAAAAACAAGCAAATTCTTCGAAGAGCGGACGACTGATAGTCGCCCCTACAAAGAAAAAATTCTTACATCGAAAAAAATTCTTTTTATAAAAGTATTGACAAATTTAAAAAAATAGTGTAAACTTTATAAAGTTAAAGAAGAAGTAATCCACTTCTCACCTTGTCTAGAAAGTTAGACATTGGTTTAGATTTTATAATTTATGGTAATTTCTAAAGTAGTGGGTAGGCTTTTTCAAAAAGTCTATTTTTTTAATTTTTATGGAGTTTAACGAAGTTTAAGTTAAGGTTTTCTAACCTCTAATCTCTAACTTCTAACTTCTAAACGGGGGTGATTTATATAAAACAAGAATTACTTATAAACGAGCAAATAAGAGCAATGCAAGTACAAGTAATTAATGAAAATGGAGAAAAATTGGGTGTTAAAAACATAAGAGAAGCTATAGAATTAGCTTCACAAAATGATTTAGACTTAGTGTTAGTATCACCAAATAGTAATCCACCAGTGTGTAAAATTATGAATTATGGGAAATATAAGTTTGAACAACAAAAGAAAGAAAAAGAAGCTAGAAAAAATCAAAAAATATTTGAAATAAAAGAAATAAGAATTACACCAAACATAGAAGACCATGACTATGGATTTAAATGTAAAAATGCAAGAAAGTTTTTAGAAGAAGGACATAAAGTAAAAATTACAGCTAGATTCAGAGGCAGGGAATTAAATTACTTAAAAGGTGGAGAAAATGTGTTAAATAAGTTTATTGAAGATTTAGCAGATATTTCTACCGTTGAAAAAAAACCTGTATTAGAAGGCAAAAATATGTTTATAATGCTAGGCAAAAAATAAATGGAAAAGGAGAATGAAAATGCCAAAATTAAAAACCAACAAAGCTGCAAAGAAAAGATTTTCTTATACAGCAACAGGAAAAATAAAAAGAACAAAATCAAACAGAAGACATTTATTAAGTAATAAATCTACAAAACAAAAAAGACAGCTAAAGGCGGAAAATGCTTATGCAGATAAATCATGCGAAGCAGGAATAAAAAAAATGTTACCATATGGTAATTAAAAATTAAAAATAAAAGCGGGAAAATAAACACTTATAATAGCGTTATGAGGTATTTCTTAATTACGAGGCAATATCTCTTGCTAAAAAAGTGTCCCATACTTATAAAGGAGGATATAAAAATGGCTAGAGTAAAAGGAGCAAGAACAACAAGAGCTAGACACAAAAAAATAATTAAACAAGCAAAAGGTTATTATGGAGCAAAAAGCATAAGATTTAGAGTGGCTAATCAAGCTGTTATGAAATCTTTAAAATACGCATATGTGGGAAGAAAAGACAAAAAGAGCAACTTCAAAAAATTATGGATTATAAGAATAAATGCGGGAGCAAGACAAAATGGTTTAACATACAGTAAATTAATTGCTGGATTAAAAAAATCCAATGTAGTTATTAATAGAAAAATGCTTGCAGAACTAGCAGTTAGCGATCCAACTGCTTTTGCAGAAATAGTAGAAGTCGCAAAAAAAGCAGTATAATATATCATGTAGGGGCGAACATCGTTCGTCCGAGACCGTTAACTGGTAACCTAGCACCCAAGGGCGGACGGATTATAAATGAAAGGTTGTGATATTATGGAAGGTACTATTGCTGAAAAATTAAAAAGCATGTATTGGCCAAATGAACTAATTTCAGACTTGCGAGATATGTTATATAAATCGGCTGAAAAATTCAAGAAAAAAACAGCCTTTTTATTAAAAGACAAAACAGGCAAAAAATATAAAGTTTCATATGAAAAATTTAAAGATGATGTAGAAGCATTAGGTACAATACTAATTGAAAAAGGCTTAGCTGGTCAAAAAATAGCAATCATTGGTAAAAATAGCTATAATTGGGCAGTATCGTACTTAGCAATTAGCACAATTGGGGTTGTAGTACCAATAGACAAAGAGTTACATTATAATGATTATGTTAAATTTTTAAATATAGCCCAATGCTCTGCCGTTATAGGAGATAGCATCCTTGTTAATGGATTGTTAAATCATGAAAATGAAATAAATAATGACAATATGATATACATTAAAATGGATGCCGAAGAAAGTTCAGAAAAGATTATAGATTTCAATAATATAATAAAAGATGGAAGAAGTTTGGTTAATGATGGAAACACATCGTTTAAAGATGTGAAAATTGACCCGAATGAACTTCATGTTTTATTGTTTACATCAGGAACTACAGGCAATGCCAAAGGAGTATGTTTATCACATAAGAATATAACAAGCAACATTTTATCTACATGTGGTATTGTAAAAATAACACCAAAAGATAGGATTCTATCCATATTGCCAATTCATCACACATATGAATGCAATGTAGGATTTTTGACACCAATATATAAAGGAGCTACAATATTTTTTTGTGAAGGTTTAAAACATATAACAGATAATATGAAGGAATTTAAGCCAACAGTAATATTATGTGTTCCACTTTTATTAGAAAATATGAATAAAAAAATTAAAAAAACTGTGGTAAATGTTTCTAAAAAATTTAATATAAAAATGAAGGACTATTCAATAGATAGATTACCAAGAATTCTTAGAGTAATTGTTCGTAGAGGCGTAAAAAAATCCTTGGGAGGAAAAATGAGAGCATTTATGGTGGGAGCTGCAAGTTTGAACACAAGTATTATCGCCAGCTTTAATAATATGAAAATGAAAGTGCTACAAGGATATGGATTAACAGAATGTTCACCGCTTGTTGCAGGAAACACTGATTTTTTCAGCAAAGATGATGCTGTAGGATTACCAATACCAAATGTTGAATATAAAATAGTTAATCCCGATGAAAAAGGAATTGGCGAGATTATTGTAAAAGGCGATAACGTTATGTTAGGCTATTACAAAAATGAAGAAGAAACAGCGAAAGTGTTAAAAGATGGATGGTTTTATACAGGAGATTTAGGAAAAGTAGATGAACAAGGATATTTATATATAACAGGTAGAAGTAAAACTGTAATAATAACAAAAAATGGTAAAAATATCTATCCAGAAGAAATAGAGGAATATTTTGTAGAAAGTCCATTAGTTGAAGAAGTACTCGTAATGGGTGTAAATTATGAAAATGATGATGAAACATATATACATGCTCAGATATTTCCTAGCATTGAAGGTTACGAAGAAAAATTTGGAAAAACAGAATTTTCTAAAGAGGAAATAAAAAAAGAACTTGAAAAATTAGTTTCAGAAATAAATAAAAAATTACCAAATTATAAGCATATTAAAAAACTTCACATTCGTGAAAATGAATTTGAAAAAACGACAACTAAGAAGATAAAAAGGTTTGGAGAAAACTTGAATGTTAGCATTGTTACTGGTTAATGATTTGATTTAAAATTTCTGCCTCTGGAGTATACTATACTCCAGAGGCTATTTTGCTGAAAAGGGGTAACTAGTAACTTAGCACTTTGACAACTCTTGACAATTACAACAGTAAATGAGATAATAGTATTATATGATTGTATTTTTAGTAGTCAAACAAGTAGTTAACTCAAATGAGGTAATGCTATGAAAAGCAAGAACATGGTGGTGGCTATTATTATTTTTTTTGTTATGGCTTTGGCCTTTTTTGCATTGTCGGAGGTTATTATCTTTCAGCTTCAAAAAACACAGAAGTTTGTAGAAGAACAGGGGGAGTACATTAAAGCATTAGAAAATGCGAGCAGCCCGATAAGGGCTAAAAGCGAGGCTTTAGTGGTAGCATTTAATACATGTGCAGAATCTTCTGGAAGAGGAGTCGATGCTCGCATCGAAATTAATGGAGAGGTTAAAAAAGAAGAGACTGTATCCGTAGCGTTAACAAAACTACAAAGAGTAAGTGAAGGTGCTGAACAAGCACAATCGGCTATAAACAAAGCCTATGAGAAGTACGATATAGCACAAAAGGAATACTACAAGAAGTAGTTTGACACAATCCCTGCAGTTATTGTGCGGGGATTATTTTTATAAAAAAACAAAAGCACCAACTCACATGATTTGCTGGAGTTGGTGCTTTGTCAATCTGAAAAGCAATAATGCTTAATCATTTTTTCAATTTTTAAATTATTTTAAGATTTAGTCTTCATTATTTTTTGGTTCATATTGGCTACCATAATACCAAACCATTGAACATATAACAACAGCAGAAAAACCTATAATAATCCAAGTCCACGCCATGCCATTTAATCCCATCCAAGTAGCTGGAGCTGCAGTAGCAGTTCTTGTTGCTGTATATGGAGTAGTACCAGTAGTAGTACGTGCTGGTGTCGGTGTTGTTGTAATTGCTGGTGTAGCAGGTGTTGTAATAGTACCTTTATTCATTGTGCCAGTTCCACCATTGTTTATTGAACCGTTTAATGGAGTTATAGTGTTATTTCCATTATTTGTAAGGTTATTACCTGCATTGTTTATTGTGTTTTTTGTAGCATTTATACCATTTTTTATAGCACCAGCTGTATTTTGTACTGTTCCAGTGGTTTTATTTATAGACCCATTTACAGTATTACCTAAATTGGTAGCATATATATATGAACTAGAAAATAGAATAGCAAAGACTGTAAGAGCTATTAATAATAATTTCTTAGTCATATTTATTTTCCTTTCTTGTTTAAAAAATAAAGTCCTATTTTTATACAAGACTTAATGTTAGTATGATTTAAAATCCTAAAAATATTCATTTTTAGGATTTTAAAAAATAGATTTTTAGGAAAATTTTGGAAAATTATTTAGAACGAATTAAAATTGCAAATCCTAATAAAATAATCACAATTCCAACAACAATCATAAATATGTTAATAATGCTAGCAGTATCTAAACCAGAAGAAGATGATGTATCACTTGTAGATAAATCGTCTACTGGGATTGCATTGTCATTTGGAGTTGTATTTAAATCTGACGGTACAGAATCATAAATATTTGCATCATAGTTATATGAATTATCAGTTATTGAAGTATTTGTATCTACAGAATTATTATTTAACATGTTGTCTGTTATAGTGCCATATGAATTTAATGTGTTAGCTTCATTGGATGTTGTATTATCGTAGGTAGTAATTGCACTATTTATTAAACCATTTGTCGGGGTAGAATCTGTTAAATTTGTTGAATTGCTAATATCTGGAATTTGTGTTATATCTGATGTTGCCATTACTATTGTAGATAATAAAAGCATAATTATAATAATTGTTACAAATAATATTGTTGATTTTCTCATTATATACCTCCTTGTTAAAATAACGCTTATGTCATTATCATACCACAAGAAAATAAAAAAAGTCTATACTTTTTGAAAAAAAATATTTTATGGCAAATTATGTTAATCTTGACTGCTTGTAAAAAAAGGAGTATAATTAATTTGTGAAGCGGTAAGCTTTATTATTGTGTTGTTTTACAGTGTGAAACGACCAAGTTGGTCAAAATCAAAACAGGAGCAGAACATGAAAAAGCAACTTGTATTCGTCCTTTGGTTCGTTTGTTTTGTGCTGGTTGGACTTTATGTCCCCAATGTTTATGCAGCGAAAATGGTAGACACAGAGACGGTTGTTGCCGATGAAACACCTGATGGAGGATTTACAGCACCGCCGTGCAATCTTAATGAAAGGCTGTACGAGATGGGTAAAGCATCTGGCATCGATATTTGCAAGTATATAGGCCCATCGATTGTGAACTATCCTAAAGGTCATCCTAATGGGAGTACTGAAATCCATGAAGAAAACCTTAAGCTTGTTGCAAAGATGGATGTTCTCGACAGTGTCGAGATGAATCTAAAGCAGCACAAGCGGGAAATGAAGCTCGCAATATTTGTATACGGGCAAAGTGAGGTAACCAGTATGGTTATTTGGGAAAGGCAATTTATAGCCGATGCAAAGGAGAAAATTGCTTTTGCGAGCGGGGGGAGTTTAAAGGAAGACATAAAAAACGGCAAATATGCCGAAATTCCACTGCTTAAAGCGAGAGCAATGGGAATTAAAGGAAAATCTCGTATATTAACAACTGAATTGGTTGAGTACGAGAAAAGTCTCGCTAAGCCATAAAGTTTTTGACCAAAGAGCAAGAGAGGTAATTTCGGTTACCTCTTTTGTTTTTTGGTCAAAAAGAATATACTAATGTTACTAATTAATGGTTTAGCCTAAAGCTTCCGCTTCCTTAAGTATAGTATAGCTTTTAAAAAGGCTCCTCCAAGTCAAGGGGTAATCCGTATGCCTCAAAGGGCTGTCGTTCACCTTTTTAAAAGCTATACTATACTTAAGGAAGCTACTTTGCTAAAAACCATTAACTAGTAACATACTAACGTTCTTGTAAAAAATTTGTATTGATTTGCACACGACATTGTGATATATTAATCACATGAGAAGGAGGAACGACGATGGGAATCAATATAGAAAACGTATGTAAAAGCTATGACGGAAAGAAAGTTTTAGATAATATTTCTTTCAACATGGATACATCTGGAGTGTTTGGACTATTGGGAACCAATGGAGCAGGAAAAACTACTACAATAAGAATTATTTTAGGAATTTTAGAAAAAGACTCTGGAAGTGTTTCGTGGAATGGAAAAAATGTAACAAGAGAAAATGTAAATTTTGGATACTTACCAGAAGAAAGAGGAATTTATCCAAAAGCAAAAGTTAGTGAGCAACTTATTTATTTTGCACAATTAAAAGGAATGCCTTTAAGCAAGGCAAAAGAATCTTTAATAAAATGGGCGAAAAAAATGAAAATAGAAGAATATCTAGATATGCCAGCAGAAAAACTTTCAAAAGGAAATCAGCAAAAAGTGCAGTTTCTTACTTGTGTTATGCATGATCCAGAGTTAATGATATTAGATGAACCATTTAGTGGCATGGATCCAATAAATACAGATATATTCAAAAGTGTCATAAATGAGCTAATTGCAGAAGGTAAATATATAATAATGTCTGCTCATCAAATGCCTACTATTGAGGAGTTCTGTAAGGATATAATAATTATTGATAGAGGAAAAACGATATTAAAAGGTAATTTAAAAGAAATAAAAGATAGTTACGAAATAAAGAAAATATGTATAGAAGCTTCTAAAGATATTGACGATATTATAAAAGGTTTCAGTTTACCAATACTAAGTAAAGAAGATGGTACATATATAGTAGGAATTGACAATTTAAACCAATCTCAAGAAGTATTAAAAGCAATTTCAAACAAAGGAATACAAGTAGATAAATTTGAGCTAGTAAGGCCAACACTATACGATGTTTTTGTGGAAAAGGTAGGTGAAGATCATGCGAGAGTTTAAAACCATATTATCATATACAATGAAGGAACGTATGCGTAAAAAATCATTTGTAGTTGTAACAGTTATAATGTGCTTGCTAGTGCTAGTTATGCTTAATATACCTAAAATAGTATCAAATGCACAATCAAAAAGTAATACAGATATTTTAATAGTTGATAGCACAAATATTTTCGAAGGGAGCTTAAGTGCATTAAATAGCATGAATCTGGGATATAATTTTACAGTGGTGAATAATTCAATGTCAGAAGATGACATTAATGCAAAAATAAATAATAAAGACTATGTTAGTGCAATAGTTTTTTCTAATACAGACTCAAAAGTAAGCTTTGATTATATAATTTCATCAAATGGAAATAGCCCAGATGTTTCTACATTTCAAACGGTACTTTCTCAAGTTTATCATGGACTAGAAATATCAAAATTAAATTTAAGTCCAGATCAATTAAGTAAGTTAACTGCAAATATTACATATAATGTTAAAACTACTAATGGAGAAGCGGCACCACAGATTTCAATTCCAATAATAGTATTATCAATTTTGTTGTTTTTTGCTATATATTTCTTTGCGTTTCAAGTTTCTGCAAGTATTACGCAAGAAAAAACATCAAAAGTTATGGAAACCCTTATTACATCAACGAAACCGCGATATATTATATTGGGAAAAACAATTGCCGTAGGACTGGTAGGGTTAATACAATTAATTATAGTAACAATAGTTGCTATTCTGGGATACCAAGCATTTGTGGCAGGTCAATCAACAATAAGTATTCTTGATTTTTCACAAATTAAGCCAATAGTAATTGTTATGGCATTTGTATATTTTATACTGGGCTATACACTGTTTGCATTTTTATATGCAATGGTAGGCTCAACAGTTGGAAAGCCAGAAGATGTTCAAAGTGCAAATATGCCAGTTTCATTCCTTGGAGTATTTGGATTTTACTTTGGATATTTCACAATGATTTTTTCACCCGCAAGTGGGGCAGGGACAGTCGCATCGTTAATTCCATTTTCGGCACCGTTTAATATGCCTTTTAGAATGGCAATGGCAAGTGTACCAGTTTGGCAAATAGTTGCATCTATTGTAATTTTGCTTGCAACAATAGTGCTTGTTATTAATATTTCGATAAGGATATATTCAGGAGCAGTATTGCATTATGGAAGCAAGATGAGTATTAAGGATATGTTTAGGTTATATAAGCAAAAATAGATCGGGGTATAAGATAGTTAACAGTTTTTAGCAAAGTAGCCTCCTAGTATAGTATAGCTTTTTAAAAAGGTGAACGACAGCCCTTTGAGGCCCATGGAGTCTTCGGAGGCTTGGAGGAGCCTTTTTAAAAAGCTATACTATACTAGGAGGCGGAAGTTTTAGGCTAAACCGTGTTATATGTTTTGTAAGACGTTATCCTTATACAGAATCTGTAGTTGGGGTATCGTCTTGTTTATTATTTAATTTCTCACACAATTGTCTTTGTGCAGATATAGTAGTTACAGTATCTCCTAACTGAGTAAGCTCAGCACCTATTAATGCTAAGACATCATCATCATCTATGTTACAAGCAATCCAATTTGCTAAAAATGTTATAAAAGTAGTAAGTTCTAAAGCACTCATTATTTTATCACCTATAAAATATTATGCAAATTGTTTTTAAAAGGTGATACATGTACGAATTAATGATAATAAAAAAACTTAGTAGAAACAAAAAAAATGTATCTACTAAGTAAGAGTGGGAGAATTCCACAAGTCATTCGTGGGACTTTTCTTCTCTGTAAGTCTCTCTTATTTTTGCAATTATGCAAACGATGAACATTATGAAAAAGGTAATGCAGAATACCACAAAAACATACAAGCCGATGTCGTTTGCATTTGGGCTTGGGATAACCCCAAATAAAGAGAAAACGCTCACAATAGTATCTCTACTAATGAAGAATCTTAAGAAGTAAGCTACTACATAAAAAATTCCCAAAAGTGCTAATCCGGTGAAAACACCCAGAAGAGTAAACCAAACATAATTTGCTAGCTTCCCGACTAAACTACTCAAAACTTTCACCCAAATCTGCATTTCGCTTCTCATAGTTTCACCCTTTTGTTGATTTTTCTCAATCGAGAATTTAATCTTAAACTACAATTGACCTAATTTCATTTTACTCTCTTTTACACAAAAAGTCAAATTATCTAAAAGGTGACGAGTTGCAATTAATGATTAATTGTGATATTCAAATCACCATGATTAATACAAAAAAAAGGTGAAGTGAAAAGTTAAATTCCAGTTTCAACCTTGCACGAAAAATTGTAAAGATAATGTCCAGATTCATTGAAATTTGGACATTTTTTTAATCAATAGGTAGTTGATTTTTAATGAGAA
>WRFS01000048.1 GCA_009778695.1 Oscillospiraceae bacterium
CATTGCTCGTCTGTGCTACAGAGAAATTCCTATAAAAAATAAAAAAACAAGCAAATTCTTCGAAGAGCGGACGACTGATAGTCGCCCCTACAAAGAAAAAATTCTTACATCGAAAAAAATTCATATAGAAAAGCAGTTGAAAAAATTATAATGTAGATATATAATAATTGCACAACATATTGGATAGAATAACCGAAAGAGAAAGCATGTTAGTATGACATGATGCGAAGGGAGAGACTTATGGGGCAAGAAGATGAAGAAGTTGTAAAACGAAGCATAGATGAGTTGATTGAAAGAGCAAAGAAAGCTTCTGAAGAATACTTAAAATTAGATAATGAGCAAGTAAACGAAATTGCTAAAAAAATGGCAATGGCAGGATTAGAGTATCACATGGAATTGGCGAAGCTGGCAGTAGAAGAAACTGGTAGAGGTGTTGTAGAAGACAAGGCGATAAAAAATATGTTTTCAACGGAATATGTTTATCATAGTATAAAATATCATAAAACTGTTGGAGTGGTTAGCGAAAATGAAGAGGAAGGATACGAAGAAATAGCGGAGCCAGTTGGTATAATTGCAGGTGTAACACCAGTTACAAACCCAACTTCAACAACAATGTTTAAATCAATTATTTCAGCAAAAACAAGAAATGTTATTATATTTGGATTTCATCCGAATGCAATAAAATGTAGTATAAGGGCAGCAGAAGTGGTAAAAGAAGCGGCTATAAAGGCAGGGGCTCCAAAAGATTGCATTTTATGGATAGAGAATCCTTCAAAATTTGCTACAAATTATTTAATGAATCACCCAGGAATTAATTTGATTCTTGCAACAGGTGGAACTGGTATGGTAAAGGCGGCATATTCATGCGGAAAGCCAGCATTAGGTGTGGGACCAGGGAATGTGCCATGCTATATAGATAAAACAGCTAAACTTAGGACGGCGGTGACGGATTTAGTTCTTTCTAAGGCTTTTGATAATGGAATGATTTGTGCATCAGAACAGGCAGTGATTATAGATAAAGAAATAAAATATGATTTTGAAGAGTTGATGAAAGAAGCAGGTTGTTATTTTTTCAACGAAGATGAAACGCAAAAACTTTTAAATAGCATGTTTACAATAGAAGAAAATGCATGTGCGGTAAATGCAGATATAGTTGGGCATTCAGCATATAATATAGCAAGACGAGCAGGTATAGAGGTTCCGGAAAATACAAAAATTTTAGTAATACCTCAAACTGGAATAGGACCAGAATATCCATTTTCAAAGGAAAAGCTAAGCCCAGTTTTAGGCTATTATATAGCAGAAAATACACAAGATGGAATTGAAAAGGCAGAAAGATTAATAGAATTTGGAGGACTTGGACATTCAGCAGTTATACATTCCGAGAATAAAGAAACTATAAATAAGTTTGCAGAAAAGGTTAAAGCAGGAAGAATAATAGTAAATTCACCTTCAACACATGGGGCAATTGGGGATATATACAATACAAATATGCCATCGTTAACGTTAGGATGTGGCACGTTTGGTGGAAATTCTACAACAGCAAATGTTTCATCAGTAAATCTAATAAATATAAAAAGAGTTTCGGTAAGGAAGGTAAATATGCAGTGGTTTAAAATTCCAGAAAAAATATATTTTGAAGCTGGCTCAATCTCGTATTTGGAGAAAATGCCAGATATATCAAGAGCATTTATAGTAACAGACGAATCAATGGTAAAATTAGGATATATAGATAAAATTTTATATTATTTAAGAAAAAGAGAAAGGTATGTACATTCAGAAGTTTTTGCAGATGTTGAATCCGATCCATCTTTTGAAACAATAAAAAGGGGACTTGAAGCAATAAATATATTCAATCCAGATGTGATAATTGCTTTAGGCGGAGGAAGTGCAATAGATGCAGCAAAAGGAATGTGGCTATTTTATGAACAGCCAGATGCGGATATTGAAGGCTTGAAACTAAAGTTTATGGATATAAGAAAAAGAACGTACAAGTTTCCCAAGCTTGGTAAGAAAGCTAAGTTGGTGGCAATTCCGACAACATCTGGAACTGGTTCAGAAGTAACATCTTTTTCAGTAATAACTGATAAAGAAAAAAATATTAAGTACCCATTGGCAGATTACGAACTTACCCCAAATGTTGCAATAGTAGACCCAGATTTAGTAATGTCTTTACCAAAGAAGACTACAGCAGATACTGGGCTAGATGTGTTGACTCATGCTATTGAGGCATATGTTTCTAACATGGCATCTGATTATACAGATGGATTAGCGGAAAAGGCTATAGAGCTGGTGTTTAAGTATTTGCCAGTGGCGTATAGGGATGGAACAAATAAATTAGCAAGAGAGAAAATGCACAATGCAAGCACAATAGCAGGTATGGCTTTTACAAATGCATTTTTAGGATTAAACCATTCTATAGCACATAAATTAGGAGGAGAATTTGGGATACCTCATGGCAGAGCAAATGCAATATTATTGCCATATGTAATAAGGTATAATGCAACAAAGCCAACAAAATTTGTATCTTTTCCAAAATATGAGTTTTTTATAGCGGACGAAAAGTATGCCAATATTTCAAGAAAAATGGGATGGAAGGCTTTGGGCGATGAAGAAGGAGTTAATTCGTTAATAGAAAAAGTAAAAGAAATACTAACAGAATTAGAAATGCCAAAATCATTACAAGAATGTGGCATTTCAGAAGGCGAATTTATGGATAAATTAGATATGCTTGCAGAAAGAGCGTTTGAAGACCAATGCACTACAGCAAATCCACGTTTTCCATTAATAAGTGAGATAAAGGAGATTTTGGTTAGTGCATATTATGGGAGTTAAATATATTTACTAATAAACGTAAACACTGTGCTCCAGTATAAAACAGGATTTGTTGTATATGATTCTGCATGTGTAGCTCCTGGGACTACAAGTATTTTCTTATCATTACGTGGGTCCGCATCATAATTTTGTTGTAGCATATAAAATGGAACATATGTATCTTGGTCACCTTGAATAAACAACATAGGTATTTTGCAATTTGCTAATTGCTTAACAGAACTTGCCTCCGAAAAGCTATAGCCTGCACGTATTTTAGACAGTAGGCTTGCAGTGTTAAATATAGGAAACTGTGGCAAGTATCCATATTGCTGTGACATTTGGTATGAAAACTCATCCCAAACAGAAGTATATCCACAATCTTCTATGCCACATACTACATTAGATGGTAAACTATCTTCGCCTGAAGTCATCATAACTGTTGCACCACCCATAGATATACCCCATAATATAATTTTAGCTTGAGAATCTTGGCTGTTTATATAATTTATCCAACCTAAGATATCTTTTCTATCAAGCCAACCCATGCCAGCATAATTACCTTCACTTTTACCATGAGCACGTAAATCTGGTGCTAAAACATTAAATCCATTATCTACGAATGTTTCAGATATATCTGCAATATAATCACTATCTTTAGTATAGCCATGTATTGTAATTACCCAATTATGTGTGTTTGCTTTGGTATTATTATATACCCTTCCATAAAGTTTTAATCCATCATCGGAAGTTATGTAGGCATCTGTATATGGATATTCTTGTAGCAAAGCGGATACTTCTTGCGTTTGCTCATATGTGGTAGGGACGTTTACAACACTGCGTGGAATTGCTGAATTTAGTATAATGTTAGCAATAACAACTGTTGCAATAAGTATTATAACTATAATACTTATGACTATAATATATAATCTTTTTATTAATTTATTTTCTTTCATAGAATTTCTCTCCTTAACAAATATATTATTACATATTTTATTATTTTTGTAAATGGTTTTTTGTGAAAAAATAGTACTTGAAATAAAAAATGTTGTATGTTAAAATAAACTAAAGAAACGAGGAGAAACAGATGAAGAAAAAAATAAAAGATGCACGAGGAATAACATTAGTAGCTCTAATAATTACAGTAATAATAATGATAATATTGGGTAGCGTAGTAATAAATGTAGCAATGCAAAACGGTATGGTAAACAATGCACAAGATTTGACAACTCTTTATAATAGTGCAGAAAATGAAAAAAACGATGCTGCAAGTGGAATAAATAGTAGTTTACAAGGATATGGAACAGGCAATTTTACAAATATATCTGCTGACCCTAATGGAATAATTCCAACGGGTGGGGATAGTACTTGGTCAAGAGAAATTGGAGTAGTGGAAATAGCATGGTTAGATATGGATAATAATGTAATACCAAAACCATTAGCTCCGAATATGACAACGGATATGACACCAATAAAATGGAATGGTACAACAGCAGTAACAGCAGGAACATATAATAATCCAGATAACGATTGGTATAGTTACACTGCACAAACAGGAGCAACAGATGGAGGAACAAGTAAATGGGCAAATGCAAGAACACCAGATGGAAGCTATTGGGTATGGATACCAAGGTATGCATATAAAATAATATATTTTACATCAACAAGCGATCAAATGGCGGCTGAAAGTAATCAAATAGCGACTAAAGTTGCGGGCGGAGAGACTCTAGAACAAGCAACTGCGGAAGTATCTAGTGAAATAGCTCAAGAAAATGCAGATGCATATAGAGTCTCAGGTTCTAAAGTTGGATTAGTGGGATATAGCACAGTATATGGAATGGTAGATGCAGATAATAAGGTAGTAGATGTAACCAAACCAAATCCTGCAATAAAAGATAAAGTTAAAACTGATGGGTACACAGAGTATATACCACATCCAGCATTTTTGGGAACAGGATATGAAGAGTTAGGAGGAGGGTTTGGTGCAGATTCAAGAGGAATAAGTGGATTTTGGATAGCGAAGTTTGAAACAAGTATGGAAGACGGAAGCGAAACACACGTAGAGACATCAGACGAGACAATAGGAAATGTAGCAACAGAAAATACGATAGCAGCAAATGGAGGAACTAACAACGGAATAAAGGCTGTAAGTATACCAGGAGTGACTAGTTGGAGATATATAAACATAGCAAATTGTTATGATAATTCATATAATTACGATAGAGCAAAAGAAAGTCATTTAATAAAAAACAGCGAATGGGGAGCAGTAGCATTTTTAGCACATAGTAAATATGGAAGAAATGGAACAGCAGTTACAGCCAATTGTTACTACGATTCAAGTTGGAAACCAATATGTATGACAGGAGGAGGAACTGGAATAACATACGCAACAACAAATGTAGCACAAAGTACTACTGGAAACCCGACAGGTGTATACGATATGAGTGGTGGAGCTTATGAATACGTAGCAGCATTTGATAAATTATATCAACCTGGTCAGTATTTTACTGGACGATGTCTTAGTGCAAGTGGCACAATTTTTGCAAGTGTGGGGGGAAGTAGTACAAAATATGCAACCGCATATAGCAATGCTGTTTCATATTTTAAAGCAAGTAGTTTTGCAACTTTTACAGACAATGGAAATAATATCTCACATATAGGAGATGCTATTCATGAAGTATGGGTTGCACCACCACCACCATCTACATCAAGTTGTTGGTTTGGGTTTTGGATGGGTATTTTAGATGCAGGGTGGCCTTTTGAAGCCCGTGGTGGCGATTATTGGTGTGGTTCTTTGTTCGAAATAGAATCTTACGGTCGGTGGGGACACTTCTTATAGTATGATGGAAGATGATAGTCCTGATGGTTTTACTGGAATTATTAGCTTTCGCATGATATTAACTCCAGAAATGCTTTAAAAATTTTTCTAGACAGAACCAATACAAATATGATATATTTATAATCAAAATCAGATATAGGAGCAAGTCATGGAAATAAGTGAATTAAAGGCGATTATAGAAGCAATGCTATTTGCAGCAGGCCGAGAAGTTAATAAAAAAGAAATAATAGATATATTAGAAATAAGTGAAGACACATTAGAAAAATTAATTGTAAATATGCAAACAGAATTTAAAGAACAAAATAGAGGAGTAGAAATAATAAAAATAAATGATGGGTATCAAATGTGTTCTAGAAAAGAGTTTTGTGAGTATATATACTCGTTATTTGACAATAGAACAAAACCAAATTTATCTAATCAAGCACTAGAAACTTTATCAATTATTGCATATAATCCGAGAATTACAAGGGCAGAGATTGAAACGATTCGTGGAGTTAATTCAGATGGGACAATTTATAAATTGTTAGAGTATGGGTTAATTGAAGAATCTGGCAAAAGCGATGCTCCTGGTAGACCAATTACATTTAGTGTAACTACATATTTTTTAAAAACCTTTGGGATGTCTTCATTGGAAGAATTACCCAACTTACCAAAATATAAATTAGATGAAAATGAACAAATTGTTATTGACGAAGTAATGTGTGATACAAATGACACAGAAGGAGAAGCCAATGTCGAAATTTGATGATGCATATTTAGATTTATGTGAAAGAATAATAAATAACGGCACACTATGTCCAAACAGAACAGGAACGGATTCAAAAAAATTAACACATGAAGTATTAAGATTTGATTTGGAGCAAGAATTTCCAATACTTACTTCTAAATCAGTAGGATTTAAAAGTTCTGTTTTGGAAATGCTTTGGATATACCAGGTTCAATCTAATGATGTAAGATGGCTTCAAGATAGAGGAATTAGCATTTGGGATGAATGGGAAGCAGATGAAAATGGAAATTACAAAAGTGGGAATACAGAAAAAAATCTAGGTAAGGAATTTGCTCATACAATTGGAACGGCATATGGCTGGATTGTTAAAAAATATAAACTTACACAAAATTTAATTAATATGATAAAAAATAATCCAACAGACAGAAGAATGATAATGAGCTTATGGCAAGATGAATACATGCCGACGGCTGTGTTACCTTCTTGTGTTTGGAACACCCAATGGGATGTTACAGACGATAAATTAAACTGCATTGTAACGCAGCGTTCATGCGATGTTCCGCTAGGACTTCCATATAATGTATCACAATATGCTACTTTGGTGCATCTTATAGCACATGTAACTGGCTTAAAAGCAGGGAAAATGACTTTTGTTATTAATAACGCACATATTTATAGTAACCAATTTGATGGAATAAGAGAACAAATATCAAGGAAAGATCAATGTTTAGCAGCTCCAAAACTATGGATTAATCCTGAAATTAAAGACTTTTTTGAATTTGATAATTCAAAAGAATTAAAAGATATTAAACTTATAGACTATCAACATCTTGGGAAAATATCTATGCCGGTATCAGTATGATTACTATTATAGCTGCTGTTGGTAAAAATAAGGAGCTTGGGAAAAATAATGATTTAATTTGGCATTTACCATCAGATTTGGAATTCTTTAAAAAGCAAACTAAAGGAAGCATTGTTGCAATGGGTAGAAATACTTTTGATTCGCTTCCCTTTTTGTTACCTAGCAGAAAGCATATAATATTAAGTTTAAATAATAAATTCAATAAAGATATAGGAGATTCATTAGTGTTTAATAATATTGATGAGTTTATATCTTATTGTAAAAAGATGGGTCAAGAATCTACAGTGTTTATTATAGGTGGAGTTTCTATTTATAAGGTGTTTATAGATATTGCAGATGAGCTTATTTTAACAGAAATTCATGCAGAAGATAAAGAAGCGGATGTTTACTTTCCAGAATTTAAAAAACAGGAATACACAGTTGAAGTTTTGGGTACTGGTCAAGATAATGGAATTAAATTTACACATAAGAGGTATTTGAAGAGAATTTCAAAATAACTAGCATATTTTATTAAACTCCTTAATATAAATTAATAAAGTTAATGTACAAACATTTATACGAGGAGGTTAATAATGGAAAATTTGGAAATATATCAAAATATTTCAACAAGAACACAAGGGGATATTTATATCGGAGTTGTTGGACCAGTAAGAACTGGGAAATCAACATTTATAAAGAGATTTATGGAACTTTTAGTATTGCCCAATATAGAAAATTCATATAAAAAAGAAAGAGCAATTGATGAAATGCCACAAAGTGCAGCTGGTAGAACAATTATGACCACTGAGCCTAAGTTTGTTCCAAATGAAGCAGTTGAAATTACTATTGGAGATAATTTGAAGTTAAGAACAAGATTAGTAGATTGTGTTGGTTATTTAGTAAATAATGCAATAGGTCATTTGGAAGACAACATACCAAGAATGGTGAAAACTCCATGGTCTGATAAAGAAATACCTTTTGAATTAGCGGCAGAAATGGGTACAAAAAAAGTAATTGAAGAACACTCTACAATAGGCATTGTTGTAACAACAGATGGAAGCATTACGGATATTACTAGGGCAGATTATATAGAACCAGAAGAAAGAGTTATAAGAGAATTAAAAGCTTTAAATAAGCCGTTTATTGTATTGTTAAACAGCAGTGCTCCAAAAGCTGAATATGTAATTGAATTAGCAAAAAAGCTAGAAGAAAAATACGGAGTAACAGTATTGCCAACAAATTGCGAAAATATGAGTTTAGATGATATGAATTCGATATTTAATAAAATACTGTATGAGTTTCCTATAGAAAGAGTAAATATATCTTTTCCAAAATGGATAGACAGCTTAAATGATGAACATTGGCTGAAAAAACAATTATATAGTGAAATAAAGGAAAACTTTAAAAATATTAACAGAATAAAAGAAGTTCGTGAACGGAATTAATGGTTTAGCAAATTCTGAAGTAATAAGTAACACATATTTAAATGAAATATTATTGGGAACAGGTGCTGTAACGTTGACTTTAGAGGTTCAAGATGAGTTATTTTATAAAATATTAACAGAAATATCTGGTGTAGAAGTAGGAAATGAAGGTGATTTATTTGCAATAATTACTGAATTTGCAATGGTGAAAAGAGAGTACGATAAACTGGAATATGCATTACATGAAGTAAAGGAAAGAGGTTATGGAATAGTAACACCAACAATGGATGAGTTAATATTAGCAGAGCCAGAGATGCTAAAGCAAGGCTCAAGATTTGGAATAAAGCTAAAGGCAAAAGCTCCATCAATACATATGATTAGAGCAGATATTGAGACAGAGGTAGCACCAATAGTAGGTAGTGAAAGACAATCGGAAGAACTTGTTAATTATTTATTAAGTGAGTTTGAAAGTGATCCCCAAAAGATTTGGGAATCAAATATATTTGGCAAAAGTTTGCATGAATTAGTAAATGAAGGATTGCAAAATAAGCTTGCGAAAATGCCAGAAGATGCACAGCAAAAAATACAAGAAACATTGGAAAGGATTATTAACGAAGGTTCTGGCGGCTTGATTTGTATAATATTATAAATTAAATAAAAA
>WRFS01000049.1 GCA_009778695.1 Oscillospiraceae bacterium
GAATTGTCATCCTGAACCACTTCTTACAAAGCCTTGCTATGAAGGATCTCATATTTCGTGAGATTCTTCGCAAGTAAAATCTTCGTAGAAAGACTCAGAATGACATTGCAGGACACCCTCTTTATAGTTTATTTTAATCCACCATGTTCTAATTTTTCTTTATTATTTCAATGTAGGTAATTGACCATCTACAATATTCCAAATTGTTGTATCCCAAGCTTGTGTATGAGTTATTGCTGCAATACTAAACCAATTTGTAGCTGTTGTATAAAAACTTGCTGTTTCCAATCCTGTAAGTGCCATTTCTGTGGTTGTTGCTGGTGATGTTGTCCCATTTGTTGTAATTGCTGCATTCACATAATTATTTGATAATAATGTTGGATTACTTCCATTGTTAAGTCCAATAAATTTACCCGTTCTCGCATTTAAACTTGCATCTGACTTTACTGCTCCACCTACTAACACATTACCAAATGCTAAACAATTTCTAATATATGCTTTTGGAGTTGTTATTGTTGTTGTTGAACCCACAAATCCACCTACACCACTATTTTGATTTGTAGTACTAGCATTTGTACTCATAACATTTCCGCTTGCATAACAATATGCAATTCCAGTTGAGTCTTGAGTCCATCCAACAAATCCACCAATTCTTTCAATACTATATGTCGATGTGCTGGATACATTTCCACTTGCATAACAATCTAGTATTGTTGTTGTTCCATTTGTTCTGCCAACAAACCCACCTACTTGGTATGCTAATGCCCCACTTATTGAAACATCCCCTGTAGAATAACATTTGCTAATATCCACATAAGGAGAAGCATGTGCAGCAGTTGCTTCAACATCACCAATAAACCCTCCTGCATCTTGCATTCCTGAAACAGTTCCAGTAGCATATGAATTGGTAATTACAGAATGTCCTGATGACGTGCCATAAGCTGTTCCAATTAATCCTCCTACACCAGATGATCCATCTTTTCCTGTCGCACTAACTACATCTGCATCAGAATAACAGTTATCTACAGTGCCTCCACTTAAATATCCTACCAATCCTCCAATTTTAGTTTCTACAGTATTTGTAGATTTTACACTTCCGCTATCTATTCCAACATTTTTTATAGTTCCGGTTGATGTTCCAAATAGTCCAACCACCGTTGCAGTTGCATTATCTATTGTTAAGTCAGAAATAATATGATTTTGCCCATCAAACGTCCCAACAAACGGAGTCGTAGTATCTCCAATTGGAGTCCAGCCTGAATCCGAACTATATCCAGATAAATCTATATCTGCTGTTAATATATAATTCAAATTTGCATTTGTATTATATACTGGATAATTCATATGAGATAACGATACATCACTAGAAATTTCATACGGTGCTGATGAAGAACCAAAACCACTATCAAATCCTTGTGCTAATTGATAATACCCTAAATCAGCCATATTACTTATAGCATTTTCAACAGCATCATTTACAACAACAGCATAAATCTGATATTTAACTCCACCAACTAAACCAGCATCAGAATCTACTTGAAGCTTTCTAAGAGATCCTAAATCAATAATTCCTGGATTAACTTGAGATATGCTCGAATTATTAGAAAGAGCCATATCTAATCCTGTTATAGTAACAACTCCGCCACTTCCGTTAAGGTCAACAACTCCCCTAGCAACATGAGCACCAGTATAATCAGTATTTGTTAACCCATCATCGGTGCCATTTAATACAAAATCAATTAAATCAGCACTATCTGTTGGAACATATCCACTTGCACTATCTACTGCTACATAATACAACTTATTTGCAGACCCTATATATGTTGGCGTTAAATCAATAGTATTAGTTGCAGTTTGCCCTTCCACAGCTGTTATTTTAGTTAGAACTGGCATTGGCACAATAGTTATTGTCTTTACTGCCGTTGCTTGTTCTCCATAAGAATTTGTCACTGTATATGTAATTGTATATATTCCTAATGCACTTGTATCTAAATTTCCTTCTGAATCAATCTTATTAGTTATATCATTACCATCTTCATCTACTCCAGTCACTACAATGTCGCTAGTTATATCATTACCATCTCCATCATCTGCTGTAATCCCTGTTAAAACATTATAATAATCATCTTGTAACATTGATACCTCTTCTTGGTCTATTGTTATAATTGGTGCTTTCTTTAAAGCATCCAATATTGGTGCATCTGAATCAATCTGTGCATCATTCAACATAAATGTAGTACTTTCTTTATCGTTCCAAAATGATGAAGAATCTTGTGTTTTTGCTGAACAATCTACTTCTATTTTTAAATTTTGACCTGCAAACTTATCAAAATAGCTTAATGGTGTAGTTACTCCAGGTCTAATACCAAACACTATTTTATATTCAAAATTCTGGCTTGCATCAACACCTGTTCCACTTGCTAATACAAATGGATTTAAATTTAATTCGAAACCTGTTCTAGTTTCATTTGACATTACATATGTAATTTTATCACTATTATTATAGCTTATAATTGCATTACTTGCATCTCCAGAAACAATATCCGCAATAATATCACTATCATCCAAGCCTGCTGGATATAAATAAATTACATCCGCTTCATTTAAATCACTATCAACATCCCACGCTATTTTCATTGTAGTATCTATTGATTCATTTGATGTTCCTGTATTATTTACCGTATATTGAAATGTATACACTTCTCCAATTACAAATGGCGATACAGGTTCAACATTGCTCACCAATTCATCTCCACTTTTGCCAATTTTAGCATTAGTTATAGAAATAGATACATTCCCTGTAACTAAAGAAGCAATCGAACTTACATAATCTGAGAAAAGTGCAAAAGAATTGCCTGTTGCTAATAAAGCTGATATTAGCAACGCAATTAATGATATTATTAACTTACTATTTTTAATCACATTAATTTTACTAGGCTGTTCTTTAAATCTTTTCCCTGCCATTGAAATTATCTCCTACAAAATAAATATATTTATATATATATAAGTATAAATATACATACTTTTTATAATAATTTCAATACCAAAAAAATCCCATAACTCCCATTTATTTCTATGTGATTACGGATGCTCATTTCACCAGCTTTATTAAATTATCGTGTCTTTTGTATTGCAAAACTGTTAAAAAATATAGGATTTTTTAGGGAAACTTGTCTTTTCCCCACTTTTTTATTTTCTTATATTAACTCCAATAATTCCACCTAACATCCCAGCCAACACTCCTGTAATAATAATCACTAATGAATCCATTCCTATAGAAAAATCCATTGTAAATATACTAGAAAGAAGATAAATAAAAGCAATATAAATTGCACCAACCGCACCACCATTTAGAAAACCGTTCTTTCTCAATTTTATATTGCATAAAGAACTTCCAATTAATATGCTAACTGCCGTAATTATTACAATAACTGGAAACGTTGTATCTTCAGAAACATTTGTATATGTAAGTATATATGAAAAAACAAGTAATGCTATTAAAGTTAAACCTATTGAAATAGCACTCCCTTTTAAAATCGTCATAAAATTTCTATTTGGCTCTGAAGAATTTATTTCTAAACTCATAAAAAAACCACTCCCTACATACATGTATATGTATTGAGTAATTTTTTATGAATATGATTTCTATTAATTATATTTATTCATGCTAGAAGCTACCCCATTTGCCAATATTTCCTCCACCGCTTCTACCGCTTTATCTATACCATAATCCAACTCTACTCTTTCCTTTTTACTAATTTGTTCTAATACATAGTCAGCTATATCTTTATTTGGCTGCCCTATCCCAACTCTAATCCTCGAAAACTCCTGTGTCCCTAAGTGTTGAACAACAGATTTCATTCCATTATGTGTATTAGGCGACCCATTTTCTCTTATTCTAATTGTTCCAACCGAAATGTCTACATCGTCATATATTATAATAATATCTTTTATTTCCACTTTAAAGAAATTTTGAGCTTGTACTATGCTTCTTCCACTTTCGTTCATGTACGTTTGAGGCTTTAATAAAATTACTTTATTATTTTGTATCTCTCCAGTACCATATAATCCCTGAAATTTTTGTTTTGCAACAGATATATCATACTTTTTAGAAATTTTATTTATTACATCAAATCCCATATTGTGCTTTGTATTAGAATATTGTGGCTCTGGATTGCCTAATCCTACTATTAAATACATACTTTTCTCCTGTCTGGTTATATACTAATTTTCAATTACTGTAGTACCAGCCTCGTTGCCAGAACCTGTGGTCTCGCCTCCCTCACCGCTACTCGTATTGCTGCTACTTTCCGTAGCATTTTCACTACTTGTGTTATTACTATTGCCTGAAGTATTTCCACCACTTGTGTTACTGCTTGTGTTGCTACTTGTATTACTGCTTGAGCTACCAGAACTACTAGAGCTTGACCCTGCCGTACCTCTTAATACAATTTCATTTAATGCATTATATGTATCCGTACTTAACAATTCTTTCTTAACTTCCTTACCATTCAATTTAAGAATCCTATATGCAACACTTTTGTACCCTGTTTCGCCATATTGTGAAACTTGAGTTTTACCGCTTTTTAATGAACTTGTATCTTGATACACCACTTTATAAGAATAAGTGGCAATTATACTAGATGAAATCGAAACATCGTATTCTACCGCCTCTTTGGTACCATACATTTTCATACTTACGTATCCACCACCTACGCTAGCAACTATTTTTACTGGATAACTTCTTGTATTTTTAAACTTAAAATCTAATGACCCCCAATAAACAGTGGCATCCCTTCCGCACGCAACATATCCTGGATAAAACTGATGATTATGTCTTTCTACAATACCCAAATTCGATAACAATGCAATATTATATAATGTAGTAGCAATTTGACATATACCCCCACCTATTCCACTAACAACTGCTCCGCCAGAATACATATTTGCCATTTTAAACCCTGCAGCCGTAGTCCTTTCTCCTACCGTTTTATTAAACGAAAATGTCTCGCCTGGCATTACTATTGTACCATTTATTTTACTAGCAGCTAGTTTCAAATTTGAAGTCCTATCCACCTTACTAGTAATATACGGCGTTGAAAATGATGCTAATAAACTTGGGAACGACTTCGTTCCAATCATAGCCGATGTTATTTTAGGTGTTGTATATTTCAAAGGAATAGTATATTGCTGTTGATCTTGTTCTAACATCTTATTTGCATCATCCATTGAAATTGCAAAATCAACACCATCTTGCTCAGGAACAACTGTAAAAGGATCCGTTGTGTACGTTGCATCCTTTGCCACTTTATATATTTCATCATGAATTTGTTGAATATTTATTGCATTTGGTTCTACAGATATTACAGGAATTTGTATTGGAGTATTTTTTACATCCAAAATATTTTGTAAAACGCTTCCCTTAAGTTGATCCGATTTAATTACAATCCCTCTTTCACCTTTTGTAATAACCAATTCTTTATTTTTTATTTCATAACTTGGTTGTTTTAACTTAGAAAACTCTTGATTTACTTTATCTATAATTCCATTTAATTTTTCATCACTATATGTAAAATTTAATGGTATATCTTTTTTCACAAATATGCTTTTTATCATATTAAACCCATCAGCAAATATATTTCCATCTCTTCCAATGCTATAAGCAAGTTCAACAGTATCATTAACGTCATATTTAGCTGAAATATCTGATGGCACCATCGTAAATTCTTGATCACCATATTGTAAAACCTGTTGCAATTTAAAGTTTTCATCTATTGCCGATTGTATTTTAGATTCAGCTTCTTCTCGTGTCAACTTCGATACATTTATTCCTGCTACACTTATATTATAAAAAATACTTGAACTTGAAAGATTTAAAGCAATAATTGTAGCAAGAAACAACAATATTGCCACAACCACAGAACCAACCACAATCAAAGTGGTTTTTAGATGCTTTTTTTTACTTATATTGTGACTTACTTTTTTTGTTTGAACAGTTGTCATCTTTGTTTCGTTACTTTCCCCTATTACGACACTCATATCTTCCCCCATTAAATTATCTTATTAATAATATTATCATATCTTAACATTTTCTACAATATTTTTACATAAAATTTTTATTTTTTATTTTTTACTAAAAAAATACTTCATTTATAGTTTCTTCTAGTGCTTTGGCTATACCTTCCATAATTTTAAGTGAAGGATTTGTCTTATTTCCATTCTCCAGCTGACACAGATAACTTATACTCGTCTTTGATACATATGCAACGTACTCTAAAGTTAATCCTTTTTTCCCCCTAAAAAATTTTATTTTATTTTTAGCACGCCCTCCTTTTTTGCCCCCATGACAATATAATAACATTTCCTTTTTGACAAGTCAATACAAAAACCAAAAAATTCTTAACTTTTTTATTTACTACTAGACAAATTAGAAAAAATAGTATATACTATATCTACGAAATCAAAGGAGGGAATGTTATGATAGGTAACATGCTTACAAAAATTAGAAAAGAAAAAGGTATGACAAAAACTGAACTATCTGCTTTAACAGGCATTAACATTGGTCATTTAACACACATAGAAAAAGGAGAGAGGAACCCTAGCCACAAAGCACTAAGAAAACTCTGTAAAGCACTTGATGTTCCATACCAACAATTAATGTATACATATGATAAATCTGTTAGCGAGGAACAAGCCAAATATGGTGTTGTAAACTACATACCATATAATAAAGTCCTAGCAGTTGATAATATAAACAAATTAATTGATTGTCCATCTAATGTACATAGTGCTTCAATCGCAATTAAAGTTATTGATGACTCTATGAAAAACACCTTTCCAAAAAATTCTTATGTTTTTGTTGAATTTAACTCTCCATTAAACAATAAAGATTTTGGAACATTTTCTTACAATAATGAAATTTTAATTAGAAAATTCACAATTAAAAAAGACATTATTACATTAAAAGCAGACAATCCTGAATACAATGATATCATTGTAAACCATAACGATCCATTTTATATTATAGGAAAAATAATAAAATAATGGTTCAAAGTCAATAGTTGGGGGAAAAAATAAAATACAGCGGTACTTGTTAAACAAGTAACCGCTGTATTTATTTTTTCATTATTCATTAGAATAAGGTAAAATTGCAATATGTCTTGCCCTTTTCACAACCGCAGTTATATCCCTTTGATGTTTCGCACAAGCTCCTGTTGTTCTTCTTGGTAATATCTTACCCTTATCATTCACAAACTTTTTAAGCTGTTCTGCATTTTTGTAATCTAACACAAAACTCTTATCACTACACAAAATGCATACTTTTTTTCTCATCTTTTTTAAACGTGGATTAAAATCATCATCTGCATTTTTATTGTTATTATTATACTTCTTATTATGTTGTTTTTTATCTGCCATTATTCCTTCCCCCTCTCTCCTCTTTTTAATTATCGAACGCCAATATATCTCTTACGTAGAAATCAACCGCTCCTACACAAATCTAGTCTCTAGCCTCTAGTTTCTAGTCTCTAGAACGGTAAATCATCATCTGATGAAACTTGAAATTCTCCACCTTGATTTGCAGGTGCTGCAGCCGTTCCAAATACGTCTTCCATATTCGTTGCCTGTCCGCCATCTCTTTTACTGTCTGCAAAATGTGCTTCTTCAGCAACTACCTCTGTTACATATCTTTTTTGCCCTTGTGCATCATCGTATGACCTTACTTGCATACGTCCAACAATTGCAACTTGTTGACCCTTCTTGAAATACTTGCTACAAAATTCACCTGTCTTTTCCCAAGCTACTATTGGAATAAAATCCGCTTGTCTTTCTTCTCCTTGCTTTACAAATCTTCTATTTACAGCTAATGTAAATGATGCAACTAAAGCATTTGTAGTTTGAGTATATCTAACCTCTGGATCTTTTGTTAATCTTCCTATTAAAATTACTTTATTCATTTTTTTCACCTAAAACCTTTCTTTAATGATTTATAAGGTAACATGTGTCATTCTAAAAGTTTTCTAATTTTCCTTTTTAATTACTATAAACTTTATAATTTCATCCGTTATTTTATAATTTCTTTCTAATTCCGAAATTTCTGACGGTTTAGCTTCAAAGTTAAATAATACGTAGTATCCTTCTTTATTCTTTTTGATTTCGTATGCTAATCTTTTTTTACCTAACTCTTCTACGCTTTCAACTTTGCCATCTTTATTAATCAAGTCTGAGAATTTTTTTATCAAAGCTTTTACGCCTTGCTCCTCAACACTTGGATTAATAATGATTATACTTTCGTACTTGTTCATTATTTCCACCTCCTTTTGGCTAATAACCCATATTTTTCATATGAGTAAGGAATAGCACTGCATATTACGCCCTTCTTCTTGCAACTACTTTCGGTAACAAGCTTTGGGAATACCCAATAAAAATAGCACATACTATTTTTTCTAACATGTGCTATTTTATCATATTTTTATGAAAAAGTAAATATAAAAATTTATAGAATTTTTTTCGATGTAAGAATTTTTTCTTTGTAGGGGCGACTATCAGTCGTCCGCTCTTCGAAGAATTTGCTTGTTTTTTTATTTTTTATAGGAATTTCTCTGTAGCACAGACGAGCAA
>WRFS01000050.1 GCA_009778695.1 Oscillospiraceae bacterium
CCTATAATTGTCATTCTGAGAGTTACTCCAGAGATTTGCTTGCGAAGAATCTAGTAATCTCAATAGATTCTTCGTAAGCAAGTCTTTGAAGAGAGGCTCAGAATGACATTTCAGGACACCCTCGAACTATTATAGTTGATTTCTATATAAGGGCGTAGCTGGTCTACCTAGCGGGCATTCCTTACTGCACCACCCTACATTTTTTCATTAATTTTAAAATTAAATTATCATAAGCAAATTAATTAAATTTAAGATTAAAGAAGCTAGTAAAACAAAACCTAATATTTTGCTCGTTTTTCTGTATCTTTTTATTATTATATTTTTATCTATATACTCTATTTTTTGTCTAATTTTTTCTATGCTTTTATTTATCCCTAAAATACTTTGCCACATTTCATCGACTAAACAACCTGTTTCATCGTCTGTTAAGTCTTCCCTTAATAATTCCTCCGCAAACTGTTCAAATTCATCCACAACTTTTATATTATCCACATTGTCTTTTAGCAATTGTAAATATTCTTTTTTATATAAATTAAATATCAATGTATATAAATATTCATTTTCAAATTGCTCTGGCAATCTTGTGTAATTTGCCGTCTCTAAATTATTTGTCAACAAGCTAAAACATTGCTTAGTCCCTGCGATTTTAATATTTTTCCATTTATTAATTCGCTGCAATAACTTATCTTTCTCAAAATTCACATCATAATTGCTCGGATATGTATATGCATATTTTAAAAATTCATTTTCTACTTTATTCACTTCAGCATTCCAATACTCCGAATCTATGCATGCATACGTATGCGTGAAAAATCTTCTATTTTCAAGCTCATAATCTGTAATTTCTTGTATGATTCTTTTTATATCTTTTATATCATTAAATGAATCCGTTTGTATATTAATATGATCATATTCTTTTAATTTTGAAAATTCAGAATTAATGTCTCTAAATTTATAATTAAAATTAAGAACGTTTTTAAAGTCTTCGCTTCCTTCCAAATGGGTTTTTATACTAACAAAACATACTCCCGTATTAAAACATATTATTTCCATTTTAGGAATTTTGAAAAATATGCCGTTTTCTTCTCCAATTTTACCTTGAGCATTATTCCCTATGGAATAATCGAATATTATACAATTTTGCTTTCTTACCTTGTTTATTATTTCGTTTTCATTTCTTCTTTCTTCCTTCGTAAAATCAAATGTTTGAAAATATTTCTTGCGAATCTCTGAATTAAAATATGTATATATATCAATGTCTTTTTCTTTTTCAAATATTTTAATTTTACATTTTTTATTATTTATTAATCCATTTATATATTTATCATATTTTTCTTTTGCTATTATATATGGATAAAGAAAGTAACTATATTGATATTTTACTTTTATTTCCATGCTTTTTCTCCTTTATTTTTCATCTGTATAATAATTCAAATTCAAATCTTTTCCTAAATACCATTTCCCTATAAAATCTACTATTGGGTTGATATCTAAATTATACTGTGGCTGGGCCACCACTACACCCATTTTATTTATAGACCCCCATAGTCCATCTTTTTTTACAGCGGCAAATCCGTAAGCGTTTTGCTCTGTTGCATCATCATAAATATAATCTACTACAACATCGCCACTTTTATTTATATATCCATATTTACCATCCTTTTTACTTAAATACAATGTCTTACCTGATAAAACTTCGTTATTTTGCTTAGGTTCAAATTTAAAATTGTAATATTGATAATCAGTTCCGTTCCAAATCTTAATATAACCGTCATCAACATTCACTTCTGAAACTACCCCTGTAACTTTTTTATTTAATCCATTATCATATACATCTGTAGTATTGTTAGAATTCCCCGCTTCTATTATATCTGCATCGTTTCTATAATACATGCTGACATAATTAAATTTTATTTTTGTATTGTTTCCTAAATCTATCAAACCATATTTATTAGATTTTTCTGCTATATAATAATTTTCAAATGTATACCCCAAATAATCATATTGACACGGAATTTCAATTTTTCCATTAATATCTACAACTCCATATTTGTTGTTTTGTTTTACAATTACATTGTTACCATTTACTGCTATTATATCATCAAAAGCACCATTACTATTTAATAAAACTTCATTTTGATTATTTATTAATTCCCAATTTCCATCTTTTACAATATATTGATTAGCCCCTGATTCTTCTTTTATGTCTGTATATTTAGGCTCTATTGTTACTTTTTTGTTAGTACCAACTATTCCATATTTGTTATTTGAATCAACTACAATATAGCCATTTTGAGCATTATCTCCAAGTGGCAAAATTTTCTTATATTGAGGATCTATTATTATTTCACCTAATCCATTACAAAGTCCCATTTTACCATCTTTTACGATTGTTATGTTGTTGCTTGCTCCTTTTAATGTTTGTATGTCGTCATATTCTAAACTTAATAAAACTTTGCCATCATAATTAACAATACCATATTTACCATTTTTTTCTACTTTTAATATATTCTTTTCTTGCCAAATATTATAATTCTCGTCGTAATTATCTAATAATTCTACCTTATCATAACCTGTTAGAATTTCTTGGTTATTTTGATTTAAAACTTTCGTTTCATATGTTTCATCATTTAAATCCACATTATACACACAAAGAAATACTGGTTTTTGACTATCTGGAACTATTATCATTTCATTATAAGTAGGATCAATAACAGTGTTTCCGTTTGAATCTATAACTCCCCATTTCCCATTTGTATAAACTGAAAAATATTCTACATTTGAACCTGTTGAACTTAAATTATTATTTGTTTTGCTTAATATTTTTTGTAACGAAACTATTATCATAATAATTACAAGTACTGCAAGTATGAAAACTCCAACTTTTTTTATGTTTAATTGAGTTTTTTCTTTTTCGTATCTTCTTCCATCTCCCATTGCATATCCTCCTACCCTTTTACTATATCATATTTATTACTATCCCGCAATAATTTTTCTAATTTTTTCAGGGTCATTTCATCAATTATGACAATTTTGTAATAATTCATGAAATAACAAAACTGTAGGGGCGAGCATTGCTCGTCCTGCACTATAACTATCTCGTTTTTCAATAATTTTATCAAATTCCTCTCGTCTCGGACGAGCAATGCTCGCCCCTACATACATAATTCTTTTCCTTAAGTTGCGGACATTTTAGAAAAAACAATTAACTAGCAACTACCTTTAATACAATCACCGTCATATCATCTTTTGGTATCCCATAACTATTATCTCTTGCTTCCGCCAAAATAATATCTGCTATTTTTTGAACATTATCGGTTACCAAATCTTCTAATAACGTTTTTACCCAGAATTCCTTGTCTTCCGCATCCGTTTTTGACTCAATAATTCCATCTGAACACATTACGATTATATCTTCATTTTGTAAATCTTTTTCATATACCACTAAATCGATGTTGCTTAATATCCCAGTTGGCAGGCTTATTGCCTGAATTTGCTGAACCCTCCCCTGGCTTTTTACATATGTTGGACATGCTCCATTTTTGATACATTCAATATTTCCCGTATACAAATCTAGTATTGCAACATCTAATGTAGCATACATATCTTCATTTGAATTTAAAACCATTGTACTGTTAATTAATTCTATAGAAGCATCTTTATCAAACCCTTCTTTTAATAACCTGTCTAACATCTTTATTGCTACAGAACTACTCTTCTTAGCGTTTTTCCCAGTTCCCATTCCATCGCTTATAGCTATTAAGTGTTTGCCATCATTTAAAGTTGTTTTTATATAACTATCCCCAGAAACTTTATTGTTGTTTTTATTTAATTTGGCTAACCCAATATTCAACGTATAATTATCTTGCGTTAAAAAAACTTGCATACTGCTGTCATCTTCTAAAATTTCTGTTTTGTGATGTTTTATATTTTGTTCAAACACCGTACTTAGTATTTTTTCTATGCCCAAAGTATATTTGTTACTTTCCCCAAGTTCTCTGTATAAACAAACTCCATACTTGCCATTCAATTCTTTTTTTATTTTTATCTCATTTACTTTTATCTTTTTTTGCTTAAATAACGCTCTTATTTCTTTTTCTTTATCGTCAAAATCTTTTTCTGGTTTTCTTGTTATTTCCGTAGCAAGTGCAGATATAACCTTTGAAACTCCATTTAATTCATTTGAAACATTTTTTCTACTTTGAATCATTTTTTGTTTCCAAATGAAATTTAATTTACTAATCTGATATGTGTAATTTAAAACCTTTAAAATTACCTCTATATCGTTTTGTACAGATTTATTTTCTTCAACTCCTACAATATAATTGTTGTTTTTTGCGAAAACTATTAATAAATCATCCGCCTTCAATTCTTCTTTTCTACATAATTCTCTATATAAGTCTTTTAAAATATTATTACTTGTATCTGTAATTTCTTCATAAATACTATTGTTTGTGGCTCCACTAAGGTTGTTTATTGCTTCTTCAATAAATAATTGTTCATTTTCTTTTTCCAATTTTTCTCTTATTTCAGTATTTATTTTATCGTCCGAATCATAAGTTTTAGCTATTTCCTGTATTGCATCTGATACCGTACTTAATTTATATGCCGTATCTCTGCTTGCTTCTAATAACTTTTCTCTATCGGTTGGTAAATAATTTGTCATTCCCATTATATCTTCCATTTTCAACTCTAATTTTTTAGGCAATACCAATAATCCTATTGATGCTATAAAAATTTCTCTTAAATGTATTAATGCTACTATATTTCCATTCGAAATATATGTTAGTACAGCATTCCCAACAATAAACCCAGCTATTACTCCTATTTTCCCAAACCTATTTAATATGCCTGCCAGTAGCCCAGATACTGCAAAGGCAGCAATCATTATGGGCTCATTTATTCCAATTATCCCCAGAACTATACCTATTGTAATTCCTGCTGTTCCACCAACTAAAATGCCATTCTTCCAACCTAAAAACATTACTAAAAATATGCACAAGATATTCCTTATTGATAAGCCAAACACCTCAAGCCCACCAAATGCCGACATTGCTATTGCTACCATCAAGCTTGCACCTATAATTTCTTCTATTGAAAACGCTTTTTTCTTACTATATTCATTTATAACCCCAAGTGAATTAACAAATATCTTATAAAAAATAAATGTTATAATACAAAACATTGCCGCTTCTAATACATTATACACTAACATTTGTGTTGAAACTAGTTTAACAGCTTGTACTAATACACATGAAAAAAACACATATTTCCCAAGTTTGAGTTGCTCATTTTCTTCCGTGCCTACTATCTTTTTAGGACGTACTATCATCATGCTTACAACAAATATTACTACCGTTATAATATGCACTAAAGCTGCAACCTCTCCTTGCCCTATGTATGTACCTACTAAGGTTAATACAACCATCGCACCTATTGGTATGTTTAAGCTACACGCTGCAGCAATTATTGCAATCCCAAATGGAAATATGTTCTCGCTAAATCCAACCATAGAGACCATAAATGAAATTATATACAATGCCCATGGTTGCTTTATTAATTTATTTATAAGACTATCTTCGCCTTTTAAGTCTATGTTTATAAATTTGCCTTTTAAAATATTTTGCAACTTTAGTTCCACCTTCTTAATTTTTCTTTTTTGCTTTCTACAGGTATTTTAATACATCTTTGGTGAAAAATTTGTCATTTCTAGAACTTTTTTTTAAAAATATTTCTACTTTTCTTTTGTTTTTCTCTTATATTTTTTTCTTTTGTTGCAAAACTTATTATTATTTTACTATATTTGAGTATTTTTTTCAATACTAAACTCTCTTAAAAATCAAATCTGTTGCTGGCAATTCTTTTATAGAATATCCATCTTTTATTATATCGCCGCTAGGCACATCTACACTTATCTGTGTTTCGTATTTTATTCCTTTATCAGTTTCAATTATACAATCAAAGCTAATCTTACACTTTATTTGTTCGAGAGTTATATTTAACTTTTGTAATAAAGTTCCATCATATGTAATCTGGTTTTCGTTTGATGTGTATTCTCCCAGATTGGTTAGTAAAAACCTAAATCCTATTGTCCCGCCTTGGTTCCCTACAGTTAAGTTTTCCAAGTCAGTCTTGTCACTTCCAGCAAAGTTTATTTCCTGTAGGTTTTCATCAGGGTACACTATATTGTCCGACATTGGATAAATTTTATTTATATTTGTATCTACAGGATATATCGGTTTTTCTATTTGAAAATTATTAATATAAATATTTTTTATTGCACCACTTTTATCTTCATTTTTATCCACTTTCAAATAAATGTCATTTATTTGAACCAAATCTCCACACCACAAAAAATTTGCATTGTCTTTTTTTATGCTATCCGCCGTACTTGCCACTGTTATACTTTCTATATAAAATGGCATGTCTTTTGGGTTTTCTCCCTGAATAGCATATTTAAACATTAATAAAAGAACAATAAAAAAAGCTATTATTATTATCATTTTGATTAATGCGGATTTAAAAATTCTCTTTTTATCCTTAGTTGTTATAATCATTTGAGCCTCCTTGCACTCTCACACTGCTTATTCGTTACTATCAACATTTATTTCTCAATTTTTTAAAAAAATCTTGTAGTATATTCCTGCATTCCTCTTCTAATATATTTTTTTCATATTCTACTTTATGATTAAAAGTATAATCTTCAAATAAATTTAATACCGAACCCACCGCTCCTGCTTTAGGGTCATTCGTCCCAAAATATACTTTTTTTATTCTTGAAGATATTATTGCTCCAGCACACATTGTACATGGTTCAAGCGTTATATACATTTCACAATCCGTAAGTCTCCAGTTGTTCAACTTTTTTGAAGCTTTTTTTATTGCAATAATTTCTGCATGCATGGTTCCGTCTTGCTTTTGCTCTTTTATATTATGTGCCCTTGCAATTATTTTACCTTCTTTTACAATTATTGCACCAACTGGAACTTCCGCCTTTGTCAAGGCTTTTTGTGCTTCTTTTAGTGCTTCTTTCATAAACTTTTCTTGATTCAAAACATCCTCCTGTTTTTCCTTAATTGCTCTTATCTTATATTACAAACATAAGTATATCATAAAATACGTTAAAAGAAAAGTTTTTTAGATGGTTTTATGCAATTGCCAGTTACCAGTTAACACTTTTCATCAAAGTAGCCTTGGGTGGTTAGTATATGTTTTTAAAAAGTGAACGACAGCCCTTTGAGGCCCATGGAGTCTTCGGAGGCTTGGAGGAGCTTTTTAAAAACATATACTAACCACCCAAGGCGGACATCTTAGAGAACCCCATTAAATTTGCTATAGCAAAATTACAAAACTTCTGATATAATAAAAAAATACTGGAGTGAAATATTATATGAATTTAAATGAATCAATACTACATTTTTTTAATAATTATGCAGGTAAATGGAATATATTAGATACAATTGCAAAAAATACTATAACTTTTATTCCCATTGTAATGTGTGCCATTATTGCAATAATATATTTTATAGGAATTATCCAGAAAAACCTTGACTATAGACATATTGCTGTTAGTACTTTCTTTTTTTTAGTAATAAACTTAATAATAGGATACATTATTTCTCATATCTACTATAAACCTCGTCCCCTATTCGCAGAAAAAGGAACTATCAACGCACCAGTGTCGCATGTAGATGATAGTTCTTTTCCAAGCGATCATATGACAATTACTACAAGCTTAACTTTTGGCATTTCTTCTACATTTAAAATATTAAGATATATTTTTATAGTATGTACTATCATTATTGGTATCGACAAAATTTTCTTAGGCCATCATTATCCGCTTGATATTCTTTTAACCGTCGTATATGTGTGTATTATGCGAATTATTTATAATGTCTTTATTTCAAAACATATTATTAAATTTTATGATTTTATTGAAAATAAATTTAAACGTATTATAGTTAACAAATAGAATAAATTGAAGTATATTAATATATTTTTTTACAATAATCTAAACAAACCCATCCGCTAGCGGTCATTCCGCCAATTAGTTTGTACTTTTATGACAGTACAAACTACTCCCCTTAAGTAACCATTCGCTTTTTCATTCCCCAATTTTCTATTTTGATTTTGTGCATTAGTTGATAATTGGTTGTACTTTTTAGCGATATAGTTTGTGCTTGCTCCTGTACGTACGTTTAATAAACTAGCTGTTACTTTATATGTTCCTGTTGTATACTTTTTAATATTAGAGCTTTCGTTTAAATCTATATTAGAAGGTCTCAAAATCGCAATGTATCCGTTTCTAATAGAGGTGATTCGGGGGCCGTCTCCTCTATTAGGGTAGTTCTGTTCTAAAAATTTTCCATCACTTGTAATTAATCCAATATGTCCCAAATACGCATTCTTTTCACTATTATACCCA
>WRFS01000051.1 GCA_009778695.1 Oscillospiraceae bacterium
TATTTTTTTTGTCTTGATATACCAATATATACTAGCCTTTTTATTTTAGATTTTAACCTCCGCCCCAGTCACCCCAGCCATCTCACAAGCTTCGCTTGCTCGTGGCGTGGTGCCTACTCATGAATATGCCAATTTTTATAAATAAAAATAGAATATATTACAATTTCATTACATTTTTTATTCTTTAAGATAAACTAAAAACTTTAAACAATAACCAATTATAATAAACAACCTATAAACTGTAATTTATAATATTAAGAAATAATACTATAATTCAATATTTATATGAATTTAGAGCTCTATTGGGGCAAAGAGCAGACCTAGCTTTATCTATGTCACAAAAAAGCACATCAATACACCCATTATTGCTGCAAGCAATAATTCAAATTTCGGAAATGTGAATATGCAAATTACAAGTGGACATAGGAACAGAGATTTTGTGCAAAGCACCCCACAATTGGGGGTGAGTAATACCGCTCGTCATTCTGAGCCTTGCTTCGTAGATTTACTCACGAAGAATCCCACATTGTTAAAGTAGAAAAAATTAGCATAATACCAACATTTTGGTACGATGCTTTTTTTATTTTAGACTTTAACCCCCTCAGCAGTCGCCCTCGCCAATTTCGCAAGCTGTCGCTTGCTCAAATGGCAGAGCTCCTACTCATGCCCCTTATAGAAAGAGCAAGACAAAACTATACATCGGGGCATTCGTCCAAACAAGTTATCGCTTCGCTCAGCTTGTTTGGGCTTCGGGGGTTATCGCACAGGACATAGGGCTAGAGAAAGACACAAGAAAGTCTCTCTTTTTAAGTACCTACCAAAGAAAGTCACTATTCCCCAAGGTGCCGCTGGCGTGTGTAGCCGCTGCACCTTGGGGAATAGCAACTTTCTTTTTTGTAGTGACAATATAAGTTTATTTTAAGCAAATTCTTGAACAAAATATTGCAAAAAAAATATATATCCTATATACTTATTGAAAATAAATAAAAATTAAAAAATGGAGAAAATTATATATGAATAAAATTATTAAATATACAAAAAAAGACAAAGGGGTTTCACTTACTATTTTAATAGTAACGATAGTCATAGTGTTGCTAGTAGCAGGAATAGCAACTTATAGCATAGTTACTTTAAAAATATTTAATGGAAAAAAACAGACTTTCGATTTATACAAAGATGCCAACTATGTTTCTTCTCAACCCACAGATAAAGAAATAAAAGCTGGTATACGAGTTTCTATAAATAATTATGCTTCTGAATCAAGAATTATTGAAATTGAAAATCAAATAAAAGCATTAAATGGTACATATACAGTAACATTTTTTTCAAAAGAAGATTCTTTAAATCAATATAAAGTTCTTTTGCCTGAAGGAATGCTGAATGGAATGGAATATATTGTCGAAGATTCATATATAATTACTTTTACAGACTTATCGAAATATTTTGAAGCCCAAAAAGAGATTTCTACTTGGACAGATATAAAAGCAACAATAATAAATGCAAATATCCCAGTTATTATAAACAAAAATACCTCTGAATCACGAGTTATTGAAATTGGAAAAAAAATAAGTGAATTAGATGGCATATATTCTGTAAATCTTGTTCCTCAGGAAACTTTATTCAATCAATTAAAAGAACCTTTTATTAATAATGAACAAACACTAAAAAACATAGAAGATTTAGAAAATTCATACAAAGGATTAGAAAATTATTTTCCATATACATACGTAATTACATTTACAGATTTATTGAAAAGTTTTGAAATTCAAAGGGAAATTTCTACTTGGCCAGATATAAAGATAATACCTAGCCCATTTTAAACAATATATATGTTGTCACTACAAAAAAGAGATGATTTTTTATGTCTTTCTTTAGCCATAACTGTTGTATCGTAACCCCGCACCCCAAACAAGATGGAGCGAAGCGACAGCTTGGTTGGACGAATGCCCCGGTATATAGTTTTGTCTTGCTATTTCTTAAAGGGGCATGAGTAGGCACCATGCCACGAGCAAGCGAAGCTTGTGAGATGGCTGGGGTGACTGGGGCGGAGGTTAATAGTTTAAAACAAAACCAGCATAATACCAAAATGTTGGTATTATGCTAATTTTTTCTACTTTAACAATGTGGGATTCTTCGTAAGTAAATCTACGAAGCAAGGCTCAGAATGACGAGCGGTATTACTCACCCCCAATTATGAAACACTTAACTCTCAAATACTCATTTGTGAACAACTATCATGTTATATCCAAGTAAATTTAATTGCCCAACAAGTTCTTTTATTTCTTCAGTTTCAATAATCTTTAATGCTTCTTCTATAAGTTCTTTCTTGTCTGTTTTTATATTTAAAATACTTTCTTTTAATGCATCCATAAAAACACCTCCTAGATTTTTATTTTACAATCTAAAGCATTAAGTATTTTTATTAACGTGTTTAACTGTGGTGAATTAACACCCTTCTCTATTCTTGCAATTACTGGCTGTTTAACACCACTTTTTCTACTTAATTCTGCCTGTGTTAAATTTTTACTTTTTCTTTTATCAATTATTTTTTGAATAATTAACATTTCTTGTTGCATTTCTTCTTCTTCTTCTTCTGTAAAACTTATTGTTTTTCTTAAATTGTCCCATTTACCTATATTAGTATCTTTCTTCTTACCCATAATTATTTACCTAACCTTTCTAAATATTCTTTCAAATTTATTTTTGCCTGCTCGATTTCTATCTTGGGAGTTTTTTTAGTGTCTTTTATAAATGTATGTAGTAGTATAAATTTATTATTTTTTATTGTAGCAAATAAAATCCTATTTCTTATTGGTCTTAATTCCCATATTTCACCGTTCTAAGTGTTTTAAGTATGGTTCTCCTAAATTTAGCCCATTTATTTTTAATAATTCGATATACATTGATATTTTCTTAAGATTTATCCTGCTGTTTTTGTCTTTTCTTTTAGTTAAATCATATATCAATTCTTCTATTTTGCTTTCTCCTCTTTTGTTTTTATAGTATTCTATTTCATACACTATATTATCTACTCCTTTGCTTATTCTATTCAAATTATAACAAATTAGTTAATAAAAGTCAAGTGATTTTATAACGAATTAGTAATTTTTCATTACAAACATATTATCTATTTTATTATTCAGCAACAATATCTATTGTAGCAATTACCTTAATTATCGTACTTTTGTACATATTAAGTAAGATCGAATAGCAAATAAAAAACAACACATCTAGCTTTGCTGGTTGATGTGTTGTTTTACACTCATAGGATTTTGTCTAATATATTCAGTTACTAAATCTTTTGAACTATCTGTAGAACGGTCATTAATTACTATACATTCATAATTATTCCCCCCAATTGTGAAACACCTCAATCACATCATCCAACTCTTCTAACTTATCAATTAAATTCTGCATTTGCTCTACTGATTTTTCGTCTAATTCAATATATGTCTTAGGAAGCATTTGTACTTCTGCTTGTGCAAATACTAAATTTTGTTTTTCCAAAACTTCTCTTACTTTTGAAAAATTTTCTGGCGAAGTTGTAATTTCGTAATAATCCTCTTGGACCTCAAAGTCATCAGCTCCAGCATCTATTGAAATCATCACTAATTCATCCTCAGAAATTGAATTTGCTGATTTTTCTAAAACTATTACACCCTTTCTTTCAAATAAATATGAAACACATCCCGTTGTGCCTAGATTTCCACCCGCTTTGTCAAATGCGTGTCTTACTTCACTTGCTGTTCTATTCTTATTATCTGTTGAAACATTAACAATAAGTGCAACTCCACTTGGTCCATACCCTTCATATGTAACCTCGTCATACACTTTAGAATTATTTTCCCCACTTGCTTTTTTTATTGCATTTGAAATTGTATCATTAGGCATGTTATTAGCTTTTGCCTTTGCCACAACATCTCTTAGTTTTGCATTTGAATTTAAGTCTGGCCCGCCTGCTTTAACTGCCATTAATATTTCTCTGCCTAATTTTGTGAAAATTTTTCCCCTTTGTGCATCTACTTTAGTTTTCCTTGCTTGTATAGTTTTCCATTTACTGTGTCCTGACATAACCTAACTTCCTCCTTATAATTTTTAATTCATAGTATAAATTACAACAATAACCCTTTAATGCCAATAAATCCATAACTCCTTTACTTTTTCAACATCCCATGATGTGCTGTTGCAATTAATGATATTTTATCAAAAAATTTTTCTTTTTTCAACTTATCAACTGTGTCTATATTCTGCTCATTATTCATATTCTGAAAAGACCCAAAGCTTCCTATTGTACCATCTTTTGATAAAGAAATTGTGTCTCCTGTAATTACAGTATTTTCATTAATTATGTACATTGCACTTCCTGCCGTATGTCCTGGTGTTACTACTAATTTAATAGATGTGTTGTCTATATTCATTACTTCCCCATCTTCTAAAAAATTACAATTTGGGATTGGCTTATTATATCTATTTGCTTTTTTAGCTATCTTCCCAGTAATCATTGGTTCTTCTGCTTTTGATAAAAATATCTTTGCATTTTTAAATATTCCTAAACCACCAACATGGTCCATATCAGAATGTGTTAAAAAAACATATGATACTTTGTTATAATCAAGATTTAGTTTATCAAATCCTGATTTAGCCATACCTTCACTTATTCCTGCATCAAAAACTATTAATTCTTTTCCTGTATTATAAACATAAAAATTAACAATAATTGTTCTAACTGTATATAAATTATTATTAATTTGCTGCGTTTTCAACCTGTGAAACATGATTTTCCACCCCCTCTTTTTCTATATTTTTTCTTCCATAAAGCCTAATTGCAGTAAGTACTACTCCAATCATACATATCCCGGCTTCTATAATAAAAACCCAATGCATTCCATATACAAATGCTCCTGGATTTTCAGGTATATAGGTTAAAACCTTATATCCAGCTTTAAGACTTACAAAGCTCCACAATAAAATAGAAGTAAGCGAAACTCCAAAAGCCATACCTACATTTCTGGCAAGTGCATTAATACTTCCCGCAATACCTAGCTTATTCTTTGGAACCGTAGACATTATTAAAGACGTATTCGGAGATTGAAACATTCCTGTTCCCAGCCCCATCATTCCGATGAAAAGAATAACTATAAAAATCGCTGTGTTTTGATGATAAAATATCGACATTAATATAAACATAGCTGACATGGCAGTTAATCCAACGAGCGTTAAGACTTCTGATCCAATTTTATCTGAAATATGTCCGCTAATTGGTGAAACTACCAATAAAACAAGAGGAAATCCCAGCATAATAAGTCCACATATTTCTGGAGACATTTGTCTTAATTCCTGAAGATAGAATGGCAAAATTAATGTATAGCATGAAACTGCAGAAAAGCTAATTGCTGCACAAAAAACACTGAGTGAGAAGAGTTTGTTTTTAAATATGTTTAAGTCAAGCATTGGAAGCGAAGTTCTTTTTTCTCTAATATAAAAAATTATGAACGAAATAATTGCGACTATAAACATTGCTATTATTATTAATTTATTATATCCTATTATTTCACCTTCAGATAATGCTGAAAACAAAAAGACCATTGTTAATGCAAATGCCACAAAACCAAACCCATCTAAAGCTTTTTTATTATGTAATTTTTGAGAATCTTTAGGTAAGTATTTCATAGCCATTATAAATGCAATTATTCCAATTGGTATATTTATTAAGAAAATATAATGCCAGCTTAAAACTGCAACAATAAATCCTCCAAGCACAGGTCCCACTGTATTTCCTAATGCAACTGCAGAACCAGACATTCCAAGTGCTCTTCCTCTTCCCTTGTTATGAAATACTTCTGCAATTATTCCTTGATTTGTAGACATAGCTGCCGCTGCTCCCATAGATTGCAATACTCTTGCAATCAGTAGAATAACAAATGAATTTGATATACCACAAAAAAGTGAACCTATTGTAAATACGGATATTCCAAAAATAAATATTCTGCTTTTTCCTGTTAAATCTGCTAATTTGCCAAAGAAAATCACAAGTGAAGTAATTACAATTAAATATATTGAAACAACCCATGCAACTGATGCGAGTGTAACTCCAAGATTATGAGAAATTGTTGGCAATGCCACATTTACAATGCTTGAGTCAAGGGTAGACATGAATGTGATTGTAAGTGTAATTCCTAGTATAATCCATCTGTTTTTATGTGTTTCTTCTATGTTTTCTATTTTTTCCATTATGAACCGTCCTCTAGTTATTTTATCTAACATTATTTCAATAAAGAATATTTTATCACATTTTTTTGTTTTTTTATATAGGTTTTGTGAAAAATTTACAAATCTTATGGTTACTGGTTAATGGTTTAGCCTAAAATTTCCGCCTCTGGAGTATGTGGTTCCCATAAAAAATCAATTACAATTGTCCGCTCCCGGTGTATGTATATCTTTTTAAAAAACTCCCTCCAAGCCTCCGAAGACTCCATGGGCCTCAAAGGGCTGTCGGGCAGTTTTTTAAAAAGATATACATACACCTCGCGCTATTCAATGTAATTCAGATATGCATGTAAAGTCATTCTTAGAATAATTGAGTTTCTCAGTTAAACTAAGTAAAAAAGCATTCACAAACACTGAATGCTTTTTTTATGACTAGTAAAAATTTTCTTATTGATAATATATCATTTATTCTCACATTTGTCAATATTTTTGTTTTAAGAATTTTTTTCGATCTGAATCAATTATGATAAAGTCTTAAGTAATCGAGAATGAAAATGTCCCAACCAAAAAAACTTTGTTCTCTACTTTAAATCTTGTATAATAGATATATCAAGATTTGGATTGGAGGTACAA
>WRFS01000052.1 GCA_009778695.1 Oscillospiraceae bacterium
AACAGAAGAATTGATGTGTATTGCTCTGTCTAACATGATAATGGTTGTTGAAGAAAAGCAACCTCTAATTAGCAATGAATACGATTTTAACAATGATAGAGCAACCCCTAATACGTGTCTTCAAAGCAGATATTACGACCCGCAATGGGGTAGGTTCATCAACGCTGACGGAGTAGCCAGCACAGGACAAGGTTTGATTGGAACAAACATGTACGCATATTGTAATAATAATCCTATTAACATGAGCGATCCAACAGGGCATTTGGCTGTCTTTGGAATAATAGCTGGAATTGGGGCACTCGTTGGAGTTGGCTTACAATTTGCTAGTGATGTAATAAGTAGTGTAGCAAATAATAAATTTCAATTATCAAATTGGCAAACATATGTTGGCTCAGCAGTTGGAGGGGCAGTTGGAGGGCTTGTTACTATGGGAGCAAAGTCACCTCAAGCAGGAGTTATGATTGGATCAGGAACAGCTACATTGGTTGGCCAAACTATAGAAAATAAAACAAAAAGTGGAACTAAACGTCCAACAAGTACAGTTTTAACAAATACAGCAATAAGTGTTGCTACTGCAGGACTTATCAGTAAAGTGGTACCTGTAAAAATTTCAGGAATTACTGCTAACTCTGGGAATATGAATGCGGTATATAATGCAGGTATTACAAAATTATTGACTGGATATGCAAGTACAATGTCAATAAATGTAATATTAAAAGGAATAACAGCTAGTTTTATTACCGAATTACCTTCGGCAGTTTTTTCAGGGTTTTACAGTTTCTTTGAAAATCAAAATAGTAAAGAGAAAAATACTATAGTGTGGGATCCACAATAGGAGGAGAGGTATATGCAAATTAATATTTTAATATATACTTATTTAGTGTGGATTGCAATGATAGTAGTAGTGATACTTGCAATTATGAAAACTTTTTCAAAGACAATTATTAATCCTAATAATCCATACTATAAACACAAAAAGTTTATAAATAAACATATTCATAAACTAAATTTTAGTATTAAGGTAATATTAGTATTTGGATGTGTAATACTTATGTGGCTAATTATTATTCCAAGAGCAATAGATATACCAAGAGTTATAACTGGCAATTATATAACTGCGACAGTAACCACAGTTAATTTTGATCACAATCAAGAAGGGATAATGAAAGCAAGAGACATGTGGGTTTTAACAGAAACTGGAGAAAAATTAGTGTTGAAGGTTTATTCTAAAGGATATGATGAAGGAGAAGAATATATTATTAATTATCTGCCTTATGCTAAAATAGGTACAATAGTAGATAAATAACATTTTCAATTATTATACCGTGCAAACTTAATCAAATAAGTATGCACGGTGTTTTTATCTTTAAACTATTAACCCCCGCTACATCGGCATCCCCCACCATTTTCGCACCTTCGGTGCTCATGGTGGGTCTGCCTCAGGCTAATGCACCTAAAATACGAGCAAGACAAAACACTCTTGCATGTGCATTAGCCCCAATAATCTGTCAAACTGCGTTTGCCATATTATTGGGTGGCGTGGGTTACGGCAGGACATAAGTACCTACAAAAAAATAATTCTTCTTGCATAAATGTTCAGCGGTTGTTGTGCTGCACCTTTATGCAAGAAGAACTATTTTTTTATGTGGAGATTTTTTTCAACAAGTAGATTTTTAAAACCAGTGTTCATTCATTTTTCTTAAGAAAACTTTTGTAATTGGATAACCACTATATTTCCCAATTATTGAGTCGATTCCACAAAATGGACAAAGTGCAGTTCCATTTGTGTCTTCAATCCAATTTGTAATTTTGTTTGGATTAAAAATTTCTAAACAATAAAAGCACCCACATAAATTGTCATTTAGTAACATTGGTTTATTATTAGAACAATATTTATGTGCAAGTACAATATCTTCTTTTACAGTTATTTCATCATCATTAGGTTCTCTAACATATTTTTTCATTTCGATTTCACATACACCAAATTCAATATAGTTTTTTCTTGCTTGATTTAGGCTTACTTTATTCGCACCGCCTCTATAATCTGGGTCATTTAATTGAACAATATCATCTTCCCAAAAGCATACTGGGCAAATTTCATATGAACCGTTTGGTTTTTCTGATAAAGTATAATATCCACAACAGTGGCATTTGTATTTCATATACATATCTCCATTTTTTTAAATTGTTTTTTATCTTATTATACTATACTGTCAATTGATTTGTCGATACATAACATAAAAAAATAGTTCTTCTTGCATAAAGGTGCAGCACAACAACCGCTAAACATTTATGCAAGAAGAATTATTTTTTTGTTGCTACTTTTTCAGCAGCCTCGGAATTGCTCCTGTATCTTTTTCTTCTGGAAATTCTACTAAATGGATTGATAACAAGTATGGAAATAGAACTTTAAACAGTTATATATTTATTGTTGCTTGTGTAGTAATTAATGAAGGTGCTGAAAATGCTGTTAAACTATGCAACCCAATATTTTTAGACTACTACCTAAAGAAAATATCAGAAGGCAAAACAAAGCACCAAGCCATATTGCAGGTTATGAGACGAATTATAAATATTATCTATGGGCTTATGAAAAATAGGACTGAATATGTGCATCCAAAGGAGTTATCAGAGAAGTTTCAAAAACTACATAGAGAAAGAATTGATAAAAAAAGAGCCGAGAAAAAAAAGTAGTTGCAAAGTCTTTTACATTGTGATAAACTTTACCTAATTTAATAAATGATGGTTTTGAATTTTAAATCAAATAGTCTACTATACTCAGCAATGGGGTAAGACAATAGAAGTAAGAGACGCAAATGGAAACGTAACTACAGACCAAAACCACATTGGATACCTTAACTTAATGAGATACAGAAGTTACCACCTAGACCAAGAGACTCGGACTATATTATCTTAACAGCCGTTACTATTCGCCAGAGTTTGGTAGATTTATTAATGCTGATGGAATAGCAAGTACAGGACAAGGATTAATAGGAACTAACATGTATGTGTATTGTAATAATAATCCTATAAATATGTCTGATTTTGATGGATGCTGGCCAACATGGAATGATATTTGGAATGGTGCAAAACAAACTGTAAAAGCTGTTGGAGGATGTGTACTTGGAGCAGTTGGTTATGTTTCAGATACAGCTAGTGAAATTTCTAATGGTATCAAATCTTTAATAACAAATCCTGTAACCACGATAAAAAATATCGGAACTAATATTGTTTTATCTATTGCAACTCAAAGCTATAGTCCTGTAAATATAATAAAAGACAAAGCAAAAACAATTGTTAATGTTTCAAAATCTAAAGATGCTCTTATTACTGGATATGCAGTTGGACACGAAATAGCAGGTCCAGCAGCAGTAACTGTTTTGACATATGGATTAAGTAAAGGAATTGATCCTATGGATATATTTAGTGCTAATAATGGTTGGGGATTCAATCGATATGGGAGGATCAATTTGTTATACGAAAATCCGAGGGTAAATGGTGGTACATTTATAAACATTAGAAACTCTGCAGGTGAAAAAATTTTTAGAATAGATTGGGATCCGATAAACGGTTTACATTCACATCCACCAGGACATAAATAACAATGAAAGGAATATAAAATGATAGATAATTATACTGAAAAAAACAACATCTGTACATTATACATTGGAAACATTAGAAAGAATAACAAAGTAATAAACAGTTTAAACATTATTGATAAGTTTGTTAAGAATACCGGAGTATATTTTTCAATTTATAGAGTTGATGGTATGAATTTATCTAGAAAAGAAGCTACTATATATCGAAAAGTACTTAATAATTATTTTGAAAATCTAAAAGAATTTGAAATTTTCAAAAGAGGAAAACAAAAATCTTTGGCTAATAGTATTCTAGAAGCAATAGGTAAGCTATCAGAAAATAACGAAATATATACCATATTGCCTAGAATATTTGATTATTATTTAGAAACGAGTATTTATAAATTAAAACATAATAATTTTGGGTACTTTAAGAATATTTATAATGAAAAACCAATGAAAAATTTAGAATATTACGTTGAAAAAGGTTATTCAGATATAGCATTTGCACATGTAGATAGTGGAGATTTTATTATATGTTTTGATTCTAATATATATGAAAAGGATTCTACAGTTGAAAAAATTAGAAAAATATTAACTGATTAAGTGTAAGGATTGAATAACAAAATGAAAATGCTAATACAATTTTAAACCAACTTTAATCTAGTAAATAACTAATATTGTTTCGTACTAATTTGTTAACATTTTAGTACGAATACGATTTTAAACATGATAGAGCAACACCTAATACGTGTCTTAACTCTAGATATTACGACCCGCAATGGCGGTAGATATATCAATGCGGACTCATATGTGAGTACAGGGCAAGACATGTCTAGCCATAATATGTACGCTTATTGTGAAAATAATCCTATTAGTAGAGTAGATCCTCAAGGTAAATTTTGGATGATTGCAGCAGGAATTATTGGCGGAGTGGTTAATAGTGCAGCCCAAATTACTTCTAATGTAATAAATGGTAATGCATGGTATGATGCGATTGGTGGTGCATTTGCTGGTGGATTTACTACAGGTTTCTTATTAACAACAACACTTAATCCAATTATAGCATTTGGAGCAGGTTCACTAGTGGAAAGTACATTTGATGAAACATATGATTATGTAACAAAGAAAAAAGAATTCAATGCAAAAAATACCGCAAAATCAGTTATGGATATAGAATGGAATACCATAGGCGGAGGTGCACTTGGCAAATTAACTGGGGAAGTTGCAGGTAAAATGGTAAAAATAAATCCAGGTTG
>WRFS01000053.1 GCA_009778695.1 Oscillospiraceae bacterium
GGTGCGACAGCAAATTTAAAAAATCACTGTAGTACCCTGCCCCAAAAGAATGACCCTAACTTTTACAAAAAATTAGGGCTTATGTTTTAAATTTTTTGGGACATTTTCAAAAAAAATTGACAGCATTTTTTTAACTTTACAAATTTGCATTTTTTTAACTTTACAAATTTGCTGTTTAACGGTTTTCTCTAAAATGTCCGCCTCTGGTGGTTAGTATATGTTTTTAAAAAGCTCCTCCAAGCCTCCGAAGACTCCATGGGCCTCAAAGGGCTGTCGTTCACTTTTTAAAAACATATACTAACCACCAGAGGCTACTTTGCTGAAAGGTGTTAACTGGTCTTTGCTGAAAAGTGTTGACTGGTAACTTTACAAATTTTAATATTTAGTGTAAAATAAGTCTCAATGGAGGGGTTCTATGGATAAGTTTATATCTAATTCCGAAGAAGATACAATTGAATATGCTTGCGGCTTTGCTAAGTCCTTAAACACTGGAGATATAGTAATCCTCTCTGGAGAATTAGGTGCTGGCAAAACAAAATTTGTGCAAGGTATTTTAAGAAATTTTAATTTAGAAAATGAAATTTCTAGCCCAACATTTACTATTGTAAATGAATATACAACATCTGACAATATTCGGGTCATCGAGGACGCCGACCCCTACAAGAATCATATATCATTTTGATTTATATAGGTTGGAAAATATAGATGAGTTTTATGCAATTGGCGGAGATGAATACTTGCAAAATGGAATTTGTATATTCGAATGGGGCGAAATTTTAGAAAAAGAGCTTAAAAGAAAATATACAAAAATTATTTTTGAAAAAGACAACGTCGACACAAATAAAAGAATTTTAACTATACAGGAGGTAATCCATTGAAAATATTAGCAATTGATACTTCTAGCAATATATGTTCAGTATGAAGATAATCAATTGGAAAAATTTGGAAGAATTTAAGGTAGAATCAAAAAAATCGAGTGATTCTTATTGGAAAGTATGATATAAAAATATTATTAACAAAATTTTTAATTGAACGAGTGAGCAGATTACAAAATATTTATGAATTGAAAGGAGACGCATAATATGGAAAAAGATACATTATATTTAGTTTGGACAGATAGTGAAGATAACAAATATAAAGTAGGTACTCTCTATAAAGAAGATAATGGATATCATTTTAAATATAATTTAGAAGAAGTTAAAAAGGCAATGGAAAAAGGATTTACATTATTAATTCCTTTCCCAAATATTAATGCAACATATGATAATCCAGAGCTTTTTGCAATTTTTGGAGCTAGAGTACCAGATAAAAAAAGACCAGAAATTAAAAAGATTTTAGAAACATATGATTTGACAGAGTATGATGAATTTGAATTGCTTAAAAAAACAAAGGGTAAAGTTCAAACAGATGATTATGAATTTGTGCAATGTTCATTACAAAGTTAGTATTTAAAAATTACCGATATAATTTTTGACCACTTTCTTGACCGCTAAAAGAATTTTAACTATACAGGAGGTAATCCATTGAAAATATTAGCAATTGATACTTCTAGCAATATATGTTCAGTTTGCTTGTTAGAAAACGACAAACCACTCCATACGCTAGAAATTAAAAATGAAAAAACTCACTCGGAAAAACTTATGCCCTTGGTACAAGAATTATTAAATGTTGCCAAAATAACTTTAAATGAAATAGACCTCATTGCTTGCGATAAAGGTCCTGGTTCTTTTACAGGAATTAGAATTGGTATTTCTTCTGTTAAAGCAATGGCAGAAGTTCAAAAACTTAATATAGTTGGAGTTTCTTCTTTGGAAAGTTTGGCATATAACGAAATATTCGACGGAATTATCTGTAGTTTAATAGATGCAAGAAATAATCAGGTTTATTGTGGCATATTTGATAGTAATCGCAACCAATTAGGAGAACTAATGGCAGACGATATCTCAATTGTTTTAGAGACAATAGAAAATTTATGGACAGCTACCAATAGCAACTATCTAGGCACCTGTGGGCAAGTGCCCCTACAGTTCATCGGTGACGGTGCAGTATTACACCAAAATATAATAAAAGAAAAATTTCAAACTAATGCTAATTTTTCTAAAAATAATGAGCAAACTAGCATTAGCATTGGAAGATGTGCTTATCATAAATTTTTGAATGGACAAATCGATTCAGCAGATAGTATAACACCACTATACTTGAGAAAATCACAGGCAGAAAGGATGCAGGATGTCATGCCAACATAAGGCTTTTCATTATTTACTCGATTATGAATTAGTGCTTTTTGAACTAATAAGAATTTCTTATTAGTTGCATCATCACTTAATTCACTATCCTTATAAATGTTAGATATATACATTGATATGTTTTCTTGCTTAGTTTTGTATATTTCAGCTAACGTATTTATTTTATCTTATTATTTTCTCCTAAATATTCATAATCCAGCCTATTACTTGAAGTTACTGCTGATTTTCCTATTTCTTTTTCTAATGCTTCACGAGCAATTTTTGCAATATTTCCGCCTTTATGAGCTATTTTTATATTTTCTTCTAATCCACTCGGTTTCTTCTCTTCTGCTATTCTTTTTGTTGCTTCTTCTGATAAATCTGTAAGCACCAACTCGGTATTATCCATATTATCTCGCAAATTTTCTTTTCTTAAACCTTTAAATTGTTTGTATTCTTTAGCAGTCATTCCAGACCAAGTTTGATAGATTTCATTTGTAAGAATAGCATATTCTAATCCTTCTTTAACTCCGCCTTCTTTCCATACATCAGTTAACTGTTTTCTATCTTGCAGTGCTTTAACCCTTTTGGTAATCCAATTTTCATCATAGCCTTTCGTTCGGTATAAATCAATTGCTCTTTGAAGTGCTAAAGATGGATCAAAAGTTTCATCAATTCGCTCACTACCAAGTTTTGCTAACCAAGCTTTAAACGGAGTTGCTTTTCTAGATGGGATAGATTCTATTATTCTAAACATACCTTCTATATCACATACATCTGTCTTGTAATATTTACCATCAGAAGATTTTAATTTCAGTTGTCTAGTAATACTAGACAACTCGAATTTTTCTTCTTTTTTCACTTTATTTTTTAACCAATTCCAATATTTCCTGGGTTCTTTACTTTCGGATAATACTCCTGCAACATCGACAACGCTTATATAATATTTTTCTTCATCAGAACTCCATACGGTTCTAATATTATCATTATTGAATAGCTTATTTATTACTTGTAACTTATTTTCATTCATAAAAAACACTTCCTTTAACGTGTTTATTTTATCTTATTATTTTCAAAATGTCAATACATTTTGCAAACTTTTGTTCTTTTTTGTGAAAAAAAATGAACTACTATATTTTTAGTAATTCATTTTTATAATTCGATCTCGTGTTATATATTTATTATTCCACTAATGTCCATAACCATGCTTGTTCCGCTGCTGGTTGTTGCATAAACATCTGTGGTGTATGCTCCTGTTTTATTTTGATGATTTGATTTGTCTACTGTACATACCCAAGCAGTGCCATTGGCTGTTGTTTGCTTGGTAGCTTGATAGTTGAATGTAGTACCTGCTTTATCTGCATCACACCATGTTTGAAATTGTACGCTAGTGGCAATAGCACTTTGATTTTCGTAATATTCAATTGTATATCCAGTGCCTGGAGTTGTATTTATTTTGACTATATTAGAAGGAACATAACCACTAGGAATATAATCGTCCCCAGAATCAATAGTACCTATGATTACACAATTATATAATATAAGATTTAAAGAATTCATAATAGTACCATCATCGAGTAAAATGCCACCAGAATAGAAAGCATTAGGTATCATTAAAGCACAACCAGAAGAACCTACATCTATAGTTGTATTTGATATTAATGTACCAATAAGACCATTAGAACAATAAATACCATAAACCATGCCTTCTACTGAATTATAAACTCTTATTGTTCCCCCCGTTATTGCTGTTATATTTCCATACCAAACACATATACCCGTAGACCATCCTCCATCTCCCAGTTCACCGACATCTATTGTTCCTCCTGTCATTGTGAATATTCCACCATCAGTATCTACACCATACTGCTTGCTTTTAATTGTTCCCCCTGTCATTGTAAATGTTCCTGACGAGTTATACACTCCCATACCTGCATCACCACTGTTTATCGTTCCACCTTCCATTGTGAATGTTTCTCCACGTGACCATACCGAACCTTTTATTAATCCACCTTTAAATGTAAACGTCCCATAATTAGCTACTACTTCATATGACCCATCATCACCTATTGTTCCTCCTGTCATCGTGAATATTCCTCCACCATTATCTACATTAGTAATTGTTCCCTCTGTCATCGTATATGTTCCGGTATTTATTAGTATGAAATCGCCATTGTCTATATCATCTTTTATAAACCCTCCATTCATCGTACATATACCGACAATTGAACATACCCAAATACCAATCGTAATCCGAATCTATGTTTGAAGTTAGAACTTCTATTGTTCCACCTGTTATTGTACACGTTCCGAGAATTTATTAATGCCATAACAAAATTACTTACCCCTTCTGTATTATAACCTGCCTTATTTATTAGTGCAATAGCGTCTGTCGATACTGTTCCTGCAGTTAATGTTTTCCCATTCAAATCCAAATTTACATTTTTGTTTTCTGCTATTAATACAGATTCTGTTGTGTCCTTTAGCAATATTACTGGTGTTGCTACGTTTGTTGCTGGTACTGCATCTATTGCTGCTTGCAAACTGTTATAATATGTTGCGTTTTTTCCCACACCTACTTGTGCA
>WRFS01000054.1 GCA_009778695.1 Oscillospiraceae bacterium
TAGCCCGCTCCCGTGGTGGTAATATATTTTTTTTAGGCTCCTCCAAGTGATTCCCACTCGTATCCTCCTAAAAAAAATATATTACCACCACTCGCGCTATTCCACACTATCATGTTATCAAAATCCTGATATTCTAGGACATTCACAAGCTAATTTGCCGAAAAGTATTAACTAGTAGCATATTAAAGGTACCAATTAACAGTTTTCAGCAAAGTAGCCTCTAGAGTATAGTATAGCTTTTAAAAAGGTGAACGACAGCCCTTTGAGGCATACGGATTACCCCTTGACCTGGAGGAACCTTTTTAAAAGCTATACTATACTCTAGAGGCGGAAGTTTTAGTCTAAAATATTAACCAGTAACATATTAAAAAATTTTTTGTAAAATTAAGAAGGAAAAAATGATTTTTTGACGAATATATATATAATACATAGAGCAAACTAAAATTGACTTATGTATGAAATTTTTTAAATCTTTGGAAGGCGGTGCACACATGCAAATTACAGACGTACGTTTAAGAAAAGTAAATTCTGAAAACAGAATGAAAGCGGTTGCTTCAATCACTTTTGATAATGAATTTGTTATTCATGATATCAAAGTTATCGAAAGTCAAAATGGATTATTTATAGCTATGCCTAGTAGAAAAACTCCAAACGGAGAATTTAAAGATATAGCTCATCCAATCAACGCTGAAACTAGGGAAAAAATTCAAACAGCTATTTTAGCTGCATATGAAGCCCCAGAAACAGAAACGGAAACACCTGATGCAACAGAAACAGCGGCGGAATAAATATTATTATAACAAAAAACACCATATTCATGGTGTTTTTTGTTTGTTAATTTGTTAAAAGGCACATTAAGCTTCAAGATGCCTTTCACCTCTAATACTTCGGAGGTTTCCCCTCCTTGCCCTCCTTATATCCTAGCTGATACAGCTCTTTCTTCAATAACCTGCTGCCACTAAATATCAGCATACCTCCTATCATTGCGAATACCAGCATCCACCACGATTTTATGGTCCCACAACAGAACCCTAAAACCAAACTACCAAACACAATAAATAGATTGGCTGTGTTTGCATAATTAAAAGATGGCCTTTTTTCTTTACTTTTTTCCATGTTCATCTCCGTGGTTAATAAGGTTGACTTACTAAAAAACAATTGTACCTTATATTATACCACATTTCCCCCACAAACGCAAATCACTCACGCTCTTGGGTGAGTTTTCTTATAAATTCCTGTTAAGCTTTCATCTTGAAACTGCATATACACTTGTGTTGAAGATATATCTGAATGCCCTAGCATAGTTTGAATTGCTTTTAATTCTGCTCCATTTTGTAATAAATGTGTTGCAAAAGAATGTCTTAATATATGTGGAGTTATTTCTTTGGTTATACAAGCTTGCTCTTTATAATATTTTACTATCTTCCAAAATCCTTGCCTCGTCAATCTTTGACCATTTACATTAACGAACAATGCTTTGTTTTCTTCATCCTTAATTAATATTGGTCTTGCTGATTTTATATATTCTTTTAGTGCCTTCAATGCTATTGAACCTAATGGAATACTTCTTTCTCTACCATTATATTTACAAACCACATAGCCCTCTTCTAAATTTACATCTTCTAAATTTAAAGAAATTATTTCTGTAACTCTCATGCCTGTAGCATAAGCAAATTCCAACATTGCTTTATCTCTAGTTCCCTTTAAATCTACATCTTTAGGTTGTTCTAATAATAATTCAATTTCTTTTGCAGATAAAATACTTGGTACCCTTTTTTCTATCTTTGGAGATTGAATCCTTTCGGTTGGATTAGACTTTACTTTTTTATTTCTTTGCAAAAATTGGTAAAATGACCTAATTGATGCTAAATTTCTTGAAACAGTTGATGCTTTTTTATTCATTTCTTTTAGATATTTCAAATACTCTACTATTTGTTCTGAATTAACTTTAAAATAGTTAATCTTATTTTTACTTACATAAGCCATATATTGTAATATGTCCCTTCTATAAGATTGTAAAGTATTTTCTGATAATTTTTTATCTTTTTTTATAAAGTCTAAAAAATATGTAACATATTTATCCATTTACTTAAATCCCCCGATTACTTATATTTTTTGCATAAATTATTTGTTGTATCAAAATAATTTACATAAACTATATATGTTATATCAAAAAACACAAAAAAAGTAAATACCTTTTTTAAATTTTTTAAATAAATCTTAAACAAGCATAAAAAATATTTGTAGAAATATAGACTTCAACAAATGAAGAAATAATTAAAACTATGCAAATTAATAGCGAAAACATCGTGTGTTTGATAATTTCCAACTTAATGTTTTCTTTTCTTTTATCTTTCACTATAGCTTTATATAATTTTGTTCCACTCACAGCTAAAGCCAATATGCATGGAATAAAAATTATATTTTGCAAAAGCATCGCTGTAGATACAAATATCATCCCTTTTGTACTACCAAGTATTGATATTACTACTGATATTGTATATCCTAAACAAAATCCTCTAAATGCAACTATTCCATAGACTATAGGAAGTCCTATTAAGGTTGAACCTACAAACCACAATATGATTGCTAATATGACATTTTGAATTATTGAGTTCTTTAATAATTCTAAACTGTTTATAGGTGTTCCATTTTTTACTACATCTAAAAAGCTATTTATATATGTATTTATCTCATTCATTTGATTACTTGATATATTATTTATAAATATAACTCCTATTAAAATTCCAATTATAAATAATATTGTAACCAATGTATATTCTTTTAAATTTATTAGTACATGCTCTATTATAATGTCCTTAAACCTAAAATTTCTCTTAAGTTTTGTCATTTTACCTCCGTAGTGGTCGGAGCAAGCTCCGCCCTTACATAATATCTATGAGGTAAAATTATTTATTAGAACTTATATTTATCTTTCTTGTTCTGCTTTCATACGAAGTTTTGCAATATGAAATTCTTCTTCAAATTCACCAATTACTCTCATTCCCATCACAGAATCTTCCCTTGGGATACCGTTAATTAGTTCAGCAAACTTTGTCATGCCACCTACTTGCTTATGTATCATACAAGCACCTCCTCCATCTTTGTAATAAATTCTTTAAATTTTTCTAGATATCTATTTTCCTTATCTTTTAAATTTCTATATTCTAATAAAACAAGAGCTTCGTCAACCTTGAACCCCATTCTTTCTGGTCTATGTAAAAGCATTCCACCAAATTGATCCACTAATTCTAATATATCACTTTCTTTTTCCCTTTTACCCAAATTGCTCGCTCGGCTGTGTTGTTCACAAACTTTACAAAAATGTGCATCAAATCCCAATCCTCTTAAGTAATCTGCACTTTGTTTTGGAAACATTTTCACGTGGTCCAAATCTTGGGGGGAATCACTCTTTTTACAGTCATACAATAAACACGCTGTTAAAACCAAGTTTCTGTCTACATCAAGATTCATTTCTTCCATAAACATCTTAGCCAACTGTGCTTTTAAAATCACAGAATTATCAAAGAAAATCCCAACCTTCTTTTGTAAATAATACACTATTTCCATTTTCTTTTCAAAAGATTCTTCTTGCAAAATATATTTTGCAAACTCTTCCATGGCATAACACCTCCAATTTTCATAATTATATGATATAATTCCACATGTTTCAATAAGGTTAAATAAATGTAATGTAAATGTAATATATTTGTAACGTATTTGTAATATAATATTATTATTATGAAATTTATAATTGATTTAATTAAAGGACTTATAATTGGTTCTGGTGCTATATTGCCGGGCATTAGCAGCGGTGTTATATGTGTTGCTTTAGGAATATATGAAGGCTTATTAAATAGAATTGTTAATTTTTTTAAATCTCCATGGCTAAATATAAAGTTTTTTACCCCTTTTGTCATAGGAGGAGCAATTGGTATTGTTTTAGTTGGAAAGTTGCTTTTATTTTTATTCGAAAACTATAACACTCTAACATGCTTTTGCTTTATTGGACTTATTTTAGGCTGTTTCCCGAGTATGTTAAAACAGGCAAAAAAAGCGATAAATGAGGGCAACTATAAAGCAAAAAATACTGTGAGTAGAGTAGCGCAAGGAGTGATATTCCCAATACGGAACAAAGATACGCAGCTATCATTTATCACAGTACCTGTTCTTAATTCTTGCCTTTTCTTTTAGTATCTATTTAATTATACTTGAAAAATATGTTATTACTTCTAATGACGTAATTGTAACAATACCTGGTTTTACAAGTTTAATTATTAGTGGATTTCTAATGTCTGTAGGAATAGTAGTTCCAGGTGTAAGCAGTTCAGTTATACTTATGCTAGCTGGAACATATGAAATTTATCTTTCTAGCATAGCAAACATTAATTTTACGGTACTTTTTCCTATGGGAATTGGCTTAATTATAGGCTGTATTTTATTTTTAAATCTTATAAATTTCTTGTTTAATCATTTTAAAAGCCAAACGTATTTTGCAATATGTGGCTTTACCTTAGGCTCTGTATTCATTTTACTCCCTAATTTTGATTTCGATTTTGTACGGATTGTTTAGTTTGATTTTATGTATCTTATGTTTCGGAGTTACATATAAGTTAAGTAATATCAATAAAATTGTTAAATCGTAACACAAAATTAAAATTTATTAGAATAAATTTTGATGTTGCAAATGTAGGTAAGGGTAAGAGTATAAAGTAGTTAAAAATAAATTTCGACAGAATAAAAGGCTTGAAATGAGGTGCTTTGTCAAAAAAGGCAGCAAAAAAA
>WRFS01000055.1 GCA_009778695.1 Oscillospiraceae bacterium
CCTGATATTGTGCTGTGTGTGTACCTTCAGTTCCTAAATCAAACCATTCTACATTAAAAAAAGCCTGGTCTAATATTCGACACAAGCTTGATAATTGACTTTGATTTAATACTCCTATTTGTATTTCTATTTCTGGAAAAATTCCTATTAATGTTGACCTTTGTGCTCCTTCCATATTGCATCCTGTATCCTTCCACTTTTTATTGCGTCCTACTTTGTATGAAACAATTTGTGGAAGCGCACTTCCATTTATTTTTATTAATTCACCCATGTATGTCATACACTAAACACCCCCTCATTTCTTTCAAAAGATTTTTGTTTGATTCCTTCGATTATTTTGTTGAATATTGTGTTTTCACCCAGTTTTACGACTACCTGAACTGGTTGTCCATTTCCTTTTTGGTTTAGCCTTTCAGCTAGGCTATCAATCCATCCTGTATTATTTTCAAGTGGCATTATTGCTTCCCTTCCCGCTTCTCCTATTAACGCCATTGTTGGGCGGTCTATTATACCCCCTTGTGCAAGTTTGGGCATCTTTTGGAGCTTAAATGTTTTACCCCCAACATTGTCCACCCAATCTGGTATAGTAAATTGAAAATTACCTAATACTTTATTAGTTTTATCTATTGCACCATTAACAGAAGTCGTTAAAACAGGTTCTATTCCAGCCATTGCTTTACCTGTTTGCGTTGGTACATTTGCAAACCAATTTTCAAAGTTATTTCCTACACCAGAAAACCTGTTTTTTATTCCATCAGAAGCTTCTTGTGAATGTTGTATCATTCTCTGTTTTAAATCTTCTTGATTTTGAATCATTCGTTCTCTGAACCAATCTTGAGATGATATTATTCCTTGTGAATTTTCACTCCATTTTAGTCCTTGCTCTTCTAAATCTTTTATTGTTTGTTCCCTTAATTGCATACTATTTTCTGTTCCATCATCTTTAAGTTTTTGAAGCTTTTGATTTAATTCATCATATTTCACTCCTTGATTTCCAGTTTCTTTTTGAAGTTTAGTTAACTCTACTTGTTGATTCAGCTCTGCTTCTGAAAGTAAATATGTACTTTGATTTAATGTGTTTTGTTGTGCATCTTGTTTTTCTTGAGCTGTTGTTAATTTACTTTGTGCACTCTCTAATTCTAGTTCTGCTCTTTTAAGCTCATCACTACCTTCTTTATATTTTTTTCGTGCTTCAGTTAATGCATTTTGTTTTTCTATGAATTTATCGTGTGCATCCATTACTGCAAGCTGCGTATCGGCGAACCCTCTTTCTATTCCTTCTAACTCTTTCTTTACATCAAGAGTACCTTTTACTGCTTCCTCGTAATTTCTTTGTTTATCTTTTAATTTATCTACGGCATCTCCTTCTAAACCATGTGCAACAATATAATCTGCCACTGCTTCTCCTGAGTCTTTTATTGCTTGGGCCCCATCTTTATATGCTTGCACCAAATTCTTTTGTCCATCTTTTGTTGAACCTGCAATTTGTTCATTATGTTCTAAAGCTGTTGCTTGATTTTCTAGTTCTTTTGCACTTTCACTTGAACTTTTTCTCACTTCGTCTGCAGCTTCTGCTATTTTTTGCAATTCCTCTGCCGTTTTTCCATCTGATTTAAATCCAAGTAATTTTGATAACCCGTCCACAGCACCTGATACAAAACTCCCCACACGTTCAAAAGGGCTAAATGCAGCTTCTATCACCTTCCCTATTACTTGTAATATTGGAATAAGTGGAGTTAATATTGTAGTTAATAAGCTACCTAAAACTCCAAACAAAGGTTGTATTGCTTCCATTATAGAACCCATTACTTTACCTATTGGCTCTAGTGCACTTTTTAATAAACTTTGTACTATGTCTCTAAACTCCTCACTTGAATTCATTAAAAGACCGAATACCGTAACTAATGTACCTATTGGATTTGTTGCTATTGCAGTTCCCATTGATTTTATCCCATCCCCAATATTGGTAAATACAGCTCCTGCAGTACCTCCAAAACCACTTACTGTCTTCATTTGCTTTTCAAAATCTTCACCAACAGCATTAATATTCTTCTTCATTGTGTCCAATAAGGTATTGTTACCAATCGTTTTAAACATATCTCCCATTGTCTTCCCATATGATAAAGTTTCTTTACTTGAATTAGCCATAGTATTGTTTAAATCTTTTATACTACTTTGGATTTTTGCTATTGCATTAGTAAACTCTTCTGAATTTATCTTTACTGATACTTTTATCTCATCAATTATTGATGTTTGTCCCATTTTTTTAACCTCGCTTTCTTTTATAACTTTTTGATTGATTTATATTTATCGTCATTTTATATATAACACATTTTATTAATGATATGCCATGACTTTTTATGACTTGTTTCCCTGTTTACTTGAAAATATTTTTATTCTGTTTTATAATATGTTTAAATCCAATTTATATAAAATATTTGAAGGGAGTATAAAAATGCAAAATGACAGATTTGTTAATATGAAAAATGGACTGATGAATTCAATTTTTACAGATGCAGAAACAGGAGTTCAATATCTACTCGTTAGTTATGGATATGACAATTGTAGTATAACAGTATTAGTAGATAAAGATGGAAAACCCTTGATAGACCCAAAGTATGCAAAATAATATTCGTTCAATTTTTTTACAAAGGTTCAATTGCGAAGAATTGGTTTTGACCGTTCTTCGCAATTATGTTTTTTGCTTGAATTCGTCATAGTATTTTCTAAATCTTTCATATAATATTCAATTTTCTATACTTCTTTTGTAAATTCTTGTGAATTTATTTTTACTGATACTTGTATTTCATAAATTACTGATGTTTATCCCATTTTTTTAATCCTCCTTTTTCTAATTTTTTTTGACTGATTTTTTTATTTATTGTCATTTTATATATACCATACTTTAACTATGATATGCTATGCTTTTTTATGACTCTTTTGCTTGCAAATAATTAAAATTTATTTTATAATGTGATTGAAGATTGTTTATATATAAGTAATTAAGAAACTATTTTTGAAAACCAAATGTTGATATATCAGCATAAATCGGACTTCATACAATAAAAAATAGTAAAAAATGGAACCTATAATATCAATGGTTTTGAATTTCTCAAACAACAAAATATAAATTGTGAAAGGAGGTAAAAACAATGAATTTTCCAAAAGAAACAAAAAATAGGTTTATTAATAAGGAAACCGAATTGAACCTCAAAAATGCTGGAACAACTATTATTGTGGATACAGAAACAGGAGTACAATATCTATATGTCGATTATAATATGAAACCTGGTGGTATAACACCGCTAATAGATAGAGACGGAAATCCCTTGTTAGACCCAAATTATAAAAATAAAACTGAGGAATAGTTTGAAAACTACCCTTAAATAAATGGAATTGTACTTTAGTTTAAAGATTTTTCATATTAAAAATACCAAGCATTTTGTGTTGGTATTTTTCTTTTTATTTTCTTATTGCTTATATTTATTGTCATTTTATATATACCATACTTTAACTATGATATGCTATGACTTTTCACGACTTCTTTACCATGACTTTTTATGACACTTTTACTTGAAAATATTTTTCTTTTGTTTTATACTGTATATTAACGAATAACTTTTTAATCAATTTTTAACAAATAATATGCATTTTTTTAAATGTGTGATATTATTAAATAATATTAAAGTCTTAAAAATGGCTGTGAAAGGAGGACTTTTACAATGAGAAAAACATTAACAATAATTGTAATTATAATACTTTTAGCAGGAACGTCATTTATTCTAACTGGTTGTGGAACAGAAAATTCAAATAATACAAATCAAAACAATGTTAATAATATAAATCAAAATAATACTGTAGATAATTCTCAAAAAACTGCCGTAGAGTTATTATCATATTTTATAATTAATGGATATAAGTATATTACAATGGACCCCTCGTCAACAGTACATACGGTTATATTAGAAAAAGGGAATATAGTTGTTAGTAAATCAGTCGATAGTTATGTAAAAAGTACTGATATTACGTTTAACGATACTAATCTTAATAGTGACTTTGCATTAATAAATGATGATGCTCACTTTAATTCTACTAGTGCAAGAGTTGAACAAGTTAAGGCTTATACAAATTGGCTTAAACAAAATGGACGGAATAACTACTGCCCAAATAATTGCAGTATTAGATTATATTGACACACTCCCACAATGATAATTTATCAAGCATCTAGATGCGGAAGAATAAATGGTGTACATAGGAGGCAACACAGAAACAACTATTTTTACAGATACAGAAACAGGAATACAATATCTACTCACTAAAAATGGTTATGGATGTGGTTTAACAGTATTATTAGATAAAGATGGAAAGCCTATGATAAAAAGGTAAATTTATTTTTCTACAAAGGTTCAATTGCGAAGATCTGCGGTTTTACCGTTCTTCGCAATTATGTTTTTGCTTGAGTTCGTCATTGTCCTTTATAAAAATAAATGTGTCAATTTTTTTTGAAAATGTCCCAAAAAATTTAAAACATAAGCCCTAATTTTTTGTAAAAGTTAGGGTCATTCTTTTGGGGCAGGGTACTACAGTGATTTTTTAAATTTGCTGTCGCACCA
>WRFS01000056.1 GCA_009778695.1 Oscillospiraceae bacterium
CCTATAATTGTCATTCTGAGAGTTACTCCAGAGATTTGCTTGCGAAGAATCTAGTAATCTCAATAGATTCTTCGTAAGCAAGTCTTTGAAGAGAGGCTCAGAATGACATTTCAGGACACCCTCTTTTAATTTTTTTACTGTCCTTCTTAAACGGGATGGTATGTGTTAATCTTTCAACCATCCTATAAGACTAATATAATATTTTAGCAATTTTGTTGGGTTAATTCAACAAAATTGCTAATTTTTATTGACTTCATTCAACAAAAATAGTATAATTAATTCATGACTTAAATATAATATAGTTAGGACGGTGTATGTAAATGGATATAAAGCAAAGCTTAATTGCCAATAATTCATGGTGGAATGACGAAAAAATTAATCCTAAATTTTTGCTTGGTAGAAAAAGAGAAGAGTTTTCAAGTATAATAGAAAAATTAAATGAAAAAAGAATATTAAGTATTATTGGCCCAAGAAGAGTTGGAAAATCAACTCTAATTTATCAAACGATAAACTACTTGTTAGAAGATATAAAAGTTGAGCCAAAAAGGATATTGTTTTTTAGTGGAGATGATCCAAGTTTATTTTTTAACGATGACGACAAATTATCAGACGTTTTAGATATATATTTTAAAGAAATATTGTCTGAAACAATGTCTAATTTAAGTTCAAAAGTATATGTGTTTATAGATGAAATACATTTTATAAAAAGCTGGCAAAACTTTTTAAAAACCTATTTTGATAAAAAGTATGATATAAAATTTATAGTTACAGGTTCGTCATCTGTACATCTCTATAAGGATGCTAATGAATCTTTGCTTGGAAGAATAGAAAACATCTATGTATTGCCTCTTACATTTAATCAGTTCTTGAACTTTCATCAAACTTATATTTCTAAAAAAGAAGACATTATAATCCCTAAGTTTGATTTAAACAATCCACAAGATAGTTTTAAAAGTTTAGATGAATTATATTATAATGAAAACTTAAAATTAAAAGTGCAGAAAATACTAAAAGAATATATTTTAGTAGGTGGATATCCAGAATATTTTGAAAACACAGATATTGCCATTTGGCACAAAAGATTAGCAGATGATATTATAATTAGAGGAATATATAAAGATATATTAGCAATATATAATATAAAAAGCCCAGAAATATTAGAAAAAATAATGTATTATATATCTTCTAATAACTCTCAAACGTTTTCTTATACAGATATGTCGAAAATATTTGCAATAGACACAACAACACTAATTGCTTATATTGGATATTTAAAACAAGCATTTTTGATAAACGTGATAGAGAATTATTCTTCAAATATGGGAAAGATTATAAGAACAAATAAAAAAATGAGTATAGTAGACAATGGGATTCAAAACAGTTTTTTAAAAAGAGTAGACATTGATGATGATACAACAGGTCATATTGTAGAAGGGATGACGGTTTTCGATATAAGGTTACTTTGTGAAAGAGAAAACTATGTTCAATATTATTATCGAAATACAAATCAAGAAGAAGTAGATATTATACTTAATAGAAAACGTGACTTAATTCCAGTTGAAGTTAAGTATGTAAATACCATTGATTTGAGAGATGTTAAAAATATAAAAAAATTTATTGAAACAAACAACGAAAGACTAATAGGAAAAACTAATTATCGGAATAATAATTACAAAGGATTTATATTTGCAGAAAAATAATTTATACTATATTCCATATTGGTTGTTTAATTTATAGCACATGGCATAAATGATAGTTCAAGTTTTGTGCACATTGGTAATAAAACCTATTAATAAATTAGAATAAACTCAAACCCAAAACAGCGAAACTTGTTTTAACAAGACCTCGCTGTTTTTGCAAGCATTTTTCTAAATTTGCAAAGCATATATGCAAGATATGAAATTCTTAATTTTAAAAAACATGATACAAAGGTTGGATTTTATGGTATAATATTGTAAGGAAGAGGTGGAAGTTATGCAAAGAGAAATCACAATAAAAGAAATTGAAGCAACTTTAAACGAGGATGATAACATAGATGAACCAATAGTAGTAAAAAGAGCTAATAAAAAAAATGTATTTATAGTAGATGAAAATTATTTAGATAAATTAAAAGATTTAGAAGTTATTAAGGGATTATTGGAAGCTGAGGAAGATAAGAAAGACGGAAAAGTTGAAAATGCTCGCAAAGTATTGGAGGGATTGAGAGCTATATATGGATGATAAATATGAAGTTGTTATTACTAAAAAATGCAAAATATCATTAAATCAAATATGTGGGTATATTAAAAATATATTAGATGCAGAAATTGCATCTAATAATTTATTGGATAAATTTGAGCAGTTAATTAAAACATTAGAAGTAAGCCCCTTCATATATCAAAAAGTAGAACGATATAAAATATTGGATAAAGAATATAGAAAAGTAGTTATAAAAAATTATATTGTTATATATGATGTAGATGAGGAAAATAAAAAAGTATACTTAGATAATATGTTTTATGGTGGCAGCAATTATATAAATAAAATTTAGTAATAAAGAATGAGGGTTTACTAAGGAAAGACAATGTAACTCAAACCAAAAAACAGCGAAACTTGTTTTTAACAAGCTTTCGCTGTTTTTGCGAGCATCTTACTAAATTTACAAAGCATATATGCAAGATATGAAATTACAACATAAAAAATCCCCCTTGACAAAACCGATTATTATGTAATATAATAGTTCCAAGCTAGGGATTAAAGAAAATATATACATATAAATACCCCAAAAAACAAGTCCCTTGAGCATGTTTCAAACTTGGAAGGGGGGAAACCTTAATAATGTCAGAAGTTAAAGTAAATAATGGGAATATAGAAGATGCATTAAAAAGATTTAAGAGACAATGTGCAAGAAATGGTGTTTTGCAAGAAGTAAGAAAAAGAGAACACTACGAAAAGCCAAGTGTGAGGAGAAAAAAGAAATCTGAAGCTGCAAGGAAAAGAAAATTTTAAAAAAATAAATCGGGGGATAACTCAAAAAAGAGTTATCTCCCAATGTTCGTTATGGCAGTTAATACATATTAACCCAAAAATTGTAAATAATAACACATAAACACGGAGGAGACTAAATGGAATATATAACCAAAAGAATAAAAGAAGGAATTAACGTTCATTATATAAAAACCAACCAGTTTAAAACTAATCTTATTGCAATTTTTTTAACTAAAAAGTTGGATAAAAGCATCGTTACAAAGAATGCACTAATTCCAGCGATATTAGTAAGTGGCAGTAAAAATATGCCTTCAAGGGAAGATATAAGTAAAGAAATGGAAAATCTATATGGAGCTGAATTGGATTGTGGAGTAGAAAAGACTGGGGATAATCAAATTCTTAAATTTTATATCGAGGCGTTAAACAATGATTATATAATAACAGATGAAAATTTATTAGAAGAGTGTATAGAAAAAATCCTAGAAGTGGTATTTAATCCTGTATTGGAAGATGGAATATTTAAGCAAGAATATATAAATAAAGAAAGAGAAAAGTTAAAGCAATTAATAAATAGTAAAATAGATAGCAAAGATAAATATGCACAAGAAAGGTGCATAGAAGAAATGTATAAGGGCTTGCCTTATGGTTTATATAAGTATGGATATGTAGAAGAGTTAGAAGACATAATGGCTTCAGAGTTACACGAAGAATATAAGAATCTTATTAATACAGCAAAAATAGATATTTTTATTTCTGGAGATTTTAGCGAAAAAATAGATTTATTTATTAAAGAAAATGAAAATATACAAAAGTTGCAGCCTAGAACTGCAGATTTTATTGTAAATAACGAAACTACAGAAAAAAAAGAACAGCAGGAAATAAAAATTATAGAAGAAAAAGCAGAAGTATCACAAGGAAAACTTATTATTGGCTTAGATGTAATGAATAATGTAGAGGGTTCAAGATTTGCAGTATCGTTATATAATGTGCTTTTAGGCGGCAGTCCAAATTCGAAATTGTTTCAGAATGTTAGAGAGGCTGAAAGTCTAGCATATACTGTTGGGAGTGGGTATTTAAGACCCAAGAACAATATAATTATTAGAGCTGGAATAGAGATAGATTCTTACGACAAAGTTATAGAGTTAATAAAAAAACAAATTGAAGATATTAAAAATGGTGATATCACAGATGAGGATATAGAAAGAGCAAAAAGGTATGTAAATTTTGGAATTCAATCAATAACAGAAGAGCAGGAGGTAGGAATAACATATTATTTAGGGGAAGAATTATCTGGATTTTGTTTAAGTTCAGAAGAATATGCACAAAAAATTAACAATGTGACGAAGGATGATATTATTGGTGTGGCACAAAGCATACAGGTTAATACAGTGTATTTTTTGAAAAATTAATACTATTTAATATTTTACTCCAAATGTCCGCTTGTGGTAGTTAGTATATGTTTTTAAAAAGCTTCTCCAAGCCTCCGAAGACTCCATGGGCCTCAAAGGGCTGTCGTACGCTTTTTAAAAACATATACTAACTAC
>WRFS01000057.1 GCA_009778695.1 Oscillospiraceae bacterium
GCCTTCTGCTGCTCTGTGGCTACATGCACCACTGCCAAATTTGTAATCAAAGAAATATTTGCCTGTGGCTTCATTCCTTTTCACTTCCATTTCCACAATTCCTTGCTTTGCTTTGAACTCTGGAACTGACCATGTTTCTGTAAATACTAAATCTCTGTTTGTTGTTGTCATAATAAGAATTGTTAATATGTTTCTAAGAATTTGCTTAGCTCAAAGCGCTATGGGGGTATCCCAACTGTGCTAAATTCAGGGGGGAGTCTGTTGCTAATCATGTGGCTCTCTAAAAGAGGCGTATTATTTTATGACATTATGTTAAAATAACTTAATCAATTTACATTTTAAAGTTTTCTACTCAAGGAAGATAGGGTAGGATAGTTATATATATTACTTGTTCTTCAATGGGTAGTGGGTTAGTGTTTGGTCAGTTAGGGGGTAGGATAAATAGAATGGCTGACTTTGATAAGAATTTTGATTAATAGTTTCAGGGGTTGAGGTTATGAACTATAATGAAATTTTTTATTGTTGTTATGTGTACTCACTTTATTATCTTTATATATAGAAAAAGTGAGTACGTTTTTATTTTTTAATAAATCTAAATTTTTTGTGAATCTCTACTGTTGCTGGTAATATGAAAAGTGGGGTGGTATTAAAATCGTTTACATCATAGCTTTTAATAAACCAAGCATTTACTAATTCTCTATGTCTTCTCCTTTCATTAACACATAGAATATTCAAATGTTTTCTTGCTGTTTGAATTTTATCTAATTTATCCAATCCTAAATTACTCATTAATAGTTCATTTAATTTTTCTATGACTTGTTCACTTGTCATATATGTATTCAATGAAAATTTTTCACGAAATGCAATCTTGAATGGATGCTCATCTGAAAGTGCCCAAAAAATCACAGAATCATAAAATTTATCATACTCATCATCATATTGATGTTCCTTCAGTTTCAACATTAACTCATCAAAAGGAACAAGTTCCTGCAATTCTAAATATCTTTCAAGAAATAGTTGCCCGTTCTTGGTTAAATTCAAATTTCTTTTTATATCATTTGCTAACCATATTCTTTCATCCAAAGAAATTGCAGGTCTTAAATGTTCTATTATTTCATTCATTTCGATTTGCTCTGCTTCCATTATTTCAGATTCAATCTTTCTTCTGATTGTTATTGAAATTCTTTGTGGGTTTACTTCTCTAATATCTCGAAATGTCACATTATTATGCTGTGCTAATGATTGGCGCAGTTTATCTATTGAAGAATATAAGGCATACAAAAGATTATATTGAATTATAATATTATCTATGTTCAAATATGCAGGTTGAATGATACCGTCAATATTTTTCCTAACCAATTTAACTTCTGCTGTTCCGTAATATCCTTTTTTAGAGCTTTTTATTATAATATTATCAAAATCTTCCTTGCTTTGCTCATTCTGCAATAAAGGAAATGTTTCAGCAATGTCAGGTAAAATATTTGCATAATTTACAAGTGAAGAAGCGTCATTTTTAATTTGGGCTTCTAAATCAAAGTCATTTATCAAGTCAATTTCAACAACATCATCACACTCCATTTGGCTTGATTGGTAAATAATTGTTTCACTTAACAATCCTTCACTATTTCTACATCTGCCTGCTATTTGTAAAAATTTATCTTCTGACAATAAAGTAAAAGGAATACTCGAATCTGCAATAGATATTAAGTGAAACCTTTCTGAAATATCAATGCCGACAAAATAAGCACAAGTCATAAAGTTTATTTTCTTTGGCAATAATTCTCCTTCTATATCAGAATAATAAGATGGAACTTTTCGTTTACTCTGTACACTACACAGGACAGCACATTCATTTCGTAATTGAGCTTCTACCAGCTCATCCACTTGTGCTACTCCTTGTTCTATTAGTTGCTTTTTTAATTTTATTCTTATACTTTCTATAATTTGTAAAATTCCTCCTTTAACTGTATTGTAAGCAATTAAAATTTTATCATCTGGATGTTCTCGCCTAATATAAAGTATCTGTTTAACAGCAGTCCAAATAATATTATTTGTATGTAATAAATTAATATTTCGAGGTTGAGGGTCATTGAAATTCACATTTATAACAGGTTCATCTTTTATCTTTTGATTGGAAAATTTACCTATTGTTGCAGATACCAGACATCTTTTACTTTCTGGAAATTTGAAATAATAATCAATTACATTTTCCAAAGAGTCCCTGTAACTGCTGTCATATTGGTATGAGTCAATTTCATCAACCATGAGAAAATATAAGGGATAATTTTCCTCTCCTATTTCACGCAGTACCTTTGGAAGACTGTCTGCAACTACAATAAATTTTTTATACTCAATACTACTATCTGACAAATAATCACTTATTGATTGAAATCCTGAATTAATACTTTCAGCTGAAACATACAAATGTTTGTATTTTTCAGTTCCCTCAATCTTACTCTTTTTGGCTTTTGTAATGGCAAGTGCTTTGGTTGGAACTACCACAATACTGTTTCGAGGTGATTCTAATTCCAAAGTAGTAGCTCCGATTCCTGTCCTATTCTTCTTAATCAATCCATAGGGCGAGGTTACAAATATATGTCCTAATTTAGCATCATCACTTGGCATTGTAAAACTAATAGAATTGATAGATTTTCTCTTCTCTTTCCAATCAATATAATATTTTAATCCTGTATCAAAATACTTTACATCTGCACCATTTATTTCTTGTATTACCCGATGGGTAGAGTACCCATCATACTCACCATTTTCATCTAAATAAGGCATAGTGGTAGATAATATTTCGTATCTTCCAATACAAAACCTGCTGGAACTAATTTCTCTTTCTCTACTACCTATTTCATCCCAATCAATTGGATTGTCATAAATATCATTCATATCCATCCTCCTTAGTTTTATTGAAAACTATATTTTTTGCAAAGGTAAATAACTGTACTCACTTTTCTTTATAATTATCAAAAAAATATGAGTACATTCTTAAATTAAAAAAGGGTAACTTCACTTTGAGGTGTCATTACCCTTCCCACAACAGAGATTCAACTCTACAGCAAATTCTTCATTGCCTCATCTATTTGGCTGTTCTCAAAACTATCTAAATAAATCTGGGTTATTTTTTCAGAACTATGTCCTAATGTTTCAGATATGATAGATGTAGAAACTCCTGACCTCTTTAATACAGTCGAGTAGCTATGTCTTGCAACATAGGTAGTTAGGCCAATAGGTAAATCCAATTCTTTCCCAATTTCTTTTAAGCATTTATTTACTTTGCGCATTACTTTGTGCCGCCTATTTGCTTTTTGTTGTTCTGTCTTATGTATTGGACTTAAAATGGGAAACAAATAAGGATTGTCCTTGTCGGCATATTTGCTAATCAATTCTAATGCTTTAGGTTGTAAAGAAACTGTTATAACTTTATTCGTTTTCTTCCTTATATATGAAAGTCTGTTATCAAGAACATTCTCCTGTTTCAAATTGGACATATCCACAAAGTTAATTCCTGCCGTCAAATAAGAGAAAGTGAATAAATCTACTGCCAGACATTCATAAGGTGTCTTGCCCTTATAATCCAAAACATTTAATATTTCACTCTTCAGAATAGACCTCTTTGCTGTCTTCTGTTTCAACTTGGAAATTTTATACTTCCCAAATGGATAATACTCTGGTTTAACAATTTTTTCTTCAATAGCAAAGTTAAAAACTGTCCTCAACCTCACAAATCTTAATTCCAAAGTATTCATCGCCAAGTTTTGACCTTTCATAAATGCTTCATATCGTTTTAACCATGCTATATCTATCTCGGAAAAATGAATATCCAAATGTCCATTGAATTTTACAAGGGAATTGTAAGTGATTTTGAACATATCTGCATACCTAATCCTATTGGCCTCCTTTAACTGTTTGATATATAAATCGAAAACCTCTTTTACAGTTTTTGCTTTCATTGGATTTTTTACTTTCTCAACCAAAGTTTTTACTGTAAAATCCTTGTTTTCAAGTTTATATCCCAAAACTTGCTCTTGATATTCTTTTGTCCTTTGGATAATAATTTGTTGAATTTCTTCTTTATTAGGACAATTTTTTAGGGGTTGATTTTTAATAAAATCCCAATGCTCCGATTTTACAGAAATTCCAAGCCCAATATGCTTCTTTTTTCTGTCTTTTGTTACCCTTAAATACAGTGGTATTTCATTGTTTTTCAATCTCTTCCATGTATAGGCAACTACTGCGATTGTTACATTCATTTTGGTGACACATTAGTGACACAACC
>WRFS01000058.1 GCA_009778695.1 Oscillospiraceae bacterium
GAAAGGCTCAAGCCGAGCGAAACCGTGAACTTGAGCAAGAGAGAAAAAAATGAATGGAACGTAGTAAAAACGGTGGTGGTGATGGAAAGCCACCACGTGAAAAAACACCTCAGTCTGTTGAAGAAGCTAATAAAATTATTCAGCTCAGAGAAGAGTTACAAAATAGGTTCAAACAGACTCGAGCTGACGAAGTTACTGCTAAAGAGGATAGAAAGAAACAATTCGAGCCTATAACGCAAGGTTTAGATAAAATAGAAAAAGCGGTTAAACAGACTGACGAAGATTTAAGTAAAAAATTAGATCTAATACCTACTGACAGACATTTTGAACCAATGGCCTCAAGTTCTCCTATAATAAAACAATTAAGTTACAAAGACGAAGAAGAAGAAGAAGAAGATAAGAATGCTAAAGCTATTATTGATAAAATTCAAAGACTTGGAATGATTATTGGCCCTTTACCAGAAAAATATTTACCTTTTTCAGATAATAAATTCGGAATATGGTATGATGAAAGTGGTTTCCATATCGGTGGTAGTAACGTTATAATAGATGGTGATGATTTGATTATCGATGATGAAAGGTATAAAAGGAACTCAATGGCTTTGGAAGCTTTTAACAAACCGTAATAAAAAGGAAATTGACCACGAAACATATAACACATGGCGGACTAAAAAGGGTAATTTTACAGAAAAAGATTTAAGTTTGTATAAAGACTTCCTTAAGAAAACACGTTCCATCTATCAAAATAATGATCCGTCAACAAAAAACCCAAAGCCTAGTAGTGGCAAAATTGGAATGATTTTGTATCACAAATATGGAAAGAAATTGAGCCACCTAAACTAGGAGTCGGTTTACTAAATATCAAGAAAACCCTACCGAATATAAATACATCAGTAATCTTAAACAATTACGGGAGCGATTATTTTATCTTTATGCACGAGAAAAAGCCGGTAACAATAATTTTCATAACGAAAAAATGGGTGTTATAAAGTTTATTACCGAACAATTAGAAAAAAATGTTGATAATGCAAAAGGGTTCGAATATATCATAAGGGTTGTAAACAGTTTGCCAAAAGGAGTTCTTAAGACAGGGTCATGTGTTTTTAATACTTTACTTAACAAATTAAACAATATAATGCCTGAATTACATCTTCCTGGCTATAATTATTGTGGGTCTTTTACAAAGCTAGATGAAAGATTAGCAAGAGGTGATGAACCAGTCAATAAATTAGATGCTGGGTGCAAGGAACAAGATATTTTTTACCGTGATCATAAAGATACCAAAGAAAGACATATTGCTGATAAAGAACTGGAAAATATAGCTAAAGAAAGAATGCATGCAAACGATGCTAGTATACGTGAAAAAGATTGATGCGGCGTTGGTAAAAACTGCTATGAAAAGTAAGAGATTCTTAGGAATGGGCCTTAAATATTAATTATTTGTTTTTTATAGGCGGCTGCCTATAAAAAAGATCTTAGCAGAACTTAAAAAGTTGCTCTGCAGATGAACTTTCCTTCAACGAAGGTAAAGCTGTTTACATTTCCCCTTTCAGGTGAAGATATACAACAACATCTTTTAATTTTTTTTATCTCTTCACCATTCACATCCTTTGGGGTTAAGATTATTTCTCTAATTTCCCTCAAACCTTTCCTTAAAGGAACATACATAATTTTTTTTAGGATCTTCTATGTACACAGAGTTGCTATAAAAGTTATTATCAACAAAACTAATATGAAGTAACTCTTCATGTTTATGTGAATGAGGATGACCATCATGATTGGCATAAATATATTCTGCAATATTACAATGCCATTCAATGACTGAGATGGGGTGTACAACTTCCTTAATATTTTCAGATATATATATATATATATACTCTGTTTCTGGTGCTAGCATAGAACCTTCTTAAATGCAATTTTGAAAACTAAAAAATTTACAAAAACCACCACCATAATCGCCTAAGATTTTTAATTTAAAAGGAAAATTAAGAACTACTACATATTCATCATAATGCTTTTCTGAATCAAATTTTACAGGGATATTTTAATTTTTTTGAACTTTTGATTCAGGTCCAATTTTTTATCCTTTTATTCTGCTCAAGTAATCCGTTGAATCCTTCATTAAACATATTTTGAAACTGTTTTTTTAGTGATTTAATATTATATTCTCCAACAATACTACTTTTAACAGTAAACACACTTTTAGTATCTGGTTCAGGTATATCCCATTCTAAAAACATGTTTATATAATGATTTTTTTCAAAAGAAAACAACAAGTGACTTACACCGAGTTTATATTTTTTATCAGGATTTAAAACAATAAAACGCTCAAACTTTAGTCTGAGGTTTGAATGTTTATCTGGAATTTTTATTAATGCCTTTTCTTTATTTCTTGTGATATATCTTTACCTTAAATGTTTATCTATCACAATAAATGAATGAACCAATTTACTGTTCCAAATGCAAACAGAAAACAGACAATAACAACCCTGTGTACAACCCAAACATCCAATGGAAGGTGGAGAGTTTCGGCACAATGTTTAAAGTGCGAAACAAACATAAGTCAATATATACAAAAACCTCAAGAAAATAAATTATTGCTAGCTAAATAATTACACAATCCTGTTAGAATACATTTAAAAAAAGACCCATTATTACTAAAGGAATTGATGATTTATGGGCTGCTGATTTGATTGATATGAAAAAATATTCGGAAGAAAATAATGGGTATTCTTATATGATAAACGTTATAGATACATTTTCTAAATTTGCTTGGACACTTACGATCAAAAAGAAAGATGGCACCACAGTTTCGAAAGCTTTAGAAAAAATATTTAAAACTGCAAAATCACAAAATTATATGCCACCCAATTTATTTCATACTGATAAAGGCTTAGAATTTGAAAATAAACACTTTAAAACTCTTTTGAATAATTATGGTATTCATATGTATCACACACAGAATCTGGAAAAGTCTGCTATAGTTGAAAGATTTAATCGCACTTTAAACAACACAATGAGAATATAGTTCGAAGTCAGAAATAATAAAAAGTGGTTCGATATCTTACAAAACTTATTAGACGAATATAATTTTAAAGATAAGCATAGATCTTTTGGAATGACACCTGCTGAAGTAAACAAATCAAATGAAAATTTGGTTCTTCGCACACTTTTCAAACAATCGAAAAAGAAATACACAGTAAAATTTCAAGTTCGAGATCGTGTCAGGATAACAAAATTTAAAAACAACTTTGGCAATAAATACGATTCCAACTGGACTCGAGGAATTTTTGTAATTACTGAAATACTAAACACAGAACCTATAACTTACAAAATTGAAGATTTGGATAATGAAGAAATCATAGGAACATTTTATAACGAGGAATTGCAGAAGACAATATTTTAAGTTAAAGATTTAAATTTAATATTCATAAAGGATGTATAAAATAAAAGAAATCTTTAAAAAATATGAAGACGAAATAGCCCGTTGCCAATATAAAAAATTCAAGCCCGTTTCAACTCTAGACTTAAATGCTGAAAATAAGAAAACCAAATTTCAACTCGATCTTGAAAATAACTTCATTTCTAAAAATATTCAGTACTATATCGCCGGAGAACTTACCCCAAAAGATGCCACAAAATCTTACAATGACAAAAGTAACATCAAAATGGTTGATAATTTTGTAGCTCACATATTTTCTCATATAGAAGTTAAAAAACATGACACTCTCATTGATGAAATAGATTATCCAGGAATCGCAAGCACTGTAAAATGTGCATTGAGTACCCTGGATTAAATGTCTATAATGGCAAAGCTATTACTTCCGGTTTTAAGAGCCATAATTATGAAGTTAAACAATTCGAAGCTGTTGGAAATTTAGGCAGTCTTGGACTTGGCTACTTTAATGATATAACTGTGCCAATTTACAGGGGTGGGTTTGAAATAATTTTTACCAGAAATAAC
>WRFS01000059.1 GCA_009778695.1 Oscillospiraceae bacterium
CACGGTGATTTTAGACGGTGACATTGCCGAAGCAAGTAAAAACTTCACAGCTACGATTGACGGAAACCCGCATCCCGGATTATCAAATAAAACGGGGCATATCGGTTTTCTCGGACACGGTTCTTGGGTTGCTTTTAAAAATTTGAGAATTAAAGAATTAGCCCATTAACCCATTTTGCAGTCGTTGTTCTGTATCAAATCGGCGCCTTTGGATGTAGTGTATTGAATTAAATAAAGTTTTTTAATGATTTCTATTGTTTTTTAGAAAAAGTTTGTATTTTTGCAATCGTATTATAAACAAAATTTGGTTATGACATAAAAAAATAGACAAAATAAGACATATATATAATAGTGTTTGCTATTTATTCTTGCTTTTAGAAACCTGAGAAATTTCGGAAAAAGAATTTATAAGGATAAGTGTTAAACGTTCGTAGAAATGCGGGCTTACCTTATTTATAAATTCAGGTTTTCTCAGGACCTCTAAAAGCGGATAATTTAAGTCCGCTTTTTTTATTGTCGGAAATTGAAAATACGACGACGGGAAAACCGCTATAATATATGAAACAGAATTGCAACTGTTCCCCAAAAAATGCATAGTGAAACTGTAAAAACACTTAAATCATATTGCAGGGAGGGTAGAAACTCCTAAAAGCGGGCAAGACTTGTGAAGCCGTGAGAACAAGAAAACTAATTAATTCGTTGTCTGTGATAAAGGTACAGATATTAAACAATTTAATAAAGATGAAAAAGATTATTATAATTTTAGTAGCCTTGATAGGTTTTGGAATGAGTGTTAGCGCAGGGAATAAAGTAATATCCGGTAGATTTGTATTTACCGAATTGTCTGAAGGTCAATATATGATTGAAGACACGGAATCCCAGCAGTGCTTGGTTACTTTTAGTGTGCAACCAACAGATACTCGTGGAACGGTAGAAGTAATATGTAATAGTAAAACTGCAAAACTTGTGCAGAGTAGTTCTCTATTAGTTGGTTTTGTTTTGAGATTTATTCCGGGTGGTCAAGTACCTGGAGCAATTATAGAGGCAATATCTCTTACTTATAATGTGGCATGTGCGGCTTATAATTATTGACTACGAAAAGTTTTGTAAGTCGAAATGATAAATGAATGAAAAATAAAATTGTTTGTATAATAATTGGTAGTATTTATCTTTTATCAGGAATTGGTAAAGTTATCAATGTTATAGCTTTTGAAATGTTGATTGCAAATTATGGATTTGAATTATTCCAAATATTTGCACCGTTCATTATTTTAAGCGAATTAGCTTTGGGTGTTTGTTTAGTATTGTGGATAAAACCCAAACTAATGTCACTTTTGTCAATGATTTTATTAGTGATTTTTACAATTGTTTTTACTTATGCTCATTTTAAAAATGGTATAAATGATTGTGGTTGTTTTGGAATGTTTAATTTAACACAACAAAGTCCAATTTTTACATACATAAGAAATATCTTGCTGTTTGGAATGTCTTTGTTTGTTTTTATTAAAAGTTCAAAGGAAAATTCATTAATTGAAAATTGGAAAAAATATAGTATTATTGCTTTCTTTATTCCTATAATTTTTATTTGTGGATTTACTTTTCGCATTCCTCAAAATTTATATAAAATCAAGCAACATCAATATTTAAACAAACCGATAAAAGAAACGATATTATCCAATTATTTACAGACAGCGAAAGATAGTTCTTATCTCATTTATTGTTTTTCTTATACTTGTCCTCATTGCTGGAACTCAATCGAAAATTACAAAAGTTTCAAAACTACCGGTATGGTTGATAGCATTATAGCTATATCGTTTGTGACTGCTGATGCAAGTATAAATTCTCAAAACAGAAATGTTTTTACTGAACATTTTGGAACGAATTTAGTTAATTATGAATTAATTAATGATGGGATAATACAAACTATAATAAGTTCAGTACCAACTTCTTTTTATATTGAAAATGATACAATAAAACAGGTAATAGAATCCGAATTGCCGTCACCGTTTATTTTTCAGAAATTTATTAAAAACAGAAAATAATTTTTAGAATTTGAAAAACAAAATAAATAGATTGCAATATGTCCTTATTGGGCTTTCGTTATTTTTGATAGGTTGTAGTATTTATATTGTGTTTAGACAAAATATCATTTTGTTACAAAAATTCCAACATAGTTTTTTCTTACAACATATCAAAATAACACTTCCCTATAATGGTAACCCTTTCCGGTATTTCTTCTTGTATGTTTTTCCCGATATGTTATGGTATTCGGCATTGTTATTTGTAATGATTGGATTACATCAAACAAAGAATTACAGGAGTAGAATAATTTTGTTAATTGCAATTTTTTCTTCTTTTGTTTTAGAGATTTTACAATATTTTCATTGTATTGCCGGTACGTTTGATATTTTAGATATGCTGGCGTATTTATTAACTTTATTAATATTCTTATTATGTCTAAGAAAAAATTTAAAAACATTTTGGTAATTACTCAGTTATCAATTTTACTAATTTTCGGTTTATTTGCTATAGGAAGTGCAAGTAGTAGAGAACTTGGAATGAGTAATACAGACGTTTATAATACTGTAAGAGCAGGAGTTCAAGGAGGTACTTGTGCTGCCCGTGGGTTCACCTACATCGGAAATTTCGATCAGTCAGAATGTTCAAGTGCCTGTGTAAATGCAGGATATAGTGCCGCTTGTACAGGTGAAAACACTACTGCTTGTTTTTGTAAATAATAAAAAGGGTTGCTCTTGTGTGGGCAACCCTTTTCCGATTTAAATCAATAAAGTTTGCTGTTTAATAGAATAATATCCTGCTACTGAGGTTGTTTCGTTTATAAATAAGGTGAAAATAAGGTTTTAATTTACAGATTAAAAAAGAAGTATGCCAAAACTACTTTCGACATACCCAGCTCAGCGTAACCTCCTGCTATAGCGAGACGCCATAGCGTAGGATTTCGGTGTCAAATCCATAACAAAATGTTATGGATGAATAGCGATTGAGCCTATTTTATTTCCAATATCTTTAAGAGCAAAATTGAAAGTTTGTATTTCTGAATTGGTGAATTTTGCCGTTTTGCCATTTTTTAGATTTCCATTTATTTTTTGATATAACCAAGTTCGATTTTTATTAAAATACTTTTTTGCAATATACGACATGGATACTATTTCGTTCACTTCTTTCAGCTGCTCGCGAACAAGAACCGATTCGGCTTCCTGTATCAATTTTTCTGTCTGCAATGATAGTTTTGATACTAATTCAGACATAAAATTTTCTATTACTTTTTGGTCTGCTTCAGATGTGAAATTTTCATTAATATAATCTGCTTGTTTTTTGAAAGCATCCTCACCTTTACCCCCCCATATAACTTTTCAGTGTTTCCAATTCTTTTTGTAAGTCCATAACGATTTTATTTATTTCTTCCTTTCCGGAAGTAGTTTAATTACAATCTTTTTCTAATCTCCAGTTCTAAAATTTCCAAATATTTCAATCGGTCTAAAATGCGGTCTATTTCTTTAGATAATTTTATGTTCGGTTTAACTTTCAATAGATAGTTGATTTCATTCAAAGAACTTCTTAACTCCATTTTTTCCATTGTAATTTGTGAAAGTTTAAATCTTACATCTTCATCCATGCTCTTTGAATTTTTAATACGACACTACAAATATAGTAATCATTTGATTACAAAACAAACTTTTCATCAATTATTTTTAACCAAAGCTCTATTATTTTTTATTCTAAATAAAATTCTATTTGATAAAAATAAAAAAGAAAGTACACCAAAACTACTTTTGACATACTTTCTTTCGCCTTGTACCTTTCGCCTTTCGCCTAATCAATACCCTCGTATCGCCTTAATTCCCGGCAAAA
>WRFS01000060.1 GCA_009778695.1 Oscillospiraceae bacterium
GCCTCTACTGTGAATACAAAATCAAAATATCAAAAAGAGTAAATTTATGAAAATTCAATTAATCGTAGTCGGCAAAACCTTTCAGGATTTTGTACTGAAGGGCGTAAATGAATATTGCACCCGTTTGAAGCATTATTTTCCGTTTGAAATGGAAGTAATTCCCGATATTAAAAACACGAAAAATCTTTCCTTTGACCAAGTAAAAGAGAAGGAAGGCGAATCCATTCTCAAATCACTTCAAACGGGTGATTTCGTCGTGCTGTTGGACGAACGCGGCATGACTTTTACTTCCCTTGGATTCTCCAAATACATCGAAAAGAAAATGCAGACGGTTTCGAAACGTTTGGTTTTTGTTATCGGCGGGCCGTATGGCTTTTCTCAAAAAGTTTACGAAACTGCCCACGAGAAAATTGCTTTGTCGAAAATGACTTTTTCCCACCAATTGGTTCGTTTGGTCTTTGTAGAACAGTTGTATCGTACGATGACCATATTGAATCATGAACCCTATCATCATGAATAAAAATGGGTTTGCTAATTTTATTTTAAAAAACAATCGAATTGAACTAACTGTTTAAGGACTAAACATTTTGCAGAATTTTTGAGAATCAGAGGTAACGATTTGGTAACCGTTCTTATTTTTATCTGATAAACATCTTTTCTATTGAAAGAATAAATAAAGGATTATTCTAATAGAATTCATATTTTTCATTTTCATGTACTTTTTTGATTTTATAACATTCTGGACAAATGACATTCATTCATCACGTTCCGATACTTTATAAATTGTATCATTTTCGATATAAATATCTAAAATCGCATGATTAGAGCCAAGCAAACCATCCACAACATATCCTAAACTATATCCTATATGGTTTTTTTCATATTCAATAAAATCATTACCCAATAAAGCTATCACTTCGTCTTTTGTTTTTCCTATTATTAAATTTTTATCAATGATGTCATTTGACATTGTGTATCTGTATTCTGTTTCGGTTTGCCATTCATTAACATTAAAGGGTTTATCTTTTTTATCAGAATTAAGAATTACAAAAATAAATGACCATATTGTTAATTTACAAACTACAAAAAAAAGTAATAGGCTTAAAATTACAGAAGAAAATAAAGTAAAGTATTTTCTGTTTTTATTATTTCCAACTTTAATCTTTTTAAGAACCCATTTTAAAATGAAATAAATGGGAATTGATAAAATAATTGTAATAATTACTGAAAGTACAATAAAAATCATCTGTTAAATTTAAGATTTCTTGCAAACATATGGTGTCTATCGAATTGCAAAACATTAACAAAAGGTTTATAGCCTCTTTGATGTTGCAAAATCCAAAAGGCAGCCAATTGATAACGTTGTACTACTGCTGGAAGTCTATTATTTAGAACATCGTCTTCATCAACACCAAACCAGTCTTTGATAGATATAATAAGACTATAGGGTTGTATATCTTTAGAAAAATCAGAAGCAAAATCAGTATAGCTTGTTAAATCTTCTATTCTTCCGTTTATATTTACTTCTTTTACACCACCAAAAACACCTATTTCACTAATATATACTTCCTTATCTGCTGTATCAAAATTTTCAGACCTAAAACTTGGAAAATTATCTCTAATAATATCTGTTACATCGATAGAGGGAATTGGAAAAACTTTTTTTCCATTGTTAAAAATGGAAGAAGTAATTTTCAAATTTACAGCACTCAAAAGTTTTTTCATTGGGGCTGTTTCTAACAGTGATTTATTTGCCTGATGAACAAGTTCTACTCCTGAGTTCAGCCAAAAGCGTTCAGCACTGTCTTTTCCATATCTTGGCAAATTTCGTACGATGAAAAAAGCGATATCCCACAGTTCCCTATTACTTAAATCTTTTAATTTTCTTTCTTTATCACGTTTTGGAGGGATGAAATCACTTATTCGTTCAACAGTTTCTTTAATAACTGTAGTATTAGTCCAAGGGGCTATAGGATTTATTGAGTTTATATTTAGATTTAAAGAGTAATGAATTTTAGGCTCCAATTCTTTCTTAATCCTTTTAAGATAGTCACTCCCAAACCCTTCGTATGGAGTATTAATCAAATTCTGTAATTCTTTCCTTTTAGGAGTTTGTGGATTAATTGGACCAGAAGAAGATGTATCTTCTTGTTTATTCCTTAAATCCTCAGTTTTCATCTTTCCATTGGAGTCAATGCAATATGAACCTGTTACAAAATCCATTTTTACTATTATTTAACGTTTATTCTTATGCTTAATACCATTTATTAATATTGATTCTGCAGTAACAACAATAGTTAAATAAAATCCTCCGGCTCCATCATCCGTCGAATATCTGGCACAGCAAGCATTTGTGAAATCTATTGTTAAAACTGCATTTGCTATTCTGCTATATGAAGTAAAAACAATAGAGCCAGAATAAAATGTCTTACTACGGAACATCCAATAATTTAATTGCTCATCAGGCAATTGATTAAACGTCATTGTCAAAATCCCTCCTTTTACTTCTCTTTGTGGTTCACCTTTAAAATCAAAAGATTGTTGAAATTCTGTTTCAAAATTGTCTACTTGATATTCTTTTCCATTCAAATATAATTTCGCATCTACTGATGTATCGTTCAATCCTAAAATTTCTTCAACTTTTTCTTTGGCTTTATTTTTTAAATTTTCTTTTTCCATGATTAAATAATTGTTTATTCGAGTTTCCAATCTTTTCTTACCCAATAATCAGTATCACCTACCACGCTGTTGTTTGATGAAATAGTCAATTGGGTATAGAAATGACCTCCACCAGCTCTACTATAATTCAGTTTTAACCCTACACATGCTGCTGTTTCTAAAGTAACTCCCGCTTGAGGGACAAAACTGCCTTCATCCGAATCAGTACGTTGTAATTTAATCTTTCCATTTTTAAATTTATAATGTAATGCCCACTCCCATATACCCATACTTGGATATGAATCATAACCTGCATACACAGTTCCATTTAAAACTGGACTTTCTATTTCTCCTGTCTTTTCATTCACTTGCCTTAAATATGTATAAGAACAATTGTTTAGTTCAATTGGGTCTTCTCCATCCACAGCAAGAATCGATTTATAACCGTATGCCATAAAGAATTATATTTAATTGGATTAATAATGCTGCAAATATAAGTATAATTTTTATATTTATCAATCTTTTATCAAAATAAGAAAAATTTAAATTTATAAAACATTTTTACATCTTGATTCCTTTATTTTGTTTGATTTCCGGTTTCGCTTTTACCCCAATTTTTTCCAAAAATTCCTTATGTTTCTGCCTGAACCAAACTGTATCGTTAATTCCATCAATCGTCAATTGAAGTCTGTCAGGGTAGCTGAGTAGCGGCTTGATTTCGGCGACGGAATGTTCCGTTTCAAAATGTTTCTGATATGATGATTAGAAAAATCGCAATCACTTTAAAGGTTAAAAATTTGAGATAGAGTATTCTAAACCCCAAGTATAGCCGATGGAGATATATTTA
>WRFS01000061.1 GCA_009778695.1 Oscillospiraceae bacterium
AAAAACCGACATTTTCAGCGTGACAAACGAATGGTGGGAATGATATAGTGTAATTACATCAAGGAAAAGACGAAATATTTTATAAGGTTGGTGATAGCCTATGGATGTTCGTTGTGATGTTTGGACATAAAGATTTTAGAAAAAATAATTTAAAATCATAATACAATGAAACTTCGTTTCAAATTAAATTGTATTATGGAAAAGGAGGAAAAAATGAAACAAATAAAGAAATACGGTTTAGTAATTTTAGTATGCATAATACTTATAAGTGCATTTCTACCTATTCAATCAGTATTCGCGGCAGATGTTCCGACAAATGGGAAAATATATAATATATATAATAAAGCTAGCGGAAAGTGTCTAAATGTTAATTTGGGTGCAGATGCAAATGGAAGCAACGTAATACAGTGGACAAAAGATGGTTCTTTAGAGCAAAGATTCAAAGTAGAATCATATTCGAGTGGATATAGATTACGTGCTGCATGTAGTTCAAATGGTGCAGGTAGAGTGGTTGATGTATATAAAGTAAATGGAGCAATTAATTCAGGTTACAATGTAGATATATGGTCAGTTCCTGATGATGTGGCACAAATATGGACATTTACAGATAGAGGAAGTGGATATTATAGTATACACCTTAAATCTAATACTAATCTGGTACTAACCAGTGTTAGTACAGCAAATGGTTCTGGTGCAGGAAATGGTTCAACGTCTGCGGGAAATGTTATTGTACAAACATATAGTAGTGGTAATGCCAATCAACTTTGGAGTTTTAGAGAAACAGCAGCTAAATGTTCTTATTATGAGGTTGATTCAGTCGCAAGCGGATCTAATACAAATAGTTTCGTAAAAAAGCATACAGAGAAAATGTGTTATACATTTTATGGAACGAAGGATGGGACAGCAGCATCTGTTTTATCAAGTCTGCAAACCAGTGATATTTTTGTATATTATGGACATGGCGGGCCTGGAGTTTTATTAGGTAATAATCCAAAGGCTGTTTCAGGTGATTCAGTATATCTTGCTTCGACCAACATTGCCAACTTAGCAAGTAATAGTTTAAATAATCTAAAATTTGCATTAATAACTTCCTGTGAAGGTGCACTTACACCAATTGGTGGAACAAGTATTGTTGATGCAATTTATGGAAGGGGAGCTAAATGTGTTGTTGGCTGGACTGTAAAAATAAATGCAAAAGTATCTTCGGATTGGGATGGTTGGTGTTTTGAGAAACTTTATACAGATCCAAATAAAGAAAGACAATTATATCGAGGGTTTCAAAATGCTGATTATTGGACACTTGATAGATGGCTAACGGCTGAACATACTAAAATGCAAGGTAACAGAGTAGAAAGAGGAGATATAAACCAAGTTTTATATAAACTATAATAAAGAAAGGGATGGAAATTAATATGATGAATTTTAAAAGAATTTTAATAATGTTATTAATAGCGATATTGATTATGAGTGTAGGAATATACGTATATGCTAGTAATCAAAAATCAAAGGGATCTAAGGTAAAATTTATGGAAGAAATGAGTAATTCGTTTGAGACTGTAATAAAAACAAATAAAAAAGATAAAAGCATTAATGTAAACAAAAAAGGGAAACAAATAAAATATAAAGAAACAAAAATGGGTAAAGATGTATATGTTTCAGATAATGATGAAGAGTATATATACAAGGATGATAATTTAGTAGGATTTATGGAATATACAGATATTGACAATGTGCAATTACCAGAATTAAACATAGAAATAGCACAAAAAGTAGCAGATGAATATCTTAAAGAAAATATCGAAAATTATCAAAAGTATGAATTAATATATTCGCACTATACACCATCTTATGCAACACATACATTCATATATATGAATAAATTAAATGGGCTAGACACAAGTGATACTGTAAGAATAGAAGTTGATAACGCAAGCAATATAGTATCTTTGGCAGCGTTTAATCAAGGTGAATTCGAGAAATATAAAGATACCGTTATTGATATGAAAGTTATTGAACCAGCATTAACTGAGATGATAAAAAATAAATATGGGAATGACTATGTGAGTTCAGAGATAACTTATTATTGTCTAACAATAATAGAGGACAAATTATTTTTACAAGTAGATGTAAGCATTGTAGTTAATACACTAGAAAACATAAAAGTTTCAGATGTTATTATGTATGAATTGAGTTAAAACGGCATAATTATGTCTGCAAAATCAGAGAAATGCGATAATTAAGTTGCATTTTTCTGGTTTATAATATATATTAATAAAAAAGCGAGGTAAATGATTATGAAAAAAATAATTTTAATAACAACAACAATAATTATATTAGTTATTATTGCAGTTGCAAGTTATTATTTTATTAATTTACATATAAGCAATAATAATGAATCAGAAAATGCAAAGTATTTTAAAAGTTTAATTCAATATAAGACAAATAGCATAAATGATACTGTGAATTTAGATAAAATACTAGAAAACACAGAATTGAGTAAGTATATAACAAAAACAGAGAAAGGTGTAGAAGATGGGAAAGAACATTTAATAATTTATTATAAAGGATATGAAAATGATAAAATAGGCTGGTTTTATAATCATGAAAATTTTATTATAGAAAAAAATGCAGTGGTTCTATTTGCACTTATAAATAACTTGGAAAAGATTACATATTTTGACTTAGATACTGTTGGACCAAATCCTTCTGAAGATGTTGGGGGAAACTATAATAGAGAAACAATAAATGCATATTATAATCAAGATGTAAGAAATTATATTAATAAACCAAATGAATTTTTAAAATATAATATAAATACTAATATTAGTCATATAACTATATATGTGAACGAGTATATAAATAATTCGATGCAAACTAAAAAGATAGAAGTGAATGACAACCAAAAAACAGAACAAATATCAGATTTAATTAAAAGTCAAAATTTTGGAATAGCGGATAATCTTATACTTGGTTGGACTAATATATATGTTGATTTAAATAATGGATATATTATTGGATTATATGATTCTAGCGATAGTTTATCTGCTAACTTAGGTATAATTGTTAAAGGGAATGGAAAAGAAATTTTTGAAAACGGCAAAGGTTTTGGGGATGCGGTAACTATAAATAAAACGCTTCCAGAAGATTTCCGAGCAGAGATAATGGACATTATAAACAATTCCAGCGGTGAAATTTTAAATACAACTGCTTTTGAGTTAATTTATGAAGATAACAATAACAATAAGATAAGTGTTATATTAAAAAAAGGAGAATTGCCAAATTATGATTATAACATATATGCATATGGTGGCAATGTGAAAATTAAAATTAATAACGAAACATTAGATTTAAGGGATGCACTATTAACAGGCAAAATAAATATGTCTGATATTATTGGACAATGTGTTAAAGATGCAGAAGAAAACAAGATACAGACTGATATGTATGAGGATGGGGGCTCAATGGAATATAGATAT
>WRFS01000062.1 GCA_009778695.1 Oscillospiraceae bacterium
GAAAATAAGCTAAAAGAGGCTTATTAATGAAAAAGGAAATGTTAATTTTATATTATACAGATAGATACGATTTTAACACTCCTTGTTGTATCTTATTTGTCAGTCTGGTAGAATCAAGTGCGAAACATTAGTAATATCATATTCACTCAACAGTTCATCGGTCATAACGAACGGATGTTTCCAAAAATGCAGCTTCTGCCTTGAATTTCTCCAACGAATACGGGATGATCTTCACATTTGTCGGTACATTCAGATTTTCATCACTATTGTCTGTAAAAATAAGAAAATCAATATCTGGGTTATACCGGCAGGAGTGGTGAGGAAATAGGGGAAATACCAAGGGTAATCTCCCATGCCAACAAATTAAAAATATTACTGAAGATGAGGTGGTCATTGAATTGTAAGTTTATTTTTTAACCTACATGTAAAGTATAGCATGATATATGGATAACAGTTAGAACGAATATGAATTAGCTAAATAATACAATTTATCTATATCCGCCTTTTCTGATACATCCAATAATTCAAAGTGTTTATCCGGATAAATAATATAAATTCGAGGAATTGATTTCGCATAGTATTTTTTTTGAATAGCTTCAACGTCATTGGTTGCTAATAAAATACGCCATGGAATCTGTTCTTCTTCCATTAATGCTTTCCAATTATTTACAGTTTCCGATTTATCTAAAGAGATATACATCATATTTATTTTACCTTTTAGCTTTTGATATATTTCTTTTAAAGCAGGAATTTGTTCATGACAGGGATTACACCATGATGCAGAAAAAATTACTAAATTAATCATAGTAGAATCTTCAATGACAGGTTCAATTTTTTCCGAACGCATGTTTAGAAGCAGAGTATCTGAAAAAACAAAAAAATTAGTTAAATAGGTTTTTATCATTCTGTATTATTAGCATCGAGAATTAAAATCCGATCGGAATGTGTAGTTGCATAAAAATATTCCTCTTTGTTATTTTCCACTATTCTATAAAATAGATTGTTATCACTTGTTTTAGTATCTAAATATTTACCATGTATATCAGTAATATTTATATCAATTGGAAACCGAAAGCAAGGAACTATATTGCCATTTTTATTATTCCAAAGCGTTATTTGATACTCTGTATTTGGTTCCTTATTTTTAAATTTTGGATAAAACTCAAAATCCATAATTGAATCGGAAGCGTTTTTCGGGACTGAAAAATTCCACTTATATCCGTCAGATGTTATTCCTTGGATTTTAATTAATTTTCCATTTGTATTTATACCAGCTAAAAATAATGAGTCATATTTGATATTTTCCAGCTGGAGGCTGAAATTATAATTTTGAGCAATCAATAAATGGTAATAAAAGATCGCGAACAAAATTAGTATTTTCCTTTTTTTCATCGATAATAAAGTTTTAAAGATAGTGAACTTCTAAAAATTAGTTTTTTACATTTTTATTTTACAAAGAGTTGAACAACATGGTTTTTGTATCCTCGTAATATTTCTCGCCACTCTTCTCTGTCCAGCGAGTATCAATATCTTTCTGTCGTTTCTTGGACGGATTCTCATTTCATAAATCATCTAAATAACTGCAAAATCGCTTCAGCAATAATAATATCATATTCACTCAACAGTTCATCGGTCATAATTATTATTATCAGCTATTGTTTTTTTGAAAATAGGGCAGCTAATTTTACAATTTCACTGGGCCGAGGCGCATCTTTTTCAATAATATTTCCTTTCTCATCCATATAGATATAATGGGGTATAGATATAGCATCAGGCATGACATTAGGCATTGCATTAGGCATTACCGGTAGTGAATCGGAGTGATTGGCTATGCAGTGGATAATATCACTATTCAAAGCATTATTGATTAAAAAATGGTACCCTGCTAATTTATTGTCATATATTAACTGTACCCATTGTTTCATAAACATCTTTGGACCTAATGATAATAATACGGGGGTTATATCGTGTACATGTAATAATGAATCGAGTTGTTTCTTATTAGCAAACTCTTTAATACAAGGTTCGCACCATGGCGCCCAAATGTCGATAAATATCTTTTTCCCTTTGAAGCAAGTTTCATGGAGTTCTTTGAGTGTATTGATATGGGATATTACAACAGAAGTATCAATATAGATTTCTCCTTCAGATAATGGTATATTTGATATTTTTTTGTTTGATTCTAAGTTTTCTGGCATGGTTATTTTATTGTTTTGAGTTTCTTCTTGTAGTAAATTTGGTTGTATTTGCTTATATTTCTTTGCCACACTATCAATAATCGGTACATATTCACTATCCGGATATCTTTTTTTAAAATAATCAGCAGCTTTTATTTTGTCAAATTCGTTAACGGTGTAAAAAAACTCAGATACGATTAAATTACCCAGCATTGGCTCCAGAAGTTTTTCCGGTAAAAAACCATATCTCCCATACCAATCGTTATTAAATAAAGATATGTATCTTTTATCGGATCTAATATCTGTATTGTGGTATGTCATATCTATATAGTTGGTTAGATAAAAGGATCCCCACATAGAAGTAAGAATATCCGGATTCAATGGAGGGAAAATACTAAAAATTTTATCTTGACTACTTCGTATAGCCATACTATCTTCAACAGTAAAATGATCATTTCTTGCAGCATAAAAAAGATAATTGAAATGATTTACTACTCTGGTGTATATTATGGATAGAAATTCTTTTTTTAATGATTTGGCGAACAAGCCGGAAATTTTCTTATGGGCTTTCAACGAATCTATTGGATATAGAGCAGCTTTAACGTAGTTTTCTATATTTATATTTATAGCCTTATAGTTCATTTCATTATTTCTAAAAATATCTTGAACCTCTGTAGTCCAGTCATTAAAAGGTTTAGCATTATACAACTCATGTCCGGCAGCGTTATCTCCACGAAAAACAATCCAATCATTAGTTGAAATCTGTGGATAAATATCTACATAAGCAGTAGTATTTGGAGACATTATAACATAAAATTTACGCCCGGTTACCTCTACCGATATGACAGCAGGATATCGCTTTTTATAAATAAATTCCACATTACTGCTATCAGTAATTGTTTGTTTAAATGTTGCTATTTTATTGTTAAAAGCTCCATCAAGAGGTTCTGCAATGGATAGAATGTAAGAGGCGCTCAATTCATCATGAAGGCAGAATATCACTTTATTATCTCTTTTGTGCTGACAAGATACTAAAATAATAATCAAAAAAAACGGGATAAAAAATATTATTTTCATCTGATTTAATTTAATAAAATATTGAATGGGTTCTCCGAGTTTTTCATGTATATAAATGATATAAAATCAGTTAACAAACACTGTTTAATTCAATAATTATGCAGTGTGAAATATTGAGGCAAATATAAGCATATAATTTTAATTGTACAAATATTTTTTTGAAAATA
>WRFS01000063.1 GCA_009778695.1 Oscillospiraceae bacterium
TAATAAATAATAAAAATAATAAATAATAAATAATAAATAATAAATAATAAATAATAAATAATAAATAATAAATAATAAATAATAAATAATAAATAATAAATAATAAATAATAAATAAATAAATAATAAATAAATAATAAATAAATAAATAAATAAATAAATAAATAAATAAATAAATAAATAAATAAATAAATAAATAATTAAAAATAAATAATAAATAATTAAAAATAAATAAATAAACAAATAAATAATTAAAAATAAATAATTAAAAATAAATAATAAATAAATAAATAATAAATAAATAAATAATAAATAAATAAATAATTAAATAATTAAACAAATAATAATTAATTATTATTAAAAAAGCAGGACAAAAACCCAAAGATAAAAATTATTAAAAAAACACTTGACAAACAACAAAAGTAGAAATATAATTGTTAGCATAGGCTAACAATTATATTTTTTGTGGAGGATAGTATGAAATTAACTTTTTCACAGGAAGAATATTTAAAAACAATATATATAATAAAAAACACGGAAAAGCAAGTTAGGGTAACAGATATTGCAAAAAAATTAGGATATTCTAAGCCGAGCGTTAATAGAGCATTAAATAATTTAGCGGATGAAAAATTAATAAAGTATCAGATATATAAAGACATAGAATTAACAAAAAAGGGCGTTATTGTAGCAAAAGATATAATAAAAAGACATGATATATTAAAATTATTTTTAACAGAAATTTTAGAAACAGATGAAAATACTGCAGAAATTGAGGCGGCAAGTATGAAGCATGCGATTTCTGAAAATACTATAATAAAGTTAGAAAAATACATTAATAAAATTTTAGATTTAGGCGACCTAGATTGTGGCTACGACAAAGATAGCCAGCAATGCAGAACATGTGTTAAAATATCGGCAAAACGCCGATTGAGAGGAGAAGAAAATGGAAAGAGTTTATTTTGATAATAGTGCGACCACTAAGATAGATGAAGAGGTATTAAAAGAAATGTTGCCATACCTTCAAAATGAATATGGTAATCCATCATCTATATATAGTTTGGGGAGAGAATCGAAAAAAGCAATTGAAACCGCAAGAGAAAAGGTAGCAAAAAGCTTAAATGCAGATCCTTTAGAAATTTATTTTACAGGTGGTGGTTCAGAAAGTGATAACATGGCAATTCGAGGAGTTGCTTTGGCGAATAAAAATAAGGGAAATCACATAATCACATCTAAAATAGAACATCATGCGGTTTTAGAAACGTGCAAAGCGTTAGGAAAAGAAGGTTTTAGAATAACCTATTTGAATGTGGATGAATATGGAACAGTTGATTTAGAACAACTAAAAAAAGAAATAACAGACAAGACAATATTAATTACAATAATGTATGCGAATAATGAAATAGGTACGATACAACCAATTTCAGAAATAGGTAGAATTGCAAAAGAAAACAATGTGATTTTTCATACAGATGCTGTGCAAGCCGTAGGGAGTATAAAGATTGATGTAAAAGAGCAAAACATAGACTTATTATCATTATCAGCACATAAAATTTATGGACCAAAAGGGATAGGAGCACTTTATGTAAGAAAAGGCATAAAATTCAACAGCATTATAACAGGCGGACACCAGGAAAGGAACAAAAGGGCAGGTACAGAGAATGTAGCAGAAATTGTACGGGTTAGGCAAAGCAATAGAATTAGCATACCAAAACTTAGAAAAAAACAATAAGCACATAAAAGAGCTAAGAGATTACTATGTAGAAGAAGTACAAAAAAGAATTCCGCATATAAAAATAAACGGACATATGGAAAATAGATTACCGTGCAATAGTAATATTTGTTTTAGATATATCGAAGGTGAAGGGTTGTTATTAAACCTAGATTTAAAAGGAATATGTGCCTCAAGCGGAAGTGCTTGTACTTCTGGCTCTCTTGACCCATCACATGTGCTTTTGGCAATAGGGCTTTCACACGAAATAGCACATGGTTCATTGAGAATATCAATAGGAAAATACAATACCAAAGAAGAAGTAGACTATTTGTTGAATAATCTTGAACAAATAGTGCAAAAATTAAGGGACATGTCACCCTTGTATAAGGCATAGTTGGGGACTCCAAAAGTATTTGCGAAACAAAGACTTTTAGGGAAAGATGACGAACAGTGAAGTGAATGGTTTTTTAAGCAAGGCGAGGAAACGAATGATGTGAAACTTGTGAGGACGTCGCAAGAGAAAGGAATTGGTGAGGAAATGTATACAGATAAAGTAATAGACCATTATACAAACCCAAGAAATGTTGGGGAAATAAAGGATGCAAATGGAGTTGGAGAAGTAGGCAATCCAACATGTGGCGATATAATGAAAATATATTTAAAAATAGAAAACAACATAATTGCAGATATAAAATTTAAAACTTTTGGTTGTGGTGCAGCCATTGCAACGAGTAGCATATCTACGGAAATGGTAAAAGGCAAAACAATTGAAGAAGCATTAAAATTAACTAATAAGGATGTAGTAGAAGCATTAGACGGACTTCCCCCTGTAAAAATACATTGTTCACTTTTAGCAGAAGAAGCTATAAAAGCAGCAATAGCAGACTATTATAGAAAGGAAGGCAAAAAAACGGAAGAGGAAATTTCAAAAATATGTGGTTTAAAAGAGGGGACAACTTGTTCAAACTGCCATATGAATAATTGAATAAAAGAAAAAACAGGACTATTTAGGGAAGTTTCTATAAATTCAACCTGTTTTTTTCAGCGGTTTAACTAGCAACATTTGTGAATTTTTCCACAATAAGCTATTGACAACGAAAGGTAAAAATGCTAATATATATAATGTTATGTGTAACGCAAATAAATATTAACATTAAAATACGGAGAGGTGGTCGAGCTCGGTTTATGGCACCAGTCTTGAAAATTGGCGTAGGTGTAAGCCTACCGTGGGTTCAAATCCCACCCTCTCCGCCAAATGGGAAGTTAGAGTTTAGAAATTGGAGATTAGAAAGGGAGAAGGACTTCGAAGAATTTTCTGATATCTAACATCTAACTTCTAAAGTCTAATATTGGAGAGGTACCCAAGTGGTTAAGGGGGCAGTTTGCTAAACTGTTAGGTCTGTAACAGGGCGCGAGGGTTCAATCCCCTCTCTCTCCGCCACGAAAAAATAATATAAATAAATTTTAATTTATTTATATTATTTTTTTGATTAATTAATTCTTTTAAATTGAAAAAATAAATAAAAAATAAATAAAAAATAAATTGAAAAAATAAATAAAAAATAAATAAAAAATAAATTGAA
>WRFS01000064.1 GCA_009778695.1 Oscillospiraceae bacterium
GTGGTAGTTAGTATATGTTTTTAAAAAGCTTCTCCAAGCCTCCGAAGACTCCATGGGCCTCAAAGGGCTGTCGTACGCTTTTTAAAAACATATACTAACTACCACAAGCTAGTTTGCTGAAAAATGTTAAATAGTAATAAAAAAAGGAGAAATTTTATGCAAATTATTGAAAATGATAAGGTTAAAGAGAAGCTTTATATAAAAAAATTAGAAAGTGGGTTAACCATAATGATTATTCCTAAAAAAAATACAAAACGTAAGTATGTTATTTTTGGGACAAATTATGGTTCTGTAGATAGTAAATTTATTATACCGAAAGAAGAAAATGTAACTGAGGTGCCAGACGGTGTTGCACATTTTTTGGAACATAAGATGTTTGAACAGGAAGATGGGACGAATAGTTTAGATACATTAACATCACTTGGTGTTAGTGCAAATGCATATACAACAACTGACCATACTGCATATCTTTTTGAAGCAACGGATAATTTTTATGAAGCATTAGATGAGCTAATGAATTATATACAACATCCATATTTTACAGATGAAAATGTAGAAAAGGAAAAGGGTATAATTGGTCAAGAAATAATGATGTACGATGATGTGCCAGAATGGAAAGTATACTTGAATTTAATGAAAGCGTTATACAAGGATAATCCGATAAAACTTGATATAGCCGGCAAAAAGGAAACTATATCGCAAATAGATAAAGATATTTTATATAAATGTTATAATACTTTTTATCATCCTTCAAATATGGCGTTGGTGATATCAGGTGATTTTGAACCATCTGAGCTTTTAAAGGAAATTGAAAAAAGGTTATTGCCGAATGAAAATAAAGCACATGTAGAAAGAATATATCCTGAAGAACAGGCTGAAATTGCACAAGAGTATATAGAAGAAAGCATAGAAATAAGCACGTCATTATTTTTAATAGGAATAAAAGATGAACCGCAAGAAAATCAAGAGATGATAAAAAGAAGTATTGCAGTAGAAATTATTTTAAGATTACTAATAGGGAAGAGTTCCGCTCTTTTCAAAGAATTGTATGATCGAGATTTTTTGCAGGATGTGCCAGATATAAGTTATGATTTTTCAAAAACTTATGCTTTTGTTTCGATAGGTGGGCAATCAAGAGATTCAAAAAGAGTTTTGGAGCTTTTAAAAAGAGATATAGAAAAATTTGAGCAAGAAGGGATAAACGAAGAGGATTTTCAGAGGACAAGGAAGGCAATATATGCAGATTATATTAAAGAATATAATGGAGTAGATACTATAGCTAAAATGTTTTTGCGAGATTTTTTTCAAGGGATTAATAGCTTTGATTATTTGGAAGAATATGAGAGCGTTACTAAGAACTATGTAGAGCAGGTACTCAGGGATGTATTTAGATTAGATAAAATTGCTTTATCTGTCGTGCGTTCAAATTTAATGAAGTAAATTGTAGAAATAAGGCGAATATTGTCGAAAAATAAGGTAAGAAATATTACTAAATATTGATAAAAATGTTGACTTATGGGGGGGAATATGTTATTTTTTAATTAATAGGCATAAAAAATGTTAAAATTGGAGGAAAAATATATGTTGAATGAAGAAATTTGTAAATTAAGAGATGAATTAAATAAAAAGATTGAAGATTGTGATGATTATGATTCGATTTACAACATAAGTCTGGAATTAGATAAGTTAATTGCAGAATATTATTTTGTATTAAAATAAACAGTATAATTTAAAATTAAAGTGAGGGTATCCCAAAATTGTGGGGTATCCTCATTTTACGTTTACCTATATATAAATTTTGCTCCCAGCAAAAATGTTTCTATTGCTTTTATAGTATATTTAGTGTTAAACTAAATACAAAAGGGGGGATAAAATGAAGTATTATAATATGTGTAGTAAAATTTTGGGGAAAAAAGATTTTGAAATATTGGTAAAAGAACTAACGAGCGATATAACAAAAAAATTTTCGGACGAAATTTTACTAGATGAATACATAAGAATATTAGAAGTAAATATAAAAATAATATTAATAATAGCCATTTCGAACTTTTTAGAATTAGAAGCTGTAGAAAAAGAAGAAAAAACAAAAGCAAAAATAAAAGAAAATGAGGAGTACATGATGTTAAATAGCACTAATAAGATGGAGATAACATATCAAAAATATATTGAAAAAATACAAGAAAACTTTAAAAAAGGTGCTTTGTAAGTATTGACAATAAAAAGGGCAAATTATATAATCATAACAGAATGAGTATCCGAAAAAATGTTTTAAGAGGGGTGAATACGCATGAAAAAGATAAAAGGAGAATCTGGAATAACTTTGCTATCAGTCGTTTTTACGTTTATTATATTAATCATAGTTGGTTCTATTGTAATACCTAAAATTGCTGAGATAGGTTCAACACAAGATATGGATAATTTAAAGCAAGATTTAGAATTGTTGCAAGATAAGGTGAATATGTATTATCAAGAAAAAGGCACTTTGCCAATAGTAGGCGTAAGAATAGCTACAATACCAAGTGCATTAACAGATAATAAAAATCAAAATGATGGTGATGATTACTATAAAATAGATACAAGTTTGCTTGGTGATATTAAATTGAATTTAGGTTCGGGAAGTTCAGATGATTATTATATAGTAAACGAACAAAGCCATCAAGTGTATTATCTTAGAGGGATAGTATCGAATAATGGACAAACAATATATGCGATTAATACGGATTCTACCAATATAACGGGGGTAAGTAATAATTATAAACCCATATCATTTGGCTTTACCACTCAAGCTTCTGATACCAACATTACGGTAACTGTGGACACGGTGAATAATATAGCAGGATACAGTTATAAGCTTGATAATGGAGATTGGACGGCGTTAACCATGGATACTACGTATACTTTTTCAAATGTATCATATGCAAAACATACAATAAGTGTAAGAATTCAAGATATGAATGGCAATTTAATATATTCAAAAGATAATCCAAGTGAAATTACAGTAATATAAGAATAAATTTTGATGTTGCAAATGTAGGTAAGGGTAAGAGTATAAAGTAGTTAAAAATAAATTTCGACAGAATAAAAGGCTTGAAATGAGGTGCTTTGTCAAAAAAGGCAGCAAAAAAACA
>WRFS01000065.1 GCA_009778695.1 Oscillospiraceae bacterium
CTAATAAATATTAAGCTTTTTTATCTGTAAATTCATGTTGAAGTAATGTAGATCCTGCAACGGATATAACAACAGGTGAGTTCTTGAGAATTGACTTATTTCAGTATAACAAAATTTCACTATTACAAATTAATTTCTGAGGTCCCCAAAATTTCGTTATACTGGTATTCTACTGTACTAATAACTTACTAGTCAGAAACCAGTTTGGCTTTAGAAAAGGCACCGCAACTGAAGATGCCATTTTTAAATTAACAAATGAAATATTAAAAGCCTTAAACAATAAAACACTCGCAGGTAGCATTTTTTGTGATTTAGAGAAAGCTTATGACTCAGTTAATCATGATATTTTACTGTCAAAACTATCCTATTACAGAATAAGTGGCAAGGCTAAATCTTTACTTAAATCTTATCTTCAGAATACATATCAAAGAGTTCTCATTACTAACTCACTTTTTAACTCAAACACAGTCTCAAACTGGACCAAAATAAAATGTGAGGTGCTGCAAAGCTCAATTTTAGGCCCTTTGTTATTCCTATTTATACATTAATGACGTACCTAAGGCTGTTAAACATAAAGATCTTCCTATCTTATTTGCCGACGATACCAGTATCTTAATAATAAGCCCCAAGAGTAACCACTTACACGGTGATTTTAATGTAGTTTTTGCAAAACTAAATAAGTGGTTGAAATCAAATTTGCTATCTTTGAATTCTGACAAAACCCACTTTATTCAATTTAATAATGCAAGTAAATGCACCTCAGTTACAGAAATTAAATATGAAGGTGAACAAATAAATATAGCAAATGAAACAAAATTTCGAGGGCTATATATTAATAATAATCTTTCCTGGAAAACACACATTGAAAGTATTAAGAATAAATTAAGCTCAGCCTATTATGTTATGAGGTTAGTTAAACCAAATGTAACAGCAAATATTTTGAAAGTGATTTACTGTTCCTACTTTCACTCCATAATGACGTATGGTTTAATATTCTGGGGGAACTCCTCAGACAGTAGTAAGATTTTCAGGTTACAAAAGAAGATTATCAGTATAATGATAAGCTGCAGAAGTAGAGCCTCATGCAGAAAACTGTTTCATAACTTGGAAATCCTAACCCTCCCTTCTCAATATATTCTTTCCCTGCTGTTGTTCATGATAAGAAACAAGAACCAATTCCAGATAAATTCCGAGATACATCAAATTAACACTAGACAGCATGCAAACTTACACCAACCCTCTGTAAATGCAACAAAAAACCAGAAGGGAGTACAATGTATAGGTGTTTAACATGCTTCCCTTTTACACAGAAGCAGTGTCTGTTAATCAAAAAAAATTTAAAGTACTGTTACAAAAATACTTACATGAAAATTCCTTTTATTCGCTGGATGAATATTTTGAACTCCAAGTTAATTTTGACATATGATCTGAACAGACACATGAGGACTTTGGGACACATGTTCTTTCTCTTTACTTACAGGTCTGTATTGTAAATATGTTATTGCATATCCAACCACTATCTGTAATGAAGGAAAATTTCCTACTTAAAGAGTACCTCTAATTGCTTCTAACTTAACCCACATTTTTATTTTTATTTTTACTTTTTATCCTTATTATATTTTATTGCAGTAAACAAACTGTATTGTCCTATTTTATTTTATTTATTATACTAAATAACCATGTGATTGTTGTACATACCTGTGTTGATGTCACCCCTTAATCCCAACAAATATGACGATTTCCATAACCATATGGATTATATAATCCTGTATGGATTTATGGAAGGAAAATAAATGATAAGATATGATATGCTATGCTATGCTATGATATATATATGATACCTGAAAACAACCTAATGCCACAGGAACACTTTTTCACGACACAGTATAACTTTCCGTTGGCCAGTTACATGGTGGAATACATGTTCACCAAGAAAAGTGGTAAAAAGGAGGACAAAGTGATCACAATTTTCAGAACCCTGTGAAATATGAACTGGTAATGAGAAAAAAAAACCCTTATCGGGGATTAGAAACAAAGGATGATTGTGATCTTATCACCATACATCAGGAAAAATCTTTCAGTGTATGTTGACAAAATTACCAATAACAAAGTGAGGTTTTCTAGGTCAAATACTTCTATAGGATATGGCAAATATGCACATTCTCACTGCAGCATTTTTTTTATCGTTTATCATTTACATAATAAGTTTCATGTAATATGCTATATTTTTATAAGAACTCGGGGAAATACTTCCCTTTTTACCATTTATTCATTATGTATCATTTTATAACTATAGTAATAATTGTATCAATTTAATTTTTATTTTGTAATTATTGAGTTATTTATTTCCTACTACTACCTAATGTATATAATTTTCCTATTTTGTGGTTGTACAGTTGCGTTTCGTTTCTAATGTCTGACGTATGTGGTCCATCTGAATCATTATATATTTGCTAAGATGTGATGTAATAAACTGTTTCATATCCGGTATGTGCTGTGTTTTTACACAGGCGCTGTGATGTTATTATGGTTATACGGAATAAGTTAATGTTAATGTTACTGTTGGACCACTAATACTGTACTTGATCTACTACCTGTAACTATTGTACTCTTTATCATTGTTTTAATCTTTAAGACTTGCTTTGCAAATGTGACTATTTCCATATCCCTAGGGATCTTGTAATCCAGTCTGGGTCCTTGGAATGTAAATAAATGAAATGAAATGAAATACAGAAATGATGATAACAGCAATTTGAGTGGCAGCAGCAGTGACGGTGGTGGCAGCAGCAACAGCAGCAACAATAAAGCAAAAAAAAATCAACCACAGCAACAATAAAGCAAAAAAAAAAAATCAACAGCAGCAGCAGCAGCAACAGTAATGACGATGGAGGAGGATGACAACAACAACAAAATTTCAGTTAGGGAAAGATTAATTCTGAATAGTTGAATGTTGTCACAGTTATAAACATTGCTCATATTCTACATCGGTTCAACAGCAGAAGCTTCTGCAGCTCACCTGCTACAGTAACAACATGCAAATTGCAGCACAAGACTTGGTAGCGTGCTTGTGGCAACAGTATTCTAAACTGAG
>WRFS01000066.1 GCA_009778695.1 Oscillospiraceae bacterium
ACTTAGCCCAGACAAGGATCCATGAAATCCATCTCGATTTGAAAGTTACAAGGTAACTCCTATTTTAAATGGTCTATCTGACCATGATGCCCAATTATTAATGATTAGCACTGATTATTCCCACATACCTACAGAAGAACGTAAAACTGTCAGGAAAATTAATAATTACACAATATCTGACTTTTTCAATAAATGAAGCAAAGAATTGTGGGATATCATCTTTAACAGTGATGATGTCAAATCTAAGTTTAATTCCTGCTTAAATATTTATTTAAGGATCTTCCATTTCAGCTTCCCTCCAAAAAGAGTAATAAACAACAACAACAACAATAATAATAATAATAATAATAACTGAATTACTTTAGTGACCAAAACACATGATTATATATAAAAGTGAATTGTACTTAGCATACAGAAATAGTAATAATCTGGATTTATAAAGGCACTACCAGGTATATTTTTAATACTTTGTCTACCATAATTAAGGAGGGGAAAACAATGTATGATAATACAAAAAGTATTATAATAAAAAAAATGTAAAATCAAGTAATAACTGAAAGGGATATATATTTGTATATTAGACTAACTGAACATTTTTACAGTAACTAGTGGGAAATCACTTTGGTTTCAGAAAAGTCATAGCAACTGAAGATGCCACTTTTAAACTAACAAATGAAATTTTAAATGCTTTAAATAATAAAACAATGGCTGTTAGTATCTTTTGCAATCTGCAGAAAGCTTCCAACTCTGTTAATCTAAATTTATTACTGTCTTAACTACCTTACTTACTTACTCCATGGAGTAGAGTCCTTCTTGAGAAGCAAATCAATTCTCAGCTAGTCAAGAAATTCCCCGCATTTTTTGGAACCCTAAGGTTCATTACCACATCTACTCTTCCCCATATGTGCTACATGCCCTGCCCGCCTCATTCTTCTCAATTTGATCACCTGAACAGCACTGAGTGAGGAGTACAGATCATTAAGCTCCTCATTTTGTTAAAAGTACCTTACTATGGAATAAGTGGTAAGGCTAAATTATTATTAGAATATTATCTTCAGAATGCATATCAAAGAGTTCAAATCATTAACTCATACCTTAATTCTAACACAGTCTCAAAATGAACCAAAATAAAACATGGGGTTCCGCAGTGTTCAATTCTGGGCCCACTGTTTTTTTTGTATATATCAATGACTTACCTAAGACCATAGAACAAAATGCTATTCCTATCTCATTAACTGATGATACTGGTATATTAATTACAAGCCAAAATAATATTCAATTTCCAAATTATCTGAATATAGTTTTTTGCTAACTACATAAGTGGTTCAAAGCTAACTTACGTAACTTGAAATTTAACAAAACTCATTTTATTCAGTTTATTAATAGCAGTACACACACTTCTGACAAATTATGTGTGAAGGTGAACAAATTCCTATAGCTATTAAAACAATATTTCTTTGGCTATTTATTAATAATACTCTTTATCAAGCTTAAACTAAGCTCAGCTTGTTTCGCAATGCGGTCAGTCCAACCATATGTATCACTAATACTCTGAAAATAATTTACTATTCTTACTTCCACTCTGTAATGACCTATGATTTATTGTTCTGGGGGCACTCTCCAGAAAGTATAAAGATTTTCAGGTTGCAAAAGAAGATTATTAGAATCATGATGGGTTGTAGAAGTAGCGACTCTTGTAGAAAATTGCTTTTTAATTTAAAAATATTACCACTTCCATCTCAGTACACCCACTACATTCGTTCCTTTCTTTTGTTTGAGATAAAAAAAAATAGGAATCAATTTAAGGTTAATTCTGCGATATATCACCTTGATACTAGGCAATATCCAAATTTTCACCAATCTTCCACGAACCTGACTAAATACCAGAAGTGAGTGTATATGTAGGTGTTTTTAATATGCTTCCATCTCATACTAAAAAAGAGTCTGATAATCCCAAGAAATGTAAATTGATTTACAGATATTTTTATATGGAAATTCCTTTTATTCTTTAGATGAATATTTTGAACTTAAAAAAAAAATTAAATTTCTTTATATATGATCTAAATTAGTATTTGAAAGTTTGGTACATAAAACAGATACATGTTTATGTCTTATTTTATTATTTAACTTCATATTTTGCTTTTGTATCTGTATTTCAGATCTTGTGATGTGTATAACATAATTGCATGAATGTACAAATCCTTATTTGTTGCGCAATGTTGTTGTATATTACTTTTTTGTCCAGTTAAGTCCTGCATTCTTTTAATTGGTATTTTATGGCATTATTTGTTATATAAAATAGTTTATATTATGTTAAATCCTCAAGCATCATGCTAGACTAAAACTGTTGTACATTTTTATACTGACTTCACTTTTTGAAGATGCTTCTTAAGCAAACATTTGTATTACTTTCATGTACAGTGTTGACTAATTCCATATCCTTGTGGATTTTGTAATCTTGTAAAGATCCTAGGAATGAGAATAAATGAGATGATATGAAATGTAACAAATTCTAATGATTCTATTCATAATGCAAGCAAACCTCCAATAGAATCTTCAATAATTCAAGTGTTAGTGAAATGCGAAACTGTACGAAGTGTGAGGAAGTAGGAAAACAACTTCAACAACTTTCAGAAGAACTTAGCTCCACACAACTAATTATTCAAATGCTGCAAAAGGAATCGACAGTAGAAGACGCTTCTACACCATTGCACCAACCTGATGAACACAAACAGTACACAGCAGGTGAGTGGGAAATGAAGTCAACAAAAGGAAAAAAAGGAAGTTTATAAGGTAAAATGAAAATAAGAAACAAAGAAATGATAAAATCAAAGATTGAAACAGTAGAAATAAGAAATTGTTACTCAGCCCTTGAAACAGACGATGAGACACAATTATATGAAAACGAAAAGAACATAAGTGAGTACTTATCGAGAACTGCTACCAGTATGTCTAAAACAAACACAAAACTAAATAAACAAGAGTATACAAATACTGTGAGCTATCAAAAGGAGCCACGAGAGAGAGAAG
>WRFS01000067.1 GCA_009778695.1 Oscillospiraceae bacterium
AATTGAATTATGCTGTAAATTATCTTGTATCAGGAATTGGTGGTGCAGTTGGACAAGATTTAAGTAGTATGGTAAGTTCTGCACAAAATATATATAATTTTGTACAGAACCTAAATAAATATACCAGAGCTAGTTATGCTAACATGATGATGGGTGGGTTATCTACAAGCGATACATCTTCTGAAGATTATAATAAAACGTATGATTATTATTATAATCAGGGTTATAACTTGTACACTGGTCTTTTGGGTATAGAAGTTCCAGAACTTGATTCTTCAACAAGTATAAGTAGTGCTGAAAAGATTACTTTGGTTGAAAGTACATTAAAGGAATCATCAGTATTGGATAATGCAAATTATGCACAAAGCTTTTATAGCAATAGTTTTAGTGTAGACGGATCAAATATATATTCAGAACTTGTTGGAGAAAATATTAAGACAATTGATGATTTAGTAAATGCTATTAAAAGTGGAAAAGTTAATGTATCTGATATTCCGGTTGAGTATATTGTAAGGGATGGAAACACATTAATACTTAATACAAGAACTTCTCAGGCATTAACACAAGCTGGAATACCAAGAAGTCAATGGAATGCTGTGAATATGACAGGTAATGCCGAAGCGGAAATTAGACTAACTAACCAATTAAATGGTAGCAAACTTACTTCTACTGGAACATCAACAGTTGTACCAAATGGTGGAGGGGGAGTACGATAAACAATAACAATACGAAATGAATTGAGGTGAGGTTATGGAGTTTATTAAATTGAATGAGAATTGGAATGCAGAGCCAGGTGCTCCAGGTGAAGAAATTGAAGTGAATAATCCAAATGTGAAATTATCATTCTATTTGAACACATATATATATGATGGATTCAATGAGAAGGATAGAGGAATATTAGAATTTCAGAATTGTTTTCAATTTAGCTATGGAGGGCCAAATGATGAAGGATTCTATTCACATGGTCAAAGCAGGTATAAAAAGTATGGAATTAAATGGGGTGAGTTTTATTTGGTGGAAGATTCAGATTGGGAAACAATTTCTTATGCAAAAATCTATGTTAACAGAAAACTTGATAGTAATAAACTTAATCATTATCTGTTCTACTTAAAAGATGGTACATTTGAATGCTTTGCTGAGAATTATAAATTTTATGTTATTAAAAATGGTGGAACAAAATGAATAATATTGGATTAAGTAAAGAAATATCATATGCATTACGACATGCACCTCAAGAATATGGATTATATTTGGACGAACAAGGTTGGGTGGGTATTGGTAATCTAATATCAGCATTAAAAAAACAAGAGCGTTTTAAGTTGGTTACAGAGAGTGATATTGAAAATATGATACAAACTTCTGAAAAAAAACGCCATGAAATATGTGATGGAAAAATTAGAGCATTATATGGTCATTCAATTAATGAAAAGATATTAAAGCAACCTATAGAACCTCCAGATGAACTATACCATGGTACAGCTCATAAATTCATTGATAGTATCTTGAAAATTGGTTTAATACCTAAAGATAGGCAATATGTTCATCTTTCAGAGGATATAAATACAGCAATTATTGTTGGTAAAAGAAGGGATGAAAATCCAGTTATTCTTAAAATCGATTCGAAACAAGCATGGGATGATGGAATTAAGTTTTATTTAGGAAATGAAAATATATGGCTTAGTGATAGTATACCAATAAAATATATTAGTTTAGTAAAGAATAAAAATACCTATTAAACAGCACATAATATGATAAATATATTGTGTGTTATATGACTATAACCAGCTTAACCAACTAGTGTCACAAACAGCAGCAACAAACGAAGATAGTAACGCAATGTATGCATATGATGCAATGGGGCAACTTGTAACAATGGAAGACATAACAGGAACATCAAGCTATGAATATGACTCAGATTGAAGAGTAACAAAAGCTAATTTAACAGGAGGAAGAAGCGTACAATATATATATGACAATCTAGGTAGATTATCAGAACTAGTATATCCATATTGTTAAAAAAAATAATATGAATGATAATGAAATTAAAGATAAGATTAAGAAACTAAATGTAGAAATGGTATGTACTTTGGAAAAAAATAATGATATTTTTTCACCTAAGGATGTAACTATAAATGTAAAACAAATACGAGGAGTTAGAAAATGACTTATGAAGGTTTAAGATATTTGATTTTAGCAATTTCAATTATTATAATACTATTAATATATAAAATTTTTATAAATAAAAAAGATAAAAAATCAAAAATTAAGAAAGTTTTTATTGTTGTCGTTGTTATTTGGATTGTTTTTAATTTTACTATCGTATGGATTACACCATTTGAGAAATCATTTATGTCATTTAATACATTAGAAGAAACTTTCAATTATACCTATCATGGCGGACAAATAAAGTATATTTTTCAAGGAGAAGATTATGCATTTGTTATATTTAATTATAACGGTGCAGTAAGTCAATATGACAATTTTGTAAAAGAAAATGGGAAGTGGCAAGTACACTCTCCGACTCAAAGAAATATAAAAATAATAGCGGGACCAGATGTAACATCAATTTTAACTGATTTTATACCAGAAAAAAATGTTATGCTGATTTGTGTTGGGTTTCCAGCAACTTCGGAAGAAAATATAGTGTTATCAGATTCAGTTAATTCAGAGTTTAAATTAATGAAAGAGGAACCATTTGTAAATGATCTGAATTCTTGTACATACATAGTGATAGTTAAAGATATACCAAATGATTATTACTTATCAATCAATGGAGAAAAGATGTCACTATCTCAAATTGCAAAGGTTAAATAATCTTAATAGTAGAAACAGTAGTAAGCAATCGATAAAAGGACGTTTGGAATAAACTACACAAATCCAAATGCAGCAGCAGGAGCAGCATTTACAGCAAAGAAAGTAGACTATAATGGAGATGGACAAGTATCAGTAACAGAAATGCAAAAAGCAAATGCAGGAACAAACGTGCCATTTGAACAATTA
>WRFS01000068.1 GCA_009778695.1 Oscillospiraceae bacterium
CATTTGCACCAATTACTGTATGGCAACAGGTCGTTCACGTTCCCACATTTATCTAGGTTATATAACTTTTTTCTACCAACATCTGCATTTGAATTCAATAAATTTAACACTGCCTTTTCTCCATTACCATATACTGATTCTACTAAAATTCTTAACAGTGCCCTTTTTTCTAAAACATCCAAACTTTCAAATATGTTAAAATGGTGCTCTACGATATCTAATATAAGTTTTACAGTATCTGCCTTTACTTTCTTATGCTCTACGTCAGCAACCTCTAATTTAGAAATTTCTTTTTCAATACCTGCATTACTCTCTTTCAATCTTTTTATTTCATTATTAATATCTACTATTAATTCTACATCTACATATTTTATTCTGTCTATTAAGCTATTAATTTCACTCTGATTCTTCTCATAATCCTTTTTAAACAGTTTTAATTCATGTTCTATATCATCAACCCTTTTTATAGATATTTCTTTCAATTCTTTATATATTTCCGAATCTGGTGCAGTTAAATTTCTAACAGAATCTAAAACCATTTTATCTAATACATTTCCAAATATGTTCTTTCCATTACATTTATGACCTTTACTAGCCTCTTTTAATTCGCATATGTACCAAAATTTTTCATCACCATCTTTTGTTTTTCTTCCTGTAGATAATTTCACTCTCATATATTCTCCACATTCATTGCATCTAACTAAACCCGTTAATAATGCTGTATTCCTTCTTGGAACTCTATATCGTTTATCGTGATTTTGTTTTAAGAATATTTGTGTCTGTATCCATTGCTTTCCTGTAACAAATCCCTCGTGCAGTCCTATACTTATTATCCATTCTGTTATATCTCTTTTTTGATCTCCTTTACCTTTTACACTAACTGTTTTATTATAAGCCATTAATCCTTTTGTTCCATCAAATTCTTCTTTTTCTGCAAATATATCCATATCTCGCTCAGTAAAATAATTATAAATATCTACGTCATTTATACAATATACTGGATTTTGTAAAATTATTTTCAATGTAAATCTTGAAAAAGCAACCCCATTTTTTGTAATAATTTTATTTTCTAAACAATAAGTTTCTAATTTTGTTAAAGACTTAAATTCTTCATATTTGTCAAATATAATTTTTATTATTTTCTTTTCTTCATCTATTGTTTTTAATTTATATGCTTTTTTACTCTTTTTCTCTATTACTTCATTTGAAATTTGTTCATCAACTGATATAACAGTATATCCTTCTGATTCGTATCCTGTTGGAGTCGTTCCGCCTAGCCATCTCCCAGTCTTTGCTAATTCTATCATATTATCCCTTATTCTCTCAGCAATTACTTCTCTTTCTAATTGTGCGAATACGGAAGCAATATACATCATTGCACGTCCGCATTGGCGTTGTTGTATCAAATTGTTCTTTAATAGAAATAAAAGATATATCTAATTCACTAAGTTCATTAATTAATCCTGAAAAATCTGCAATATTTCTACTTATTCTATCTAATCTATAACAAATTAAAATATTAAAGTATTTGTTTCTTGCATCCTGTATCATTTTCTTAAATTGTGGTCTATCTAATGTTCCTCCTGAAAAACCTTCGTCTTCATATATATGTACGTCTACATTTATATTGATATTTAGATAATTTATTCTTATGTATTCCTTTGCTAACTCTATTTGATTACCAATCGATTCTCCTTTTTCTGTATACTTTGATTTTCTTGAGTATATAGCTATTTTCGTTTTCATTTTACGCTCCTTTTTAATAAATTCATATTAAAGCTCATTTCAAACAATCAGCCCTTTTTTGAAAATAGTTCAAAACCCCACAATGTACTTTTTCCTTTTGTTCATTATCAATACACTTGTTTTCAATGTTTTTTTTAATTAACATTGATTTAAATTTCGCCATATTTCTTTCTAAATCTTTTATATCGTTTGGAACATTTACAATCAACTGCATATAACCAAGCCCCCCTATTCCAAAATATTCACTTCGACTTGTCCACATTCGTAAAATTGCAAACTCAAAAAATGAAACTACCCAACTGAGTATTTTCATTTTTAACAATGTGCTTTATTAAATTAACTTGTAGTTTTTCATCTAGGAAAATCAAATAACTTCATCTGTTCTGGCTTTTGATAACTGGGTTGGATTTGTGCAATTTTTAATAAATTATCTATATATATAATTTCCTTCTTTCTTTCTAATAATCCTATAAAAACCTCAGCTGTTAAAAAGCAATCTTCTAACGCCCTATGTCTGCCAGTAGGAATATTTATATTCATATTCTTTGCTAGAATATCTAATTTATAACTATCCAATTCTGGGAATACATTTTTTGCTAATAATATTGTATCAATAATTGGGGTCGCCTTTATACTTTCATTATTGCCTGTATATTTAGATAATATATTAGCTTCATACTTTGCATTTTGTGCAATAAATATATATTTCGTTCTTTTACAAGCATTATTTAATATTGATATAACCTTTTCTGCTGTCGGCTTATCACTTAAATCAGATTCTCTAATTCCTGTTTGGTCTGTATCAAAGTTTGTTAAGTGTAATCCTTTTGGTGGCTTAATAAGATAATTAACTGCTGCTTTTTTATCTATCTGGGTTCCATTTATCCTTAAAACACCCAATTCTATTGGCTCTGGCGATATGCCTTTTGGCGTTATAGTTTCAAAATCTATAACTAGAAAAGAAGTGTCTTTTATGAGTTTTCTATCCATAAAATTATTCCTCCACTTGCTTTAAATATATTTTACTTCAATACATTTTTCCTTATTTTTCCCACATATTAACACAAAAACAGTAAAAAATCAATGGCGTTATATCTAATTTCGCCACCGACATATTCAGCAATATAGTAATTCCAACCCATTAATGCTATTAACTGAAAGTTTGTCTTTGTTCCCATGATGTTAAGGGAGCATTTGCAC
>WRFS01000069.1 GCA_009778695.1 Oscillospiraceae bacterium
CATTGGAACGTTCTTATGGTATATTGAATAACAATAAAATATACATCAATCGTTCACGAATGGATGCCGGTTCTTATTCCAAAAAAATTGTCGAAGTGGTTGCAAAAAACAGCCTGCTTTTTTTCAAGAGAGAAATTACCGGCTCGTTATCATGCGCGAAAAAACCGGAGATGCGCAATTAGACCTATTCGAAGGAGAAAAGTTTCATTATCGTAGCATCCTGACTAATGATTGGATTCAATGCAATATTGAAGCATTGATTAAATTTTAAATTTTGTTCTGTTATAAAAATTCCTATTACGAGGCAAATGGCAGTAAAAAATGTTCGTAATAACAAAAAAATTGGAATAATACCATACCCAATCATTTGAAAGAATTTTTGCCGATTTATTAATTTTGTAATTTGGTCAATTCCTAATGTTTCGTTGAAGCTTCTATAGAATAAAGCATCATCTAATAGGATATAATTAAATAAAAAGGTAAAAAGAACATATAATATGCTATATAGACAAAAAAAATAAAAAGGAGAGAATCTTAAATATTTACTTATCATTTTGACAATTATAATCTAAAATAACTTAACAATTCGTCTTTTAGTTCATTATTTACAAGGTGAGAGTCCTTAATGATATTCCCTTTATCTAATAATAAAATTCGGGACGATATATTGAAAACACATTCTAAATTGTGACTTGAAATAATTATTGTCACATTTGTTTGTTTATTCAGCTCACTTAAATATTCACTGATAAAAAATTGTGAACTTGGATCTAAAAAATTAATAGGTTCATCGAGAAGCAAAATTTCCGGTTTACTGATTATCGCCCCAATGATTCCTATTTTTTGCTTATTTCCGGTTGAAAAATCTCTGATGTATTTTTGTTTTCCAATTATTTCTCCATTCATAAAATCAGCAAATTGATTGAGTGTAGTTTCTACTTCTTGCTTACTTATCTTATAGTTCGTTGCGATAAAATTAAAATATTCTTCAGGAGTTAAAAAGTCTATTAAAAAACCGCTATCAATGTAAGCTGAAGTATAATATTTCCAATCTTCCGTTTTATTAATCTTTTTACCTCTTGAAAATACTGCACCTGAATCGGCTTTTATTAAATCTGTTATTAATCTTAATAAAGTAGTCTTACCTGCTCCGTTATTGCCTATTAAACCAACAAGTTCACCTTTGCTTATTGCCAACCTATCAATTTCTAAAACCGTTTGTTTGTTATATATTTTTGTTAAGTTATTAATTTCAAGTTCCATATCTTTATCTTTATGTTTATAGTATTCTAAAAATTTCCATTTTTTTATATTTATTAGCTAAAAAGCATCTAAATAAATAGCTTAACCATTTTTTATGGAGAAAAAAAGATATCCCTCCAAGAATCATCATAAAATAAATCGTTAGTTGAGATGAAAATAACCAAGAGATAATACCAACCAATCCTATTGAAATAACACCAACCAACAAAATAACAAGCGCTTGTGTGGACTGTGTACTCACAAACGCTTTAGAACGCGAGCCAAATAAATCTATTTTTGTATCTACAAAAAGAATACTGCAAAAAGAAAATAGCGTTATAAATCCAACGGTATATGAAAAAATAGCTAATGATTCTATGAATGAATGGGAAGAAAATGGTATAATAAACAATGAAACAAAAAAAAGCAACGATGAAAAAAATACATACGAAAGAAATTTTGCCGGTAATATTTCTTTAAAATTAGGAGTTATCATTAATTGGTCAAAAAAAGAGGCTTCTGCCGAAAATAAAAACTGATTAAAGATGAAGGGAAAAAATCCATAATACATGCACAAAATAAGTATCTTAGCCGAAAAAACTTGCATCAAGTCTTGTTTTGTTAATAAAAAAAAAGAACCACTACATAATATTAAACAAGTAATAAATTGTCTTCGTAGAAAAGGGGATCGGATAATCATATTTATATTAAGCATTATGTAACTTACAATCTCATTTCTTGGGAATATTCGATTTGAAGTAACATATATTTTCAAGCCATGTGCTGTTTCATTACCTTTGATTTTATTTACCCATAGACTGATCTGAATTTCTACGAAAAACAAGCATAGAATAGTTAAAATCATAAGTCCTAAACCATATTGCGAATATAAATTACTTTTCAAGAAAGGAAAGAAAAAAATAACTAAATAAATACTCCAAAAACTAAAAACTTCTTTTACAATAGAATAAACAAATATGCTTTTTTTACTGTTTGGAAATCGAAGAAAATTCGAAAAATTTAAATCTGACTGTTTGAAAAAAAATTTTAGTATAAAATCAAGTAAAAACGTTACAAAAAATAAAAATAAGGTTAGCATTAATAAATTATTAATTTTTCCCAATAGAAAATCAGTAAATTGGTTCAGCAGTAAACCGGAAAAATAAATAAATGATAATAAAAATAATAAATAAACCCCTTTCACAAAATTAAAAATAATAATCTGTTCAAAGAATGGATGTCGGGTAAATGATTTCCATTCCAAATAAAAAATATTATGTATTTTCATGATGCTGCGTAAAAAAGAATATATTATCACTACTGACCGACAAAAATAATAAAAAATTGGCATAGTAAAAAAGGGCGACTAATAAATCGCTCCAAAGTTGTAGTGTCCGTTGTGCAGATGATGACACCCGCGCCGATAGCGCTTATTTCAGTAAATTCATTTTCCCTTTGTCTAATTGATAGACAGAATCGGCCACATCATTAATTAATGATATACGATGAGTAATTATTAAAATAATAGTATTTTGTTTTGCCTTCTTGAGTATTTTAACCACTAATTTTTCACTATTTTTATCCAAAGCAGCTGTCGGCTCATCCAATATATAGAATTGTGGATTGCGATA
>WRFS01000070.1 GCA_009778695.1 Oscillospiraceae bacterium
GAAAACTTGTTTAACAACGGATTATGTTTACCTTCCGGCTCTTCTCTGACGGAAAATGATTTGGAACGAGTAGTGGAAATTATACAGAAAATCATGATGCTGAAAACTTTTTAAATACAAAGGGTACAAGGCAAAGGGCGAAAGGAAAACCTCTTTTTCGCCCTTTTTTGCCTGCCTTTTTATGGTAGGGGCGTTGCGTATGGTAGGGGCGTTGCGCGCAACACCCCAGCCAAATAAAATATGCAAATAGGACGAAAAGACGTGTATTGGAGTTATACTGCAACTTTTCTTCAGTATGGAGTTGCATTATTGCTATTTCCTTTTATCCTCCGGATATTACCGACTGAAACAGTTGCGATATGGACCATTTTTACTACAATTACCGCTTTTGTAAATCTGTTGGACTTTGGATTTAATCCATCTTTTATGCGAAATGTCGCTTATGTTTTTAGCGGAGCAAAAGAGTTGAAAAGCACAGGCTTACTTGTTGTTGAAGAAGCAAATGCAAATGTTGATTATGGTTTGTTAAAAGGACTTATCAGCGCAATGCGTTTCTTTTATTCACGCATGGCTGTACTACTTTGTCTTGTTCTAACTACAATAGGTAGTTATTACATATTTACGTTATTAAAAAATTATACAGGCAGTCATTCTGAAATCTATATTTCCTGGATTATTGTATGCTGCATTAATTCATACTCGTTTTATACCCTTTATTATGATTCGCTGTTATTAGGAAAAGGATTAGTCAAAAGAGTAAAACAAATCATCATTGCAGGGCAAATAACCTATTTGCTGACAGCTATTGTATTAATATTATCCGGATTTGGACTAATATCCATTGTAAGCGCTCAAGCAATCTCTGTAATTATAAAAAGAATACTGTCTTACCGATCATTTTACACAACGGAGATAAAGGACAACCTTCAAAAAAACGGGCAAAAATCTCAAAAGGATATTTTGAAAGCCATTTATCCCAATGCAATTAAAGTGGGTTTGACCTCAATTGGCTCGTTTCTTGTAAATAGATCCGCCATTATCATAGGTTCGTTATATTTATCACTTCAAGTAATTGCATCATATGGCATAACCATGCAGGTTTTGGCTATAATTTCCGGACTTGCATCTGTTTATTTTTCGGCCTACCTGCCGAAAATCCTACAGTGCAGAGTTCAGAACGATAATCATGGGATAAAGTTTCTTTATATAACTGCTTGTTTACTTTTATTTACGACATATCTTATAGGTGGAGCAAGTTTACTTTTGGGGGGTGACTGGGTATTAAGTTTTATAGGCAGCAAAACAACATTATTAAATAAATCATTACTTGCTCTTGCTTTATCCATCACATTTCTGGAATCAAATCATGCGCTTGCCGGCGGAATTCTTGTAACAAAAAATGAAGTACCTTATTTCAAAGCTTCCCTATTAGCCGGCAGTTTCACCTTAGCTCTATTATTTGTATTTCTAAGATATACAAACTTGGGAGTTTGGGGTCTGCTATTAGCTCCCGGAATAGCGCAAGCAAGCTATCAAAATTGGCATTGGCCGATAGTAGTAATCAAAGAACTGCATATAAAAGCAAATGATATTAGAGACATTGGAACATCTTATTGTAACAGATTATACAAATCTATTAAAGGTTGAACATATAAAACCAATCATAATTGAATGAGTAGATTTGGAAACAATATAAAAATTTCAGTCATAATGTGTACCTATTGTGGTGAAAAGTATATAAAAAAACAATTGGACAGTTTAAAAAATCAAACGCTTTCACCCACAGAAGTTAAAATTTATGATGATCGTTCAACAGATAATACAGTTGAGATAATAAAGAAATACATCGCTGAAAATGCACCGGACTCTTGGAGTATTTTTATTAATAAGGAAAACAAAGGTTGGAGATTAAATTTTTATGACGCTTTAAAAGATTGCGACGGAGATATTGTTTTTTTTTGCGACCAGGATGATATTTGGCATTTAGATAAAATTGAGGTTATGTCAAATGCTTTACTTGCGAATCCGGATATTTTACTTCTTTCCAGTGAGAAATATCTTATTGACTCAAATGATAAGAAAATTCCGAGATATAGAAAATTAAAAAGTTATGGCAAATACTATGATTTTAAAGTTAGAAAATGTTTGCTTTACGAAAATTTGCAAGTTATTCATTGGGAAAATTATCTTGGATGTACTCTTGCCGCAAAAAAAAAATTAATGCAATATCTTCCATTATTTCAAGTGAATGAATATTTTTCTCATGATGGATGGGCTTTAAATTTGGCGGCAATATTAGATGGACATTATCACATAACCTATCCATCAATTGATTACCGGATTCATGAAAGTAACTCAAGTATTTCAAAGTCAGGTAGTATCATAACTAATGTAAAATTAGAAAAAGGGAAATGGCTTCGATTTCAATCCAATTATCTGACATCATTTTTTGACGGCGTAAAAATTATTGACGGTAAAAAGAATGTTAAAGAAGTAAAAAGATTAGAGAGAACAATACAATTTATGGATGAAAGGATAAAATTATTTGAAAAGACAAATCTACCAGGTTGGATTTCTTTACTTAAGTATTTTGATTTATACATAAAATATCTGGGTATTGACCAATATTTTATTGATTTAGTTGATACATTAAGTCTAAGAAAACTTTTAAAAAAAGAAAACGTCATTGTCAAGTAACATGCGAAAATTACTTCAGATAATTTATCCCGGCGTAACAGGAGCCTCCTCTGTTGCATTTTCCTTAATTGAAGCTGACAAACAGAATGAGTTTCAACATTATGTAATAGGATATGGTATCGAGACTCCTGCAGAATCAATAATTACAAAGGCGACTGAATTAAATGTA
>WRFS01000071.1 GCA_009778695.1 Oscillospiraceae bacterium
AAATTTATTTTGGCTATTTTTAAGAAAACGTCGGCAAAACAAAAACTTTCTGAACGCTTTGCAGGTACTTTGCACTTAACAGAGGAACAGTACAATAAATTTCAAACCCAACTTTTAGAAGGCTGATTTTATCCATATTGCCGAATTGAAAATTATAAATCCGTGGGACTTGTAAAATTAAATTTTGGAGCTTTGGACGTATAGAGAACGGTTTGAACGATGAATAAATGGATAAAAATAAATTGCTTTTAGTCAATGGATAATAGAGGAGAAACATTCAGCGTTACGGACAAAAATGATTTTGAATCATTAGTAATGGATTTTGCATTAGAACGTTCATCAGATTTTATTGAAATATTTTCCTGTAATTATCCTTTGACAGAACGGTTAATTGAAAAATACAAAAATAAATGGAATTGGCAGCAATTAAGTACAAATCGTTCTCTTCCTTGGTCAATCGAATTAATTGAAAAATACAAAGATAAGTGGGATTGGAGATTTTTAGGAGCTTATAAATCTATATCTTGGTCAACAAAAATGATTTATACATATAGCAATTATTTCAATGATAATAGTTGGGCTTCATTGAGCGAAAGTCATTCTCTATCTTGGTCAATAGAGTTAATTAAAGAATTCAAAGAAAAATGGAATTGGTATTATTTAAGTCATAATGATTCATTACCGTGGTCAATAGAATTATTTGAAGAATTTCAAGATAAATGGTATTGGACTGAACTACCTATTAATTCAATATTATGGACAGTTGAAATGATCGAGAAATACTTTGCTAAATGTTATGGAGACTACAAATATATGAATGGTAGGCAAAGATTAAGCCAGAATCTAAACCTACCATGGTCGATAGAATTAATTGAAAAATTTGAAAACAGGTGGTATTGGGATGAATTAAGTGCAAATCGTTCTCTCCCTTGGTCAATCGAATTAATTGAAAAGTTTAAAAATAAATGGAATTGGACATATTTAAGTCCACCTGTGTCTATTAATACAGATATTAGAGAGATTGAAAGACTACTAGATAAATTTAAAAACAAATGGGATTGGATGTGGTTAAGTAGGATTATGTCTTTACCATGGTCAATGGAATTAATTGAAAATTTTAAAGATAGATGGAATTGGGTTGGATTAAGTCAGAACGCATCTTTACCTTGGTCAATGGAATTAATTGAGAGATATAAAGATAAATGGAGCTGGTATCATTTAGGAATAAGTACATATCTGCCTTGGTCTTTAGAATTAATAAAAAAATATAAAAATAAATGGTTTTGGACCAGTTTTTTATATAATCCCCGTGTTTATCGTGGCGGATTAATAAGTAACCAATATCTTCCTTGGTCTATTGAGTTAATTGAAGAATATAAAGATAGTTGGAATTGGGATTGGAGTATTTTAAGTGAAGCCAATTATTTACCATGGTCAACAGAATTAATTGATAAATTCATAGATAGTTGGGATTGGGAAAACTTATCACACAATAAATCTTTGCCTTGGACTATTAAATTAATTGATAGATATAAAGATAGGTGGCTTTGGAATAGCTATACTGTATTCAACTCAGTTTTTTATGACCATGAATTTCCGTCAGAAACAATTCACAATGGATTTACAGATAATTCATCTTTACCTTGGTCGCTTGAATTAATTGAAAAATATGAAGATAAATGGGATTGGCGTATTTTAAGTGAAAGTATATCCTTGCCTTGGTCAATAGGAATAATTGAAAAATTTAAAGACAAATGGGATTGGAAAAGCTTAAGTCGAAATACATCTTTACCATGGTCAATGGAATTGATTGATGCATTTAAAGATAATTGGAATTGGAGAAATATAAACGCTAATAAATCCATTCCTTGGTCAATAGAAATGGTTTTTAAATATAACGATAAATGTACAATAAAAGATGAATTTTGGGGGTCGAGGCAGTTTAATTATTTTCAGAATTGGGATAATATAAAAGCTAAAGTAATCAACCAACTTAATTTGTCGAATTATTTGGTGGATAAAGTAATGGAAGAAATATCAAAACTATAAAAATGATTTATGACAGAACGGCAAAATATTATTAATGAATTATTAGTAGATAAGATTATTAAAAGGATTGCTTCAATAGAGAATGATTATCAAAAGGCTCAAGGAATTATTTTGACAGAAGATGATTTGAAATGCCTAATTTTTCATTTTTTATATGAAATGCCAGAACTTAAACATGATACTCCTTTGTATGATGAAGGTACTAACGGAAGTCCTCTGCATTCAGAAATTACATTTTTTGATATGGATGGCAAACTACATCTAAAGCCAGATATAACCATAATCAATCCATACAATTATTCAATATTACACTCAATAGAAGGAGTCCATGTTAATAAGGAAAATAAACTTGTATATAAAGCAACATCATCAAAGGAATATGAATTTGGAGGAAAATGTATTGTAATAGAATTGAAATTTTATAAAGGAAAGAAAGGCATTACTACATTCAAAGGCATTGAAAATGATATTGATAAAATAAAGAAACTACAAGATATTGCGCACAAGAATACTCAACAAAAAACGTGGGGTATAATGGTTGTTTTTAATAAAACGGATATTGAATCAAGAGAATTCAAATTATTTAGAGATGGATACGCAAATAATCCTGACATTAAATTTGTTTATTGTACAGGAAAAGTAATTTTTTAATAAAATAACTCAATATAAATTAAAACTCATAAAAATAATTAATAATGAACAATTTAGCAGACATTGGTTTAATCGGTTTAGCCGTAATGGGCGAAAACTTGGTGCTTAACATGGAGAGTAAAGGATTTACGGTAGCTGTTTATAACCGCACCGTT
>WRFS01000072.1 GCA_009778695.1 Oscillospiraceae bacterium
TATTGGAGGCTCCGGCGCCGCTTTTACGAATCTCTTATTTTGCAGTAATTCAACTAAAGTAATATTCCTTAGTAGAGGCTATTTCTATTTTACCGACTTTTCGACTGTAGCATCTGCATTAGGGGTCTTTGCATTATATTTAACAGAAGAAGATACCAACAAAAATATGATACGGGGGAGTTTTCATGACCCATTTGAAATAAATTTGTCGTATTTAAAGGCGCAATTAATTGAATTAGGGTTGTAATTTTTTCTTGAGTAGAGGTTATATGATAAAAGTACAAAATATAAAAAAGGCAGTAAAAAAAATGTTATATTACTTAAAACAATTATTATCTTTTTTATATAAAATTCTTTTGGATTTAAAGATTGTAAAACCTAAAATTATTGTTAGAATGGATGGGGGCATTTCTTCTCAGATGCATCAATATTTACTTGGCTGCATTTATAGGGAAAAAGGATATGTTGTAAGTTATGACTTAACTTTCTTTAAAAAATGGGCAAAAGATAACTATGGTAATTTTGAACGAAATTTTGATTTGCTTAAAGCTTTTCCATATCTTAAATTTACGCGATCAAGTGGAATCGAAGGTATGGTATATTCAATTAGGTTTGCTGATAGATCGGTTTATCTTGATCATGAAGAGGTAGATATTTTCTTGTATGATATTGAACCCCCAAAATTTTTAGGAGGATATTATCGTTATCCGGAGGAGCTGTGGAGTGTATTGTTTTCCAACTATTTTCATATTGATACTCAGGTTTTTGATAATTATAATTATTCTTTATATTCAGAAATTACTAAAAATGTTAATTCAGTAGGAGTACATGTTAGAAGAGGAGATTTGGCGATTTTTAACAATGCGTATGGACATCCCGCCGATTTAGATTATTTTAATAGAGCAATTTCGTATATTTACAGTAAGATAGAAACGCCCTTTTTTTACTTTTTTTCTGACGAACCGCAATGGGTAGAAGGCGAACTTATAGGAAAATTATCCATTATAGAAGAGCAATATAAGATTGTTAATAAAAACGGATCGGATAAGGGGTATATGGATTTGTTTTTACTTGCAAGTTGTGCGTATAAGATTACGACTAAAGGGTCATTCGGTAAATTCGCGGCGTTATTAAGCGAATCAAAAGATAACATTGTCGTTTTATGCGATGATCCGATTGAATATATTTGGAAAGATCGATTAGTAAATCCTGTTTATTTGTAATGATATGGAAATTCAACAGGAAAAGCAAGCTTATAGGCAACTCTTTAACGCTACATTTATTTTTGGAGGTTTACAGGTATTTACGATACTTATAGGACTTGTCCGAAACAAGTTTGTAGCTGTATTATTGGGTACCTCCGGTTCGGGATTCATGAGTTTACTCAACCTCAATTTGGGCTTTATCGCTATGTTAACAGGATTAGGGATAGGATTTAGCGCTGTCAGAGATATATCCATTGCATTTGAAGCAAATGATCAAATAAAATTAAGTACCACCCTAAAAACATTTCGTCGCTGGGTTTGGTTTACCGGTTTTTTAGGAATGATTACCATTATTGTCTTATCTTCTTGGTTAAGTAAGTTAAGTTTTGGTAATCAAAATTACATATATGCTTTTTTGTTTATATCAATTACCCTGTTGATTAACGCAATCAGTACAGGACAGTCAACAGTTTTAAAGGGGACGCGGAGGGTAAAAGATATGGCTAAAGCAGGAATTTGGGGTGCGGTATTAGGGTTGGTAATCTCTGTGCCATTTTATTATTTTTATGGGATTAATGGGATTGTTCCTGCGGCTATAGTAACATCCTTTTTTGGATTATTAAATTCCTGGTATTTTTCACGAAAGGTGAAAACTGTTCCTGTTCAGTTAAGTTATAAAGAATCTTATGTTCAAGGAAAGGAAATGGCTAAGTTAGGAATAATGTTGACACTGCACTATATAATAGGGTATGCAGTCGGCTATTTAGTGAATATATTTATCAGCCACAAAGGAGGATTGTCGCAGGTTGGTTTATATAATACAGGTTGGAATATTACCAATCAATATGTAGGTTTGGTATTTACAGCTATGAATATGGACTATTATCCACGCTTGGCAGGAGTCAATTCCGATAATGTGAAAGTAAAAGAATTGGTTAATCAACAAGCAGAGATAGCCATATTGATTATAGCGCCGATTATGTTATTGTTTTTAATATCATTACCTGTCCTTGTTCCCTTACTTTATACTAAAGAGTTTTTGCCAATTATTCCTTATACTCGATGGATGGTTATTGGTATGCTGTTCAAAGCAGCTTCCTGGACTATGAGTTTTGTTGCATTGGCAAAAGGAGATTCTAAATTTTATTTTTGGTTTGAAAGTATATTCGGTAATACTATTTTGTTAATCACTTGTATTGGCGGTTACTACTTTTGGGGATTAGAAGGTTCGGGAACTGCTTTTGTGATTTTTAATGTGTTGTATTTTATATCATTAGTTTTTTTGTGCCGTAAGAGATTCAACGTTAATTTCACAAATACATTTTTAAAAATATTTATTATTCAACTATTATTGTGTCTTATTGCATTTCTTTTCGCTTATTTTTTTAAAAGTGTTGTAGGATATATTTCAGAAAGCATAGTATTGATTATTTCCACTTTATATTCCTATAAAGAACTGAATGAGAGAATAGATGTTAAAGATTTTTTTCTATCAAAAATAAGAAGAAAGTAAATCGTTTAAATAAATAAATAAAAAACAGATGATAAAATTCCTTGATTTACAAAAGATAAACGCTCAATATGCTCTTGAATTGAAACAAGCGGCAGCTGAGGTAATTGATTCGGGATGGTTTCTGCAAGGAGAA
>WRFS01000073.1 GCA_009778695.1 Oscillospiraceae bacterium
AGACAAACTGCTTGCATAATAAATAAACAGGTGCCCATGGGTACCGATGTAGAGATTCCAAAAACCTTAGTGAGTTCAATAAAAATTTCTTATCATGGTAGTGTATATTTTCTTGATTCATCAGACATGTACAATGCATGGGGTAATCGCCCGCTTGAAAGAAAAGGAGTCGTTCGCTATTTTGGGGGTCAATGTTCTGATACCAAGAACTGTCAGTTTCGTGGACTCTTCTCAGATGGAGCAGGAACATTTGTAGCTGAATGGAAGATTATTGATGGGGTTTCGATTCGGACAGTATTGACAAATAGTGACGATGTAGTTAATTTATTCTTTAAATATATAGACCCTCCAGAATATAACTAAATTACCATACAACGATGTAAGTCTATAGTCTAGCGCCTGGTATTTAACAAATGTTTTAAATTGAGATAGAAAATAACCATGAATTATAGAAAATTTTTTAGAATTATTTTCTCTATAATTGCTGTATTATATATAAACCAGAAGGCTGAGGCACTTTGCTATGGTGACGCCGATCATCCTATACATCCTTCAATAGAAAAAGAATATAAATCTAGCAGATTTGTTGTAGAAGGAGCAGTTTTGGTTGAGCAAAGAGTATCATCACCAGATGATCCGATGGGTTATGAGAAGATGTTGTACACTATTGAAATAGCACGAATATTCAAAGGAAATCCCAAGCATAAAATAACTATTTATTCTTTAAATAATAGCGCAGGCTTCCCAATGTATTTGGGAACCAATTATATTATTTTTGCTCAAGAAGATGATGATGGTTTATTCATAGATAACTGCGGAAATTCAGGAGAAACCAAGAAATTATCTAATACCATCTTAAAGATCACAACTCTTTCACGTCATGATAAATAATATCAGGATATGGAGAAAATTTAAAAGAGTGCCAAATTTGAGCCAACTCCAGGTTTGATCCAGATGCTAGCTCTAATTTATCTACCGCAACTGGTTTGATGCAGATGACAACAGGTAAGCTCGGACTTTCTGAACTTAACAAGTAAATACGGAACAAATTTTAGTGCTGAAGATATGTACGATGGGGCAAAAGCAATACAAGCTGGAACATTGTTCCTAGAAATGAAACGAGGTGAAAATGGAAGTGCCGACCATGCCCTTCGACGTTATCGCGATGATAAAAGTACAAAAGTTAATTCAAATTATTCAAAAATGATAAGAGCTTGTGGAGATTGTATAAAAAAAACGCGCCAAAAGTTATCTAATTGTGCTGCGCCTGATGACTGCCTTAAGAAAGCCGGCAAATAATGAAAATATTGATATCACTTTTCTTTATTTTTATATTATTCTATAGCAGGAATGCAGTTTGCTGCCCTAAAGATTACAACCCAAAATCAGATGATTTAAAATTAGAAATGTATAATACTACACTCCTGATATCCGATCTGTCTGAAGAAGGAGGAAAAGTTGTATGCCTAAAAATGAAAAATAAAGAATGGAGTGTTAAATTCCCAGATTCTTCCGAGGGAGCGGTAAACGCAGGTTTTTTTACAGATAGAATGGATTATATTTATGTCACATGGGTGTCGCCCGACGGGCATATTTCTTATAATATATTTGAAACGGCAACTGGCCATGTTATAGCAGATATTCATACTGGAAGAAATATGCCATCGATCATCTGGCCAAAAAATAATAAATTACCACTTCCTTTGGTCTGTGTAAATAATAAGGGAATTCGTAATTACAGCAGTAATGAGCGACGAGAAACAGACGGTATTTATAAATATTATAGTAAAAATAATGAATTTAACAGAATTAGTTATTCTACAAAAGCATGTTCTTCGCTCTAGTAAGGGTGACTAGATTACACTCGAAGTCATCGAAATGTTCAACGACCACACTTCAGCCAATCTAATAAACCTAGCAGAAAAAGCATATGCGATCATTATTTTTGATCAAAATAATTTTTACTTTATTATTTTTTATGCTTAGCATAGGGAATTTATTTGCCAAAACTATTTCAGTGCAAAATGGGAAACCACGAATAACACAAGAAGAGATACGGACAGTAAATTCAAAACTTAAAACCATATTGAGTATAGATATAGATCACGGACTCATAGAAGATGTTGAAAACCGCATATATATATACGGCAAAATAAATGACGCACAAAGCTCCAACTCCGATCAATTAAACAAGTCAACTCCTATAATTGCGATTCAATTCTGGCTAGAGGCGGGCAATGCAGATTATCAATATCTTATAGTTTTAGATAGAAAAACCAAAAAAACATACGGGCCACTGAAAATAGGCGGTACATTATATAGAGCCATTGCTATTTATGATATAAGAAATGGCTTTATTAGTGCATGCGCCAAATTCTATGGGCCAAATGATCCTGCACCTCAGCCATCTATAAAGAGCAGTGTTGGTTTTATATTAGGTTTTAATGGGATTGAAGAACTTGGAACTGTAGTTAACGATTCTTCTTCCCCTAAGAAGTGTATTCCTAGACCCTAAACATACAATGGACTGGCACATAGGCACACAGTATCGAACACCCATCTACTGATAGGTAACTGGTAAATAAGGTAAACTGAAAAATGGAAGAAGATCAAATACTGTCCGAAAGATTGGCTGACTTAAAAAATGAGCCATCAAATCACGAACGATACAAACAACAATTACTCGACGCCTTTCCTGGAGAACTCCCTTCTGGTGATTTGTTTTTCACCAACACTTTTGAC
>WRFS01000074.1 GCA_009778695.1 Oscillospiraceae bacterium
CCATTATTTGATACAAGTTTAAAAAATTTTATATACATTTGAAAAATATTATAAAATATGGAACAATTAGAACAAATTGAAATTCTCCCCGCTGGGCGAAGCGTCTCGCTTCGTCCGGTTAAAAGCAAGCGTCCACGCTTGTAAATGGAACGAATGGGATAAGAATAAAAAAGGTATGTAAAAAAAAACAAAAAAATGAAAAAATATGAAGAAAAAGAAGTTAAATGTTTAATTAGCAAGCCAAGAGGCTTGTTGTTAGCCCGACGTAGGCGGAGCCTACGCCGAGCCGGGGATGGTAATTGGCATGACTTATCTTTGTTGATAAATTTAGTTCTTATAATAATTTATTTAATAAATGAAATAATTATTTTCCCAATAATGTCAGCAAAAATGATGACATTATTGGGAAAAGCACCATATTTTTTTATAGTGATAAAACGTTTTTATGCTTTAATTATGAGTATTGGCATTTTAAGTATAAATAAAAAACCTAGTATATCTTGGCTAATTATAAATTTAGCCTCAATAGGAGTTATCTCCATTTGGTTTTACAATACATGGTTTTATACCTCAATCATTGGTGAGTTTTTATTAGCAATATGTGCCATTTGGCTATTGATTATAACAAACTTAAAATCATTTGTAGAGAGGTATAAAATAAAAAGAAGTTTTTTACAGATAATTTTGGTTGTTGTTATCCCAATTATCATATCAGGTATAATCTACTTTATAATTTAATCAGCAAGTTTATGTTTCGGGGTTCTCGAAACTGAAAAAATCAAATCCCGCTGGTCATTTCAATCATCGGAAAACAAAACAGTAAAAGAATCAAAAATGAATATAAAATGGAAATACAAGAATTGTTTAACTCGTCATAGTGAAAGTTGTTATGGCGAATCAGCGGTACAGTACCGTTACGGACAACGGATAGAATACACCTATGATGCCTCGGGAATGAAAAGAACGGTTACTTACAAGACATCGAACAAGAACATGAACTATTATCCTTGGGACGACAGGGTGCCGGCTGACGGTGATTTCTACCTTTCTCCCGTTGCGAGGCAGTATATGAACAACAAAGAGTATGAAAATAGAAGATGAAATATTAATAAATCAATACGGTCAAGATTTAATATCTATAGACATATTGCTAAATCGTTTTGAGCTTTTAAATATGGAACAAAAAAGGATATTTCTAAAAGATATTCTTAATTTAATCAATCAATCAAAAGCAGGAGATGGCGATATACAGGAAGCGATAGAAAATAGTAATTTAAAATCAACTTATACTCCTTGTGTAATGTTAAAAAAGGGAATTGCAAGTCATTTATTGTATAAAATTATTGAACTTCCTGATAATGAAATAGATAAAGTGTTAGTATTACTAATTTCATTATTTAAGATTGCCTATAAAAGACGCTTCAAATTGGAAAATAACAATCCAAATAAGTGGTGGTATTGGGATTTATCTGATAGGAAAAAGGTTGAATTAATATTGAATCAATGCACGTAGCCCACCTTCGACTTGTAAATGGAACAAATGGGATAAGAATAAAAAAGGGTATGTAAATAAAAGGACAAAAAAAATGAAAAGATATGAAGAAAAAGAAGTTAAATGTTTAATTAGCAAGCCAAGAGGCTTGTTGTTAGCCCGACGTAGGCAGAGCCTACGCCGAGCCGGGAATCGAACGTAACTGTTAGAGTTGTTTCTTATGAGGAAAATAAGACTGATGTGGGTGAAATATTAACCCATGAAACTCAATTACATGGATACAAAGCAGAAAATAAAATGAACGGAAAAAAGGTAACTTCAGCAGAACAAGATCATGAGGCACTAAAGTCTCAAGATAAATCACATAAAGGCTATCAAAAATATGATTCTACAAGAAAAGAGTTGGAATCCATTGATAATAATTATAAAAAATCTTTTGATGAAGCAGAAAAAGATGCGAAAAGAAACTATTAATGTCAAATATTATGAAATTACGTTTAGTTTTATTAGTGCTAACTATCACAGTTATTGTTTCTTGTAATAAACCAAATTCTTCTAATATTATTTTAGGAGAAATTGTTTTTTCTTATGATTCAATTAATTCTAAATTGATTAATCAGGAGTTTAAGTATGATAGCTTATTTATTAATAGGATAGGAAAAGATAGTATGATAATCACTCGTTATTTAGGTGGAAAAGGGTATTATTTCAATACAACGTTTTCTTTAAAAAATCATTTATTCTATGAAAATAGACAAATTCCACAAGTAATCATAGAGGGTGAGACAGAAACATCAATTGTTTTAATACCAACATTTATGCAAAATGATACAAATTTTATTTATATCCCTAAAGATGATTTTACTGCTTTTTTTGTTAATGATTTGAGTCTTGATAAATGTAAATATCAAATTAAAAATAATAATGACGAGTTTATTACCATCAAACAAAGTTTAATAGATACAACTTATCGTGAAATTTATTATTATGATAAATATTACAATATTTACAAATATATCAACACATGGAAAGACAATGAGTGTGTGTATGAGAGGAAAGAATAACTTTGCAAGTTTAAGTTTCGAGTGCCTCAAAATAGGTTCTATCCACGTTGGGAAAAAACAAAGCTTCGGCTTTGCCTCTCCCACCCTCTCACAAGTTGAAAAGCGATTCAACTCACTAAAAAAATAAACCAAGGCAA
>WRFS01000075.1 GCA_009778695.1 Oscillospiraceae bacterium
ATAAGAAGGGAATGTTTATTCGTTTTTGCTTTATACATAAAACGTTCCCTTCGTTTGTATAGTATTTAAATCACATTTTTATACATTTATTAACATTTAAAAATAAGTCTAAATCACTTCAATATATATAATTCTCACTAATATAAACGGCAAACCATTTTACAGGCTTGCCGTTGCCCTTTTACAAGTCTCTTTTATTTGATAATTTTTTTTAGTATTTCTTCATTAGCCCACAATAAATTTTTATAATAAGATTTATTATCGTTGATATGCTTACGTACTTCTATGTGAACAGGATTATTTTCTTCATCAAAAATATTTTCAATTCGATAGCCAAATTGAGAATAGAAAGTATCCCAATCAATAAGATTACGTTTTACCATTATAACACCTAATTCAATAGTTCCTAAATAATTCAACGCATCTAATAATCTAATGTTTTTGTCGATTACTAATTCTCTCTCTTGCAATGATTCATTTCTGACTTCTTCCTCAAACAACAGTTTTTGCTCATTTTTATTAGATAAAATCAAGTGAACTATCCCATTGTTTTTAGATGTCAATAATTTTCTTAATTCAGTTAATGCTGCCACACAAGCAACATCGGTTTGTTTCTTTAATTGTTTACCTGCCACATACAAAGTAAGCACACTAAAACAAGCAATAAACAGGAATTTCAAAAAATGCTTATTGATTGCTAACTCAGAAAAAGAATTTTGAGTACAACAACAAATCACATAGTGTATTTGATAAATCAATACAGTAATTGTAATGATTATCAGCGCTATAAATATTATTTTCAAAACGAATAAAATTACTTTGATTTCTGATAGACTTTTCATATTTTATTCTATCGTTAATGTTTCTGTTCTGTAATCAAAAGAGTATTTGCCAAATTTAGAAAGGACACTTTGCCCTAAAAGCATGGGCGCTTCAAGTGAATTTGCAATGCCGCAAGTTACATCATATACTGTTTTATTCCCTATTTTTAAGGAACGCAACTTAAATCTCGCACTTTTGGCTGTAGAGCCGTCGGCAAAACTATAATATGCACCCGGTAGCCAATCACTATCTCTTATTGTTCCTGTTCTTACTAACGTTGCTGCAACATCCGGCGATATGCTAACATCAGATGCTCCACTGTCAAATATGAAGTTAATTTTCAAAACACCATTAAGTTCAACTGGCACTTCATAGACCCCTCCAATTTTTTGAAGTTTTATGTTGTTGCTGCTTGTTGACGAAGAAGCGACAACTCTTGTTTCATCTCTGGAAAATTGAAAATCTGTTAATGATACCTTAGCATTACTTCCGACCATAATTGTTATACTTTTTATACCTGTAATATTTGACCATTTGCCAATACTTCCAGCGTAACCGTATAATGCACCTTCTTTTCCATTAACTGCATAAATACTAACCATGTAAGTATTAATTCGTTGTAAATTAATTTCTAGGTTTGAAACATCCGCTTTGCGATAGCCGTAATTACCGAAATCCTCATATTGTGCTTCCCATCCTTGATTATTAATATTGGATGAGTAATAACCGTTTCCTTCCGCCGTAAACCAAATCGTATTAGTTACGATATTGCCATTTACCCCATATAATTCAAAAAACAACCCCCAATATGGATTTCCTGTGACCTTTACTTTCTTTCTTGTCTGTTTTCCGTCCTTAATTTCATACGCTTGATATATAAATTGAGAATTGTTTGAACTAATAAGATTAAATCTTAGCAAAAAACTATCATTTCCTTTCCAATCAATAGGAAGAAATACTTTATAATAAGATATGTCATTACTTGCACCTGTTGGTAGATTTTTATTTTCCACACTTAATTGTTGTATGGAATTACTGTAAACAGTAAGGTTATTATCTATTTGCCACTTTAAACCACTTAATGAGTTGTTTCTATAAGTCTCTGTTACTTGAGCATAATTACTTGCAGATAAAATTAAAAACATAGTAAGCAAAACAAGTTTTATTTTGCCATAATAGGCAATTTTTCTAATTGATTGTAACATAATTATTTATTTTAGTTATTATTTTTTTGATTCATTATATCTACTCATATTCTTTTAAAAGTATAATCAATAATCAAACCAGACAACGCCATATATCCCTAATGATAAAGATACTACATACGAAAAATCTCTATTTGTACTTTGTCCTGCTTGAATTGGCGTATATAATTTATTCCAATCTTGTCCGGGATATTTATAAGCAGTTACATAAATTTTTAGAGAACCCCCATAAGTCAAAAGACCAGATTCGGAAGTGTCAATTATCATCAATTTTAAGGTTACTTTTCGATATGCCTCTTGTAATTGCCCATTTTGATATTCTCGAACGACATAATATCCCGTAACATTTTGATATTCTTTACTTTGTGCAGATGCAGTTACGAAAAGTGTGAAACTAAATAGAAACAATAATAAATTTCTTTTCATTTTGTTAATAATAATATTTTTTTGTCTCCCAGTTCCCCTCAAAAGACTTGTTAATAATTTGTTTTAAAATGCAAAAGCGCAGGAACTGTTAAAACTTATCGTCCTTCGGTTATCCCAAAACCATACACACGATAAGCAACAATTACCTACGCTTATATCTAATAACCAAAG
>WRFS01000076.1 GCA_009778695.1 Oscillospiraceae bacterium
AAACGAGCGAAACTCTTTATTTTATATTATTTTGCACTTCTTACAAAGAACGCACTTCGGCTACAAAACTACATAAAATAATTCGACTAAGAAAATTATTTGTTGTTTTTTTCTCTTTAATACTAAATCTCAAATTCCTTGCTCATGCGGCTTAATGAGTACTTGCGAAAGTTGAATATCTAATTCTACCAGAATTTTATGTTTTAGCACAAACTTTGAACGAAAAATAGGACATGTCATTTTTTTTAACACATCCTATTTTATCAAATACTCACCTTTCAAAAGGGAAAAAATATTTTTGTGGTCTCCTGTCTAAAAAATGAATAATTAAAAAACTTTTTTTAGCCCAACTAAGCGAAAAAAGATTTGCCGAGCTTTATCATAATTCTTGCTGCATTTTACTATAAGTAGGAAAAATTAAATCCATACATAAATTGATTTAAAAGCCCATCGGAATTCTCTAAACCAACAATATCCATCAATTCTTCCATGTAATGACAAATCCGTTCTCTATCTTCTGTATCTAAATCTATATACATCGATTTAAATGATTGAAGACCAACTTGTATGGCATGTTGAAAATCTATGTCTTTTACTTGATGATTCAAAACTAAATTTTTAAATTCACTTGCTACTGAATTGACTTTATCAGATAATGGATCTTGCATCAAAGCATCAGAAATTCCCGGATAAAATACTGAATAATCCTCAACAAATTTTACTTTTTGCTTAAAGGCTTCCAATTGATTAATTACATCATTTCCCATATAAATTTTTTTGTTGTTATAATTACAATTATTTAATCAAGTTCAAATCTCTAAAAAAACATTCAAAATCTCTATGAAAAGCTGTTCCGTTAAAATCGGTTACTTTTTTTGGATATTTTATACTGGATAACGCTTTCATTATTTCACTCGCAACCATTTTTAACCCTTCTTCTTTTGTAGAATTTAAGAAAGGTTGAAAATCCAGTTTTATATTAAATTCAAACGATTTGTATATATGCGCCTCTATTCCATCATGTATTTCTATCGTGTCGTCAAAATATTTAGGTTTCATAATCGTGAAAAAAGGATCAAAATTAGGGTGTACAGAAATCACCCCTATAATATAACTTTCTATACTTAAGCCATAATTTCTTGGCTTGAAGAATGATTCCAATTTGTCGGACAACTCTCTAATCTCTTCATTTTTAGTAGTTTGTTTAAATTCTATTGATAACGACTGCCCAAATGTTACTTCCATAATTTTTATTTTTTTATAGTTTTTTATCTAAAAATTTTATTTCCTGGAGGAAGGGTACCATTGCTGAAAAAATAATTATAGATTAATATCTTTTCATGAATCTTAATTTGCATTTGGTTTCCCCCTCGCTCGGCGTAGGCTCCGAGAGACTGTGTGAAAATACGAAGTCTAAAATTGTTCTTTGAAATATTGTATAAATAGCAGGAAATGAGTATCTTTATAGCATGATAAAATCAAATAATTATGCATTATAAAACAGGAAGTGACCGTCATCAAACCTATCTCTTCAATAGTTTGGAAGAGAGTATAGAGTTAGATAATCCGGTTCGTTTGATAGATGCTTTAGTAGAAAGAATGATATCCGACACACCAGATAAGTACTCTTATAAAGGAGATAATAACTATGGTCGGAAATCCTATTCTCCTTCGACCATGTTAAAATTATACCTCTACGGTTATCTCAACCGACTTTCCAGTAGTCGCCGTTTGGAAACAGAAACCCGACGTAACATAGAATTGAAGTGGTTGTTAAACGATCAGCATCCTGATTTCAAGACTATAGCCGATTATCGTAAGGATAATAAAGAAGCTATCAGAAGTATTACTTTTGGCTTCCGGGAATTTCTTCGTCAGGAAGGTTATATTGCGGGCAAGACCATAACCTTTGATGGCAGCAAAATTAAAGCCTGCACTTCTCCTGAAAAAGAACTTACAACTTCTTTCATCCACGTGAAGATGCAAAATTTGGAAGAACAATTGGAGAATTACCTGAAACAACTCACCGGCAATGACCATGTGGAAGATCTACAGGGAGAATTGGACAATTTATGTCAGAACCTTGAAATAGACAAGGCTGTTTTGGAAGAGATTTCTTCTTTACGTTCCAGGGTAAAAGAGTTGGAGGTTATCAGTGAAAAGTTGCAAGAAGAAAGCAGTAAGAGTTATTTTCCCAATGACCCAGATGCCCACATGATGAAAAGTCGCGATGGATTTCTTCCTGCCTATAATGTGCAAGTTGGAACAGATGCCAAACATAAAATGATTGTTTTGGCTGAAGTTACCACTAACGCCTGTGATATCAGTCTGCTTCAAGAAAATTGCGAGAAAGTCAAAGAGCAAAGAGACATTGTTGCAGACACAGTACTGGCAGATACCGGTTATGGTAATATGCAACAGATACGAACATTGGAATCTAAATATCCTCAGACCCAATTCGTAGTCCCCAGACAAACTTCTGCTGCCAAAGAAAAAGAGTAACTACTCAGGTTGTTTTCATTTGACAATTAGCCAAAGCGATTAAAGCCGCATACACATCCTGTCCGTTTTTGATTGTAGTATCAATAACTGAGCGTATTTTAGCATATCGGTCAGCTCCT
>WRFS01000077.1 GCA_009778695.1 Oscillospiraceae bacterium
AACTAAAACCAACTTAATAGGTCTTAACGACAACCAACACAACGCCGTTAGTCAATTAGAAAAACTTTGGGTAGTTACCCGTATTGTGGTAAAAAAGTGAAAGAGTAAATAATCTGAATTTTATTGTAAATTAAAAATGATGAGATTATGAAAAATATATTTTTTAGCATAGTATTACTTTGCTTTTCGTTGCACACATTTTCACAACCCTACTGGCAGGGCGATGGCAGCGAATTTGGCAAGTTGGGTTAAAGACCCTAAGTAGTGCCTTTAAGAAAACCCCACTTTTTTCCGATTTTTTTTCTGCTATCATTTTCGCAAGTGTGCTTTTCTGATGGATTTTACTTTGTTGGAGCATTTTTAAATAATTTATGCAGTAAAACAAGTGGATTAGTTAATTTTTAAACATTTTACGACACGGCTTCGCCATCGGCTGTCGCCGTGCTTATAAAAAACCGTCTAATATTGAGATTGTTATGCTATTTTTTTATCTATCAATTCCTCAAACTGGTTTTCCAAGATCTTTTTTCCGATTTTTTTCAAATTATAGGCACAGACACCCAAGGCAATGTAAGTCCTAAAATGGAAATAACTACGGTCGGGACAGCGATCCAAACCACGATGCTCTAACTCGTTAATGTTAGATTCTATCGCAGAGTGTTTGTTTTTCAGGTGTTTAAATTCTTTACTCTCTTCCAATTCTTTTTCTGCAACAGTACGTTTGCCCAGTTTGGGAAGAATCACAAACGGAATTTCTAACTCCAACAAAGATTTGTTTTCTGCATTCCAATGTCCTTTATCCAAACTTATTGAATAAATTCGCTTATACTTGTTCAACAGCTTGTCGGCTGTTTCAACCACAATATCTCTATCTTGCTCATTTTCCATAATTCTATACAATAAAATTAAACCAAACTGATCGCTAGTTATGGATACTCCTTTGCCCAATTCCACAGAAGGACGAAATTTACCTTTAGCAATCCATTCTGTGTAAGGCTCAAAAATGGACATCATTTTCTCTTCGTGAGGAATGACTTCGCCTTTGAGTATGCGACGATTTACTAAATCTATGTGTTTTATCAACAACTTTATATAATCATCTAAAGCACAAAGCATTTCCAAGTCCTTTTTCCCTCCAACCGGAAATTTCCATTTCTCAAAAATAAGTTTTGATAATAGTAAATTACACTTATTAAGGTACAAAGTTGTAACTTTTTGCAACTTTTCCTGCTTGTTTTTACCGCCACTGCTACTAATTCTCCCTACAGAACGCATCAAACTTTTGATCTCGGAACGCCAATCCTTTCTCTTGCGCCATCCGTCTATTTGAGGATATTTTATTATAAAATAGTCCACTGTATCAAGACATTTGCGCGCACAATCCCACAACAAATTATAATCGGTGGGAAAATGAACATTGCTCTCTACTACAAAACTATCTGTTTTTAAGCGCAATGGTGTATCTTCTTTTTTTTTAAAAACTTCCCTATGAGCAAACTCAACAATCACATCGTTGATCTCAACCAACATAGATTCACTGAGATTGCTCACATTATCATAAATGTTCTGATATTCAAAAACCAATGGTTCTATCCCAAATTCATTCTCTATACCCAGTAACTGACGAAGCAAACGGTCGTTATTAGCCTGATGATGCAACATATCGTAACTGTACCTCAAACATAAGCGTACCTGTGCCAACACAAAAATCGTCCAAAGATTCATGCCAGGACGACCATTGCCTCGATCAACTGACGGAAGATGCTTTTCTATAATGCTGAATATCTTGTTATTATATTCAGCATTACAATAAATCTCTTTCAAGGCTGCGATTAATTGATCTAATGCGTTTTTGCTTTTAGGATTGATGTAAATTTCACTGATAGGCGTTTGCCCTAATTTTAATTGAAGGTCGAATCTTTGTCTCATATTACGAATCTTTTTGTGTTTTTTATCTGTAAATTATATTGATATACTCATTTGCAGGCAAATATACACTTTTTTTTCATTACACAACTGTTTTTATTAAAAAGATTCACTAAAAAATATCAACAATTAAATGTTGATAACTAATATGTTATAGCGTTTTCTTAGAGGCACTAAATAGAAAAGTTTAAGGAATTTAAAAATAACACTTTTTATTAAAGGGTAGGGGCATTTGCAATTATTACTTAATGTGTTATTTTTAAATTCCTTAACGGTTTTATTATTTCATTACAAGGGATATTTACCTCTCAAATTCATTTAAAAAGATAGTAAATCCTTACTTTAAATGGCGAGAATTTTTGCTAAGACATAATATTATAAATCAAACAATTAAATTAATTATTAATCGCAGATAGTTTGAACAGAAATGTTACACTTAGTGTGTTACCTAATACCTAAAACCACATTTTTACCGTAAATAAAAACATCGTAAAGTAAAGTAGCTCAGCAGGTAAGAGCCGAAAGGCGAAGCCTTTTGGCGGACAGAGCACATCCCTTTTAAGGATGGGGTCCTGGGTTCGAATCCCAGCTTGAACACTTGCATAAAAAGCTGATAATTACACGATTATCGGCTTTTTTCGTTTATGACTGCGAGGGAGAAATGGAGCGAATTTTGTTACACCTTC
>WRFS01000078.1 GCA_009778695.1 Oscillospiraceae bacterium
CTCCAAGTTGCGTTCTGATAAGATAAAAACTTATGAATCTGCTCAGAGGTAAATTGTTCGCTTAGTGTATAATAATATATTTGATCGGTGTATAGAAACTGTTTACTTAGAAAAGCAAATAAGATGCACAAAACACAAAGCAGCCAAAAATAAACTGTATTATTTAGTTTTAATAACCCATTCATACTTTATTTTCAAAATACTGTTTGATTTCAAGCAAAGCTACGTCATTTATAGTAGTATAATCTCGAATGACATTCCCTGATTCCACAAGAATTATCCGACTGCATATATCTGTAACATGTTGCAGATTGTGGCTTGACAACAGAATTGTTGTACCGTATTTTTGATTGTAATCCAATAACAGTCGTTTCACAATAATCTGCGAACTTGGATCTAAGAAATTAAACGGTTCATCCAAAATAAGGATTTCCGGTTGAATTATCATTGCTGATACAATTCCTATTTTTTGCTTATTTCCCGATGATAATTCATGAATATATTTTTCATTGCCCGTAATTTCATTAGTCATAAATTTTTCAAAAACAATTTTCCGTTTGTCAATTTCTGCGTTAGATAAACTATATGCCTCTCCTGTAAAATACAAAAATTCTTTTGCGGTTAAGAATTCTATTAAAAAGTTAGTATCCAAATAGGAACCGGTTACTTTTTTCCAACGATCATCACTCGAGACCTCAATCCCATTCAACCTTACCGTTCCCTTTGTAGCTTTTATTAAATCTAAACACAACCTAAGTAATGTAGTCTTTCCGGCTCCGTTGTTTCCTACGATACCCACTATTTCTCCTTGATCGATATTTAATGAAGGGATATCCACAGCTGTGACTTTGCTGTATATTTTTTTCAAATCGGTTATATTTATTGCATCCATACGGTTATTTTTTACGTAAATTTTCCATTATTGTGTATTTTCTTAGCATGAATTTTTTGTATAAATAATCAATCCAATGGGAGTATGTCATAATCACAATCAAACTTATTGCAAGAATGACATAGCAGCCAATTGTCGAAAAAAAGTGAATAGCAGCGGCACATCCGAATAAAGAGGCTGCTGAAATCATTTTGATCACTGTTTGAGCAAGTGTCTGTTCGATTGTAAAATCCGAAAGAACGGGAAATAAATCAAATTTTTTTGCAAATAAAATATTATGCAACAGCAACAGAGCCATAGGACCAGATGTGTATAAATACAATGATAATAAAGGCAATATATATGATTTGTCATAGATTGTTATGAAAATTAATAGAATTAAAAACAGTATGGCTATTGTAACAATGTGTATATAAAAAGAACTTAATAAGAGCGACTTGATTGAAACCGGCTTAGTATATAATCCATCAAAATAATTTGAACTTAAATAGATTGTTAACGGGAGCATATTAAATGTGTAAATACACAAAAACATTCCTAATCCCAATATCTTCAAGTCAAACACTGTAAAGAATGCAATTCCTGCTATTGCATAAGAAACCAATTGAATTAAAAATTTTTTGAATACTTTACAGCGCAAATATTCCAATAATAGCGCTTTGCTAAATATGTCCGATAAAAAAAAATTGGGAGTAAAGTAGTGAACAGTTTCGCTGCCAATATGATTTCCTTCATAGACTTGATACAGTTCTTGTTTAATTATATAGAAGTAACCCGGAATCAATAATGAGATTACTGTTAGCAGCGCTATGATATAATAAATATTATCAAGAATGTGCGAATATGAAAAAACAGTTGTAGTTCGATAAAATAGAACAAGAATAATGCTGTATGTAAGCGCAATACTTAGGGTTGTAACAAAAAACAACTTGTATTTGATACAGAAATATTTAATTATTCGTGTCAATAAATTCAACAATAAACCCATTAACCATAAACATATAAATAAAGAAATACAAGTTCTAATTGAGATTCCAATTGTATTGGACAAAAACAATAAAGGAATAACGAGTGGAAAAAATATAAAATTGAATCCTGAAAGCAACTCTCTTACTAAAATAAAATTCTTAATCTTGGAAACGGTTAATTTGGTAATATACGCAACTAAGGCATATTGCTTTTCTTTTTTAAAAAGAAAAATACATAAAAAAGAGATAACAATAACAAGTTGTTCGTAAATAGATTGTGTTAAATATCCTTGGTCTATGAATTGCAATACAATTATACTGCATGCGGCAAACCCTAAAAAATAAAAAATGCTTTTGATTAACTCAAATAACAAAATAAAGTACATACAATTTCCATATTTACATTGCATTATTTTTATTTGTGTTTTAATAATAGTTTTCATCTGTTTACGTGTTTTAAGTACGCTTAATGATGCATTGTAAAAAAGAATATATTATATTTACTTTAAAAATACTTTTCAACAGAGATTAGTCTCCTCCAAAGGCCGACTCTTTGGAAGAGATCCAGTTCCGATCATACATTCACATGTTTGCTGATTAAAATAAATAAAACCTTAAATCCGCAAATAAAAAAATAAAAAAAGAGCAAAGCGTTGAAAATAAAAAACCTGCAACGCTTTGCAGTTTGAAAAATTTCACTTAATTTAGTGGTATGAAACAACAAATTAATGAAA
>WRFS01000079.1 GCA_009778695.1 Oscillospiraceae bacterium
AGTCTATTTTGATTATGTCGGTGGTAATTTAGAAATTGAAGTAAAAGGTATTGCACCTTTGATTGGTAATTATTCAAAGAAATGGAAATATCCCAATGGCTACCCTCAAGAAAAAATGATTGAGGAAGTTGAGAATTATTATAATTGGCAAATGCAAAATTTGAAAAATTTATCAGAAAAGGATTATGGACAATACGTAAATTATGATTGATATGGCTTTATTCAATGATGAGCTAAACAAGACAGCAGTTATGATGGCTAATATAATTAATCAGCTAAATCAACTGAATGTAGAAACTGAATTTGATGTAATAAATAAGCATAATGAATTATGTGTTCTTGCCTATTTTATTAGAGTTGGTATTCTTGATAGAATTGAAAAGAATAAATGGTCATTAATGTATCCTATTGCAATTCCAACAGGTTTATTTGGTGTGAATAAGACAACAATAGCCAATGGATTAGATTTGACAGTTGGAAAGATAAAGGAAATAGCAAAAAGAGCATATTTAGTAGAAAACGATGTTGAAGAAGTATTGAAAAAAGAAGAATATTTCTGGATTGTTGACAGGGAACTTAGTCCAGAAGTAAAAGCAAAAATATAACGACTAAAATTTAAATAAAATGAACCAATTAGATAAAAATGATGCCATGTCAGACCATTCAGTAGAGGTTCTTAATGGAATTAGTAATTTTTATATGTTAGAATCTCGTATTCAACTGATGAAGGAATTATTACCTCATTCAGAAAAGGTTAATTCCGAAGAAGCGGGGAATGCTTTGTATAGTATATTCATAAGATTGCTTGATGAGAGAAATAGTGTCTTGGATTCAAAGGAATTAAATAAAGCAGTAGAATGCCTAAATTTAATTGATAGTTTTGAGATAGATAATGAGGCAAAAGAAAGGCTAAAATCCATTAAGCCAAAATTAATAGAAATGGCAAATATATCGTCAATTAGAGCTGCTAATTTCAAAAGAATGAATGAGTTAATGAATAATATGTCACAACCTAAAAAAAATAGTAGCGGGTGTGTATTTATTTTCTTGATTGCTTTTATTGTAATTTCATTTGGACTTTTCTTTTCTTGCAAATAAGAAGTAATAAAATTAAGATAGAAAAGGCTTGGCAATTTCACCCAATCTTTTCTATTCTTTATTTTATTACCTTTGATAAATTTTTATCAATAATTTTGTAATCAAATGGAAATAATAGGGAAAATAACAAAAAATTATGGCTAAAAAAATTGGTAAAATAATAGGAATAACAGTAGGAACAATAATAGGAATAATAGTATTACTTGGAATAGGTTTTTTTGCTTGGGGGGTACTTGCAGTTGAGGGTATTCAAAATGAGTTTACAAGACACATGGATAATTTAACTGAAGTTTCTGTTAAAGTAGCAAATGACACAATAAATGAATATTTATTAGAGTTTTCTGAAAATCCAACAAAAGGATTAAGTGACACTATCCAGAACATTCTAAAACAAAATGAGACATTATTAATTTTGACATATTTTGATGATAAAGACCCGAAAGATACTACTAAAAATTGCATTCCAACTAATTCAATAAATTTCAGAAGGATTAAAAATAATAATATTGAGGTGTTTACTGATTATGATATAATGAGAAAGTATTATAGCAATATTAAAGGTAAGTATATTGCATCTGATATAATGTCATTAGGGGCTTTTGTTAAACTATGCTTTGACTATGGCGGTATAACATCAATAACATTGAATTTTTCATTACTGCATCCTTACACATTTAATATTAATGCAGATAAATGATAAAATCAATTTTTAGAATAGTAGCTGATGCTTTGCTTTATATAGCAAAGATTACAGGATTGACCTACAATGAAATCAATATCATTGTGTATTACTTTATCATACCTTTTACATGGTTGATTTTATTGGATTACATTTTTAAGTTTCATTATCTAAAAGCTGGTTTTATAATTTTTGCTGTGGTGTTCTTCCTGAGTTGTAAAAATTTTAGAAACTTTTCAGATTGGCTGTTTGATAAATCAGTGGACTTTCTGAATATTTTTAATCATATTGGCAGCAATTATGTAGCATCCTCAGTTTGGATTTGTGTAGCAATACAAATCTTGATTTATTGTGTACTTTTTATGATAATAATTTTACAAAAATGGAAATAACAGGAAAAATAACGAATATCTTACCTATCCAAACAGGAGTGGGTAAGACAGGCAATGAATGGAAGAAACAAGAAATTATCATCCAAACAGAAGAACAATATCCTAAATCAATATGTATTACTCTGTGGGGCAATGCTATAAGTGATAAGATAAAGCAAGGTGATAAAATAAAGGCTTCTATTGATATTGAAAGCAGGGAGTTTAATGGCAAGTGGTACACTACTGTTAAAGCGTGGAAAATTGAATCATTATCAGCTTCAAATGAAAATGAAGTAGAGAAGGATTTTAAAGAAGAACCAAGAGGAGATGAAGATTTGGATGTCCTTTGGAGTAATGATGAAAAGGATGGACTGCCATTTTGA
>WRFS01000080.1 GCA_009778695.1 Oscillospiraceae bacterium
GGGAAATTTTTAAGTATCAGTTAAATCTTTAATTTTTCATTTCTAATCTGAAATAAATCTTCAGTAGTAATGATATTATTGTAATTTTTCTTTGCAAGCCCATTAATCAATTTTTTATCACCTGTCCATAATTTACATTTAAATTGTTTGGTATAAGCGATATAAATAGAATCTTTGGGGTCAATATCAGAAACAAGGTTATTTGCAAACTGCCAATTTTCCAGACTGATTTGTGCTTCTGATATAAATGTAATGGATTTATAGATTTGATATTCAGATTCAAGGATTTGAGCCAATGTTAAGCCTGATATTTTTATAAGTTTACCATAATGACTGTATATTTCTGTTCTTAAAAAATCAGGAGCAATAAAAGAGAAGAATTTATCTGAATTAATTAATAAATCTCCAATTTTTCCATTGGAGTTTAAAATTCCACTAAAGATAATGTTGGCATCAACAACAATTTTCATTTCAGAAAACGATGTTTATTTTTATCCCACCAATTGGAATTTATTTCATCAGCTAATTTATCTACATCTGATTGCTTAGCTTTTGATTTAGAAGTAGCTTCCAGATATTTTGCATAATCAATTAAACGCTGAATACCAAAAATATCTGTTCCTTGAGAAAATGAAATAATAATCTGATTATTTGCAACTCTTTCTATTAACATAAAGTATTGTATTGATTTAACCTTGCAAATATAGCTATTTTATTGATAACTTGTAGGTTTTAACTAACTATTTTTTTATACCATTATGATGGAAAATTTTAATAATTAATTTACTATGAATGATTTATATAATGTTTCAGAAGTCAAATTGACCTATGAATCAAACAATAAAAATAAAAGGAAACTGAAAGTAAATTCATCAATGAAAATATATGAATTGATGCTAAAGAATTGGGAACAAATAGAATACAGAGAAGCATTTAAGATTTTGCTCTTGAATGTTTCCAATCAAGCTCTTGGAATCCACACTGTTTCTTTGGGCGGATTAACTGAAGCCACTGTGGATGTCAGAATGATATTGCAGGGAGCTTTATTGGCTAATGCAAGTGGAATAGTGTGTTGTCATAATCACCCCTCTGGTAATGTAAAACCGAGTTGTAAAGATGATGTAATGACGCTTAAAATTATGAAAGCTGCCAAAACAATGGATATAGAGTTGATTGACCATATTATAATCTCCGAATATGGATATTACAGCTACAAGGACAATGGCAGATTGGAATAATTGCCAAAGAGGGATATTAATATGTACAAATTGTTAAATAATTAATACCTTTGTACCATTTGTTTAGCAAAACAAGAAAGGAATAAGCCCATGCCAGATGTTTTAATTGAAAATTTTATAGGTAGATGTGAGTAATTCAAAAAAGAATTACTACTTTTGTGTTATTAAACTCAAAACAATTTGCTTATGGAGTGATAACAGGTTAAAACATTGAATGATAATATAAAGCGTTTGCTTTATTGCTGTAGTCTCAAAAAATCACCACTTTTGAAAACCAACTACAAAGTAATATAAGTAAATGCTCATGTTGTTTTATAGGCATGGGCTTTTCTTATTGTAGTTGGTAGGTGTTGTGGTGATACCTCTTGAGATTGATAAGGCGAGTACCATGCCTTGTTAGTTTAAATGGGTACAACAGGGAATGCTGAAAACTGAAAAGAGTAAGCAAGAAAATCATTAATAATAACTTAATAACAATGAAAAAAATTATTTTATTTACAATATTTGCATTTATTTCAATTACATGTTTTTCTCAAGACATAATCTCAATGAAAAGAGGGAGAAGAATGGAAGTGATTGTAACAGAAATTACACCAACTCTTGTCAGGTACAAATTATTCTCAGAACCAAAAGGTCGAGTCTATTTTGTGTATAAAGATGATGTTGCCGGTATTATGTATCAGAATGGCAGAGTGGAAACATTTAATAATCAATCTGGTGAGAAGTCAATAGAAACTAAAAGTAGCTCAAATCAAAGTCAAAACCAATATCAGAATCAAGACCAATATCAAAACCAACAACCAAATTCTATTGTTAGGAATCATGGAAATTATGAAACATCAGACAATTATAACTCTATTTCACAATCTCACAATTCATCAACTCGTCAATCCTTTTCACAATTTCATGTTGGCTTGGCGTTTCCTTTAGGTAATTTTGCTGGAGGCAATGCTTCTTCTGATGGATTTTTATCTGCTGGTAAAGGATTTGCTGCAATGGGTTTTACTGCCGGTTATAAATATTACAGTCCATTGCCAGCAGAAAATCTGTCGTGGGTATTAGGGATTGAGGCTTTTTATAATGGAATAAATTCAGATGCTAAAGATGAAGCCGATAAAATTGGGCTTGATTATATCTCCCCGATGTATTTTAATTACTGCTTATCCCCATGACTCGTGTTATTTTCTAATGATGTAGTCATATGGTATTGGTTCAGTTTCGACTGCCTGTTGCATAAGCCTATAAAATAGCTTACCTCTATAAGTA